>JBGPZT010000153.1:0-6344 GCA_041493915.1 Candidatus Limnocylindria bacterium
CCCGGGGTAATCGAGCGGGTCCTCGCGCTTTGCCAGCAGGTCGCGCATGTCCTGGTCGTAGTAGTCGCCGTGCCGTCGGTAGATCTCGGTGGCCTTGGATGCCATCGGCGAATCGAGATAGAGCGGAAGACGCGGGATCCGCTTCTCGTCGAGCAACCGGTCGAGCTGCCACACCACTTCCTGCGTTCGCCCGATCGCGAAGGACGGCACGAGCAGCACGCCGTTCGCCTGTGCGACGAGCTGTACGGTCTCCGCGAGGATGCGGACAGCCTCATCCTGAGGCTCGTGCTCGCGTCCGCCGTACGTGGACTCGACGAGCAGGTAATCGGCGTCAGTCACCGTCGTCGGGTCCCGGATGATCGGCGTGTCGTGACGGCCAAGGTCGCCGGAGAACACGATGATCCTCTCGGGAGCGTTCTCGCCGTCGCTGACGCGGACGCGGATGATGGCGGAGCCGAGGATGTGGCCGGCATCGAGGAAGGTCGCGTGGACGCCGGGAGCCACCAGGGTCTCACGGTCGTACCCGACGGCTTTGAAGAGTTGGAGCGTGGCCTGCGTGTCGGCCACCGTGTAGAGCGGCTCTTCGATCGCCGTTTCGATCGTCGGAGGCTGGTTGCGCAACAGGACCTCGGGGTCTCGTATCTCCGCCGCGCTCTCCTCGTCGTCCGCCGCCGCGGCCTCATCCGTGGCCTTGCGCAGCTCCGCTTCGTCCTTGTTGGACTCTTTCGCCGCACGGTCGGGATGCTTCCGCTCGAAGCGCGCGTCGCGCTGCGCCGCTTCGTCCTGCAGCTTGGCCGAGTCAAGGAGAACGAGTCCGGCAAGCTCGACCGTACCGGCAGTGGCGAAGATCGGCGCGCGGAGGCCGCGAGCGACGACGTGCGGGATGAGACCGCAGTGGTCCAGATGGGCGTGCGTCAGCAGCAGAGCATCGATCTCCGCGGGGTCGTACGCGAGCGGAACCCGGTTGCGTATCGCCTCGTGCGGGTTGCCCTGGAACATGCCGCAGTCGATGAGGACCTTCGCGCGCGAGGTGGTGAGGAGGAACTGCGAGCCCGTGACGGTCGTCGCCGCTCCAAGGAACTGCAATTCCATCTTTGGCTATTCTGCGTGCCCATGTTCGGACCCGTCCTGCGCGCTGATCACGTCACTCTGCGTCCCGCGGACGACAGCGACCCGCCGCGCATGGTCCCGTGGTTCGCCGACATGGAGGTGACCCGCTACCTCGGGCGGCGCATGGCCGTCGCGCTCTACTACGAGGCCGACATCCTGAAGAAGTTCGGCGAAGCCGAGGACACCGTGTTCTGGATGATCGAGGCGGATGGCCAGACGATCGGCGCGATAGGGATCCACGAGATCGATTGGCTGAACGCGCACGCCACCACCGGGATCGTCATCGGCGCGAAAGAGCACTGGCGGAAGGGCTACGCCACCGAGGCGATGCGCCTTCGCACCCGTTACGCCTTCCGCGAGCTGAACCTGCACAAGCTCATGAGCGAAGTGTTCGTCGGGAATCTGGCGAGCCGGCGCGCGCTCGAGAAGAACGGCTACCGCACCATCGGCATGAGCCGCGATCACTTCTTCACGCTCGGGAGATGGCACGACATCTGGCTTGGCGAAGTGCTGCGCGACGACTGGGAGCGCACGCAGACCGCCTGACTCCTCACTGCGACCGGTCGTCACAGGGACCGTCTGGTAGCCTTCCGACCGCGCGGGTGAACGACCGGTGAAGCGTTTCGGGTGTCTCCTCATCGTGCTGCTGCTGCTCGTCGGAGCGGGCGTTTACCTCTACCTGCCGCGCGGTTCGAACGCGACCGCCGACAACGCGGCCACGGTCGCGGTCCTGAGCACCGCGGTCGACGCGCAGAAGGGACCCGGCGATTTCGCCCCGGCGCTCGACGGCGACATCCTTAGCAACGGCGATTTCATCCGCTCGAGCAAGGATGGCCGCGCGGTGCTTACGTTCTTCGATGGCTCGACGCTCAGCGTCGACCCGGGCTCCCTGGTGAAGGTCCTCACGCTCAACCGCCTTGGCAGCGGCGGCATCCAGCTCCTGGTGGAGCAGACGCTCGGCAGGTCATGGGCGGCCGTGTCGAAGCTGAAGACTCCGGACTCGAAGTTCGAGATCAAGACCCCATCGTCGACCGCGTCCGTGCGCGGCACGGCCTTCGAGACGATCGTGACGCAGAACGCGGACGGCACGAGCTCAGTCACCTACAAGGTCGACGACGGCGAGATCCTCGTGACGGCGAACGCCGGCGGGAGCGTGACCGTCGCCACGGGGCAGCAGGTCACGATCAACAGCAATCAGCCGGCCCCTGCTCAGGCCACGGCGCAGGCGCCGACCCTGCGCTTCCTCCTGACGGCGTCGGCCGGTCTCGAGTTCGCGATCACCGCGTCGACCGGAGCGACGTGCGGCATCGGACGCAACAAGCAGGAGATCTTCGGCTGCGTCGCGGGCCCGAACCAAGTGACGCTGCGCGAGCCGCCGGTCGGCCGCTACACCGTCCTGCTCACCAAGACAGCCGCGTCGCCGACTGCCACGCTCACGGTCGAGGCGTTCCGAGGCACGAACCGTGAAGCGACGCGTGTGTTCACAGGCAATGTCAACGTGGGGGATCTCGTGCGCTCCGGATTTACCTACGCCGCCGCCACACCGCAGACCATCTCGGAATTCGAGCCCCCGGAGGTGGTGACGAGCATCTGCAGCGCGCAGTCCACCGGACGTGTCTTCGCGAGCGGCACGATCCAGGACCGTTACGCGCAGCTGCGCACCTACGCGCAAACCAACCAGAGCCAGCCGGTCGCGTTCGTCGCCATCGAAGCGGACCTGACGACCGCGGCGAACTCGAGCGTGCCCGCCGACGTGCCGGCGACGATCAACGATGTCCGCGCGACGATCGACCCCGCAGGAGTGCATCTGTCGGCGCAGGCGACCGCATCGGTCCTGACGGTCAACGCCGCGAGTGACATCAGTGCCGGCTCCGTCGACGGGAAGCTCGTCGTGCGCATCCGTAGCCTCACCGCGAGTCCGCTGCCCTCCGGCCTGCTCGATCCCCTGCGCTCCGCCATCGACAAGAGCCTCGACGAATTCTCGAACGGATTCCCGTTCATCGTGCGTCAGGTCGCGATGCGCCAGGGCTGCCTGAGCGTGATGGGGACGACGCCTCCCTAACGCATCGCGCGCACACGTCCTAGCATCGCGGCTGGTGAATCCCACGCTCGACGCCCTCGTGCGCGACGCGATGCAGCGCTACCACGTACCCGGCGTCGCGATCGGCATGCTTCGCGCCGGCGACGTCGAGGTGGCCGGCTTTGGGGTCACGAGCGTCGAGCATCCGCTCCCGGTCGACGGCGATACCCTGTTCCAGATCGCCTCGGTGACCAAGACCATGACTGCGACGGTGATCATGCGGCTCATCGAGCGCGGCGCTCTCGAACTTGACGCGCCGGTGCGCCGCTACATTCCGGCGTTTCGCCTGCGCGACGCCGCGGCGCAGGAGAGCGCGACGGTCCGCAACCTCGTGACGCACACCGGTGGCTGGCTGGGCGACTGCTTCGCCGATTTCGGCAACGGCGACGACGCCCTCGCGCGCTACATCGCCGCGATGGCCGAGCTGGAGCAGCTCACGCCGCTCGGCGAGATCTGGCATTACTCGAACTCGAGCTTCGCACTGCTCGGACGGCTCATCGAGGTCGTCACGGGGAAGAGCTACGAGCAGGCCACGCGCGAGCTGCTGTTCCTCCCCCTGGGCATGACGCGTTCGTGTTTCTCCGCAGGTGAGGCCATCACCCATCGCGTCGCGATTGGGCACGTGATCGTCGACGAGAAGCCGACGGTCGCGCGGCCATGGGCTTTCCCGCGCGCGATCACACCGGTCGGCGGCGTCGTCTCGACCGCGAACGACCTCATGAGGTACGCGGGCTTTCACCTCGGCGACGGAACAGCACCCGACGGCGCGCGCCTCCTGTCGCGTGCGTCGCTCGATCTCATGCGCGCGCCGCTCGCCGACGCGGATCTCGATCGCAAGGTCGGTGTCTCGTGGTTCGTGCGGACCGTGGGCGGCGTTCGGCTCCAGTACCACGGCGGCGTCGCCATCGGGCAGCAGGGTGTGCTCATGCTCGCTCCGGACCGCGGCGAGGCAGTGACCGTGCAGACGAATTCCGCGCGTGGCGGACTGCTTCATCAGGACGTCACGACCTGGTGGTTGAGGCAGCGGCTGAATATCAACGTGCCTGAGCCGGTGTACATCGAGCTCGACCGAACGCGTTACACCGAGTACGCCGACCGCTATCTCGCTGAGCTCTCCGATGCGGAGCTCGAGCTCTCGGACACGGGCCTCGTGTATCGCACTTTCTCGCACAACAAGCTTGGCGTCCAGCCGAAGCCGCCCGACCCGCCGCCGTCGCGCGTTGCCTTCACGAGTGACGCTCGTTTCACGCTGCTCGACGGTCCGCTCAAGGACACACGCGGCGAGTTCCTGCGCGGACCCGACGGTCGCGTGTGGTACATGCGCGTCGGCGGACGCGTCTACCGCCGCACGCGGAGCTAGACGTGCGTCAATACCTGGACGTCCTTCGCAAGGCGATCGAGAACGGCGTCGATCGCGACGACCGCACCGGCACCGGGACGCGCGCGATCTTCGGCGAGGTCTTGCGTTTCCGCATGAGTGACGGCTTCCCCGCGGTGACGACGAAGCGGCTCGCGTTCCGCTCGGTCCTCGCCGAGCTGCTCTGGTTCATCGCCGGGAGCTCCGACGTGAACGAGCTTCACGCGCTCGGCACGCACATCTGGGACGGCAACGCGTACGCGCCGTACTGGGTCGAGAAGGCGCGTTTCGATGGGGACGCAGGGCGGAACTACGGTCAACAGTGGCGTGACTGGATCGCGCCGGATGGCCGGCACGTCGACCAGCTCGCCGACGTCATCCGGGGCATCGGCGAGCGACCCTCCAGCCGCCGCCACGTCGTGACAGCGTGGAACCCCGGCGAGCTCGACGCGACGTCGCTGCCCGCGTGCCATGCGCTGTTCCAGTTCTTCGTCGCGGACGGACGGCTCTCGCTGATGATGTATCAGCGCTCCTGCGATCTCTTCCTCGGTGTGCCATTCAACATCGCCGAGTACGCGGTCCTCCTGCACCTCGTCGCACAGATCACCGGACTCGTTCCTGATGAGTTCGTCCACGTGCTGGCCGACGCACACGTCTATCGCGATCACTTCGAAGCCGCGCGCGAGCAGCTCGGGCGCGAGCCGTTCGCCTCCCCGACGCTCTCGCTCGATCCCGCGCTCCGCGACCTCGACGACGTGACCGCGCGCTATCGCGACATCCTGGCGCGGGCGCGCGCGGGTGAAGTGCCCGGGCCGCTCCTCGACGGTGTCGCACGCCTTGTCGGCTATCAGAGCCACTCGTCGATCAGGGCGAAGATGGCGGTCTAGCGATCATCTCGTTCGTCGTCGCGTACGACCGGCGGCGCGCGATCGGGAAGGACAACCGCCTGCCCTGGCGGCTCCCCGACGACATGAAGCACGTGCGCGAGGTCACGATGGGGAAGCCGCTCATCATGGGCCGCCGCACCTGGGACTCGATCGGACGGCCGTTGCCGGGCCGCACCAGCATCGTCCTCACGCGCGACACAGAGTTCCGCTGCGACGGCTGCCTCATCGCGCGCACGCCCGATGAAGCGTTGACGCTCGCGGGCGCCGTCCCCGAGGTCATCATTTTCGGCGGCGCGCGTGTGTTCGAGGAGTTCCTGCCACGTGCCGATCGCATCTACCTGACCGAGGTCGAGGCGGAAGTCGACGGCGACACGCATTTCCCAAGGCTCGATCCAGGCGAGTGGCGCGAGGTCGAGCGGACGCGTCATCACGCCGACGAACGCCATGCCCACGCTTTCAGCTTCGTCAGGCTCGACCGCGTGAGGCGATGACCATCGCGGGGTTCGTGTGGGACCCGCGCGTCGTATCTCATGTCTACCGCGACGACCATCCGCTGAAGCCGATCCGGCTCGTCGGCGTGCACGACACGCTCGAAAGGCTGGGCGCGTTCGCGCGTGCGGGTGCGCGAGTGCTCGCGCCCCGCCCGGCGACGCGCGCCGAGATCGAGCGTATCCACGACAGCGACTACGTCGAGGCCGTCATGCAGGCCTCGCGCGACCCGGACGACGACTACGGCCAGTGGGGCCTATCGGCCTGGGGCGACACGCCGCCGTTCGCGGGGATGCACGACGTGTCACTGCTGACGACCGGCGGGACGCTCAGCGCGATGGAGGAGGTCATGTCCGGGCGGCTGCGCGTCGCCTTCAATGGGTCGGGAGGGCTTCATCACGCGATGCGGCGGCGCGCATCG
>JBGPZT010000051.1:0-15595 GCA_041493915.1 Candidatus Limnocylindria bacterium
GGAAGAGTGGTATGAAGATGATCGTGATCTCCATCCACTCGAGCAACCACCCAAGGACGAAGATGACTATCTGGATGACCCAGAAGAAGGCCTCCGGCGACAGATGCAGACCGAGGATGAAGTCACCGAGGATCTGCGCGCCGCCGAGGCGCGCGAAGACCGCCGCGAAGATGCTCGACCCGACGAGGAGCCAGCCGACCATCGACGCGGTCCGCACCGTGAGGAACACGGACTCACGGATCATCGAAAAGCTGAGCCGGCGGTGCGCCGCGGCGAGGAGGATGCCGCCGAGCGCGCCGAGTGCGGCGCCCTCCGAGGGCGTCGCCAGTCCGAAGAAGATCGCGCCGAGGACGAAGAGGATGAGCGACACGATCGGCACGAACCCACGGAAGACGAGACGGAGAGTGTCCGAGCCGGTCAGCTTCTCCCGCTGCTCCTTGGGGAGCCGCGGCGCGTCGCCCGGACGGATCTTCGCCCGGACGATGATGTACGAGAGATAGAGGAACGAGAGCATGAAGCCGGGCAGGAACGCGCCGGCGTAGAGGCGCGGCACCGACACGCCGGCGACGAAGCCGTAGAGGATGAGCAGCACGCTGGGCGGGATGAGGATCCCGAGCGTTCCCGACGCCGTGACGGTGCCGGCGGCGAATTGCTTGTTGTATCCCGCGCGCAGCATCGCCGGGAAGGCGAGGAGCCCGAGGAGCGTCACCGCCGCGCCGACGATGCCTGTCGCCGTCGCGAAGATCGTGCCGGTCGCGAGGGTCGCGACCGCGAGCGATCCTGGGAGCCAGCCGAACATGACGTTGACCGCATGGAACAGCTCGTCGAGGATTCCCGCTCGTTCGATGATGTAGCCCATGAAGAGGAAGAGCGGGATGGCGACGAGCACGTCGTTCTGCATCACAAAGAAGACGCGCTGCACCGCGAGATCGAAGACGAGGAATCCCATCCCGAGGAAGCCGAACGTGATGCCGAGCGCCATGAGCGTGAAGGCGGTCGGGAAGCCGATCATGATCGCCACGACCATGAGCGCGATCATGATCAGGCCCAGGGCTTCCGGGCTCATCGGCTAGACCTCGCTCTGCCGCGCCAGGATCGTCTCGGTCTCCTCGACGTCGGATAGCCGCGGTGGCCACACGCCGGAGCGCGCCGCGATGAAGGATCGGATCGTTTCGGCCACACCCTGCACGGCCATGAGCAGCGCGGCGATCGGAATGACGGTCTTGAGCGGGTAGAGCGGCGGGGCCGCGGCCGAGGTGAAGGCTCGCTCGTGGATCGACCACGAATACGCCGCCCACTGCGCGCCGACCGACACCATCGCGAGGATCCCCGGGAAGAACGCGAAGATGTACAGGAAGAGGTCCACGCGCGCCTGCGTCTTGACGGACCACTTCCGATAGAAGATGTCACCGCGCACGTGCTGCGCGCGCGACAGCGCGTAGGCGCCACCGATCATGAACAGCGTGGCGTAGAGGTAGTAGGCCATGTCGTACGAGTAGTTGTAGGTGAACCAGATCGAGCGGATGAAGTCACCGAACGGAGTCGTCGCGAGCGGTTTCGAGAGATACCGCATGAGCACGTCGTAGCTGATCAGGGCCGTGCTCAGGAGCACCAGCCATGAGATCGCCTTTCCGCTCCACGAGCTGAAGCGATCGATCCGCAACAGCCAGGTCTGCATCCTTCTCCTATGCCTCACATGCCACGGGGCCCTGGGTTTCCCCAGGACCCCGTGACGATAGTTCGTCCGAGGGATCGGGTCGGCGCTAGACCTTGGGCCGTGCCGCGTAGGACACGGGGTCGGGGGTGCGGATGTTGATCGTGTCGGCCCAGGGGAAGATGCGCTCGGCCCACGCCCGCTGCGACTTGAGGATCGCCACGAATTCCGGGTTGTCCTTCGACTCGGCGGCGACCACCGAGTCCCAGGCCTTGAGCTGGCTGTCGCGCACCGACTGCGGCGAGACGATGAACTTGATGCCGCGTGCGAGCAGCTTCGCGTAGTCGTCGGAGTTCTTGAAGAGCTGGAGCCACTCGCCGTCGGCGGAGGCCGCGACGGTCGACCACCGCATGATCGACTGGAGGTCCTTCGGCATGGCGTCGTACTTCGTCTTGTTCAGCGTGAGCTCGAGGATCTCGCTCGGCTGGTGGTACGACTGCGTCATCAGGATCTTGCGGACGTCGGGCAGGCCGTAGGCCGTGTCCGACGTCGTGTTGTTGAACTCGGCCGCGTCGATGACGCCACGGTCGAGGGATGACGCCACGTCGGCGCCCGCGACGGAGATCACACTCGCGCCCATGAACTGGTAGATGCCGGTGGCGAGACCGACGGTGCGGAACTTCATTCCCTTGAAGTCATCCGGGCCCTTGATCTCGTCCTTGAACCATCCCAGTGGCTGGTTCTGCATGGGCATGTGGAAGAAGGACTTCACGTTGAGCTTGAGCTTGCCCTGGACCAGCTGTTCATACAGCGCCTGGCCGCCGCCGTAGTAGTACCAGGACAGCCACATCTGGCCGCTCATGCCCATCATCGGGCCGGTGCCCATGAGGCTCACCGCGTGGTCTTTGCCGTAGTAGTAGGCCGGCACGTGGTGCGCGCCATCGAGCGTGCCCGCGTGGACGGCATCGATCGCGCCAGCGGTGTTGGTGAGCGTGTTGACCGGCAGCGCGTCGATCTTGATGCGACCGCCGGACATGTCCTCCACGCTGGCCTTCCAGTTGAGGAACATGGTCTGGAAGATGTCGTTGCCGGCCCATCCGGACTGGATCTTCCAGGTGATCGCGGCGGCGGGCGCGACCGTGGCCGCCGCAGTGCCAGCCGCGGCGGTGCCGGCGGTCGTCGGCGACGCAGCTGGCGCGTTCTGGGATAGACACGACGTCACAAAGGCCGCAAGACCCGAGAGTGATCCGTACTTGAGGAACCCGCGGCGCGAGAACTTCGAAAGAACATTCACTGCGTTGTCCACCTCCTAGCCATAGCCCGTCGGCGGCCACATTCGATGCGCGTCGATTCCGCCTGTCAAGTCCGCGTTTTCGTCTGGCGCGAAGTCGGCCGGAGGCGAGATGCTCGCTAGCGGAAGGATGCCGCGATGCGAAGGGCGTCCTCACGCGTGATCTGGGCTTCGAGACGGATCGTCACGCCATCCTGCTCCCAGAGGAGCGTGTTGCCGGCGAGGCGGAGCGTCTCGCTCCAGATGTTCCCGGCCTCGTCGCGATAGAAGAACAGGTGCGGCTCGCCCTCGATCCAGAAGCCCCTGCCGCCGTTCACCGTCACATCCTCGATCCGAGTGCCGGGACCGGCGACCTTCCCGAAGAGCGTCTCGTCGACCCGGCCGCGGAACTCGACGACCAGCACGCTTACACCCGCTTCGCGCGACACCGGGACCCCCGCTCGGCTGCCGTAGACGAGGGTCAGGAGGTCGTGGCTCCCCGTCGTGGTGAGCCCGCGATAGACCTCGTCCGGCGCGCCCAGGCGGGGATCCGTCGGGGCGCGCACCGTGAAGTCAGCGCGGCGGCGCGCGTCGTCCAGCGTCGTGAGTCCGCCGGCGAAGGTCGCACGCGGAACGGCGGTGGCGGTGGGCGTCGCGATAGCCGGAGCGCGGAAGATGTCGATCCCGCGGAGATGCAGGAACTCGCCCGCGGCGGCGCGCGCGCCCGGGACGGCGAGGACGACCGCGAGCGCGAGCACCGCGAGCGTCGCGATGACCGGCATGAAGGCGTAGCGAGGCGAACGGAGCGCGTCCCACCAGCGGCCGGAGCGCGGCTCGCCCAGCCGGGCGCGCACCGCGTCGGCCAGGTGCGTGGGACGCGGGTACGCGAGCCGCTCACCAATATCGGCGAGCGTGGCCTCGAGCTCGTGCTCGGGCATCGGCTCACGCGTCATGCAGCTGGTCTCCTTCCATCGCCGCTCGCAGCCGCGCGATCGCGCGCGAGAGGCGCGACTTCACCGTACCGCGCGCCACGCCGAGCGCCTCCGCCATCTCGACCTCGGAGAGATCGAAGAAGTAGCGGTATGCGATCACGAGCCGGTCCTCCTCGCGCATCCGCCGGAGCGCGCCAAGCACGACCTCGCGGCGCTCGTGGGCGAGGGCCGACGCCTCGGGAGACAGGGCCGTGTCGCCCGAGGCGCGGTCCTCCACGACGCTGAGTCCGACCGTCGGTCGCCGGCCGGCCGCCTTGCGGCGGTTGATGGCCTCGTTCGCGACGATCCGGAGCAGCCAGGGGCGGAAGGGAGCGCCGGCGCGGAATCGGTCGAGCGCGTAGTACGCCTTCACGAAGGCGTCCTGCGCGACGTCCTCGGCATCGGCGGCGGTCCCGGTGATCACGTACGCCGTGCGCGCGGCGATCGCCTGGTAGCGCGTCACGAGCTCGGCGTAGGCGTCCTGATCGCCATTCCTCGAGCGTTCCACCAGTACGGCGTCCTCCGTCGGCCGGCCCTCCACGGAGTCGGTTCTCACTCTCCGTACACCGCTCGCGGCGCCTGGTTCCCTGCCTGGACCTAGACCCGGACCAGCTCTTGGAGCAGGCGGTAGCGGGCGGCGACGTCCACCGGCGTGGCCGCCTCTATCCCGTCGACGCTGAAGCTCTCGACGGCGAACGAGGCGCACACCGTCCCGTGCAGCGTCGCGCGGCGCAGCGCGCGGTCGTCAACCGAACCGGATTGCGCGAGGTGGCCAAGGAAGCCTCCGGCGAAGCTGTCTCCCGCCCCGGTCGGATCGGTGACCTCGTCGAACGGGAAGGCCGGCGACCAGAACGAGAAGGCACGGGTGAACAGGACCGAACCGTACTCGCCGCGCTTCACGACGACCGCGCTCGGTCCGAGCGCGAGGATGTCGCGCGCGGCCTTCGGGACACTGACCGTGCGGCAGAGCTGGCGAGCCTCGGATTCGTTGACACTGACGATGTCGACGTGCGAGATGACCTCCAGCAGCGCCTCGCGCTTGTGATCGATCCAGTAGTTCATCGTGTCGAGCGCGATCGCCTTCGGCGAGCGGACGCTGCGCAGCGTCGCGAGCTGGATCTCGGGGTCGATGTTCGCGAGAAAGACGAACTCGCTGTCGGCGAAGGACTCGGGCACGCGCGGCTGCCAATCGGCGAAGACCCCGAGGTCGGTGTTGATCGTCTCCGCGGTGTTCATCGCGTAGTCGTAGCGGCCGAGCCAGCGGAACGAGGTGCCGCGCCGCCGCTCGAGCCCCGAGAGGTCGATGCCACGCGCGCGCAGACGCTCCACGTCCTCTTCGCGAAAGTCGTCGCCGATCACGCCCACGAGCCGCACCGGTGCGTACAGCCCTGCGGCGATCGCGAAGTACGACGCGGCCCCACCGAGCACGTTGGTCCGACGCTCGACGGGCGTTTGCACGTCGTCGTACGCGAGCGAGCCGACGACGAGGATGTTCGTCATTCCTACAGCACCTCCGGAAGGAGGTGCACGTATGAATGGCGACGAATGAAATGAGTCGTCATTCCTATGGTGCCGGCGCGGCGAGCACGCCAAGGAGCGTGAGCAGCGCGTAGCTCACCGCGACACCCAGCGCGAGCCAGTCGAGCTCCGTGATGCGCTCCTCCACCGGCGGACCCGGTCGCGATCGCCAGTATCCGTTCAGCGCGTACTGGCCATACACGACGAGCGCGGTGCCGGCCGCCAGCTCGATCGCGTCGAGCGCCACGAAGATCGGGTCGCTCGAGTAGTGCGTGAACGTCAGCCACCAGATGCCGGTGCCGATGGCGCCGGTCAGCGCGTCGACGCCGTGTTCGGGATCGACCTTGCGCCGCAGCGTGTCGAGCAGCGTGAAGTGGCGATACGCCTGCCACAGCCCGTAGACCGGGGCGAAGATGGACAGCGCGTGCGCGAGCGGCGCCATGCGCGCGTCGCCCGTCTCGCGCTTGAGCTCGGCCCACGAGAGGCCGTACCAGATCGGGATGTACGCGCCCAGCGAGAGGACCGTGAGCGCGCCTACCAGCCACAGCGGCCGGCGCCTCGGCTGTTGGACGACCGGCGTGTTGTTCAGACGGCGCCGTCGCGGCGGAGGGCCGCGATCTCCCCCGTGGCGTATCCCAGCTCCCGCAGGACCTCGTCGGTGTGCTCCCCCAGCTCCGGTGGAGGGCGGCGCACCGACGCCGGAGTTCCGGAAAGACGCACCGGGATACCGGGAGCGCGCACGCGCCCGGCGGTCGGGTGGTCGACCTCCGCGATCAGGCCGAGGTGTCGCACGACCGGATCGGCGAACACTTCGTCGAGCGCGTTGATCGGACCGACGGGGACGTTCGCTTCGCGCAACCGTCGCACCACCTCGGCCTTCGTCAGCGTCCGGATCCGTCGTTCGATGATCGGAACGATCTCCCTTCGGTGCGCGACGCGCTTGCGATTGTCGCTGAAGCGCTCGTCCTCGAGCAGCTCCTCCAGATCGAGCGCGTGGCAGAAGCGCTCGAAGAGCGGGTTGTTCGCGACGCCGATGTTGACGTGCCCGTCGCTCGCGCGGAAGGTCTGATAGGGAACGATCGACGCGTGCACGTTCCCCTCGGGCCGCGGGACCGTGCCGTCGGCGAAGTAGCGCGCGGCCTGCCGCGACAGCATTGCGACCTGCCCGCCGATCATCGTCGCGTCGATCACCTGTCCCTCACCGGTGCGCTCGCGCGCGTGCAGGGCGGCCGCGATCGCGAATGCCGCGAACATTCCCGCGACCACGTCGGCCTGCGGCACGCCGACCATCACGGGATCGCTGCCGGGCTCGCCGGTGAGGCTCATGATCCCGCCCATCCCCTGCACGATGAGGTCGTAGGCGGGCCACGCGCGACCCGGGCCATCCTGTCCGAAGCCGCTGATGTGGCAGAGGATGGCCCGCGGGTTGACCCTGCGCACGCGTTCGTCGGGAAAGCCAAGGCGCGCGAGCGTCCCCGGGCTGAAGTTCTCGACCACGACGTCGCAGCGCTCGATGAGCCGCTCGAGTACGCGCCTTCCGTCCGCGTTCTTCAGGTCGATGGTCACGCTGCGCTTGTTGCGATTGATGGAGAGGTAATACGCGGAAACGCCTTTGATGCTCGGCGGCATCCAGTCGCGCGTCTCGTCACCCGTTCCCGGCATCTCGACCTTGATCACGTCGGCTCCGTGGTCGCCGAGCATGAGCGTGCAGTAGGGGCCCGCGAGCGCGCGCGTGAGGTCGAGGACGCGTATCCCGTGGAGCGCGCCCGCTGGCGATCGCATCACGCGCGGAGAGTACCGTTGGCGCGATGGCGGAGCTGCTTCCGCTCTTTCCGCTGACCACCGTGCTGTTCCCCGACATGCTGCTGCCGCTGCACATCTTCGAGCCGCGCTACCGCCTGCTGGTGCGGCGCTGCATGGACGACGACCGCCCGTTCGGGGTCGTGCTCATCCGCTCCGGCCAGGACGTCGGCGCGACGCCGGAGCCTCACGCCGTCGGCACCGAGGCGAAGATCATGGCCTTCTCGCCGCTCACCGACGGCCGTTCGTACATCGTGGTACGCGGCGGCCGTCGCTTCGCACTGGAGCAGACCGATCCCGACACCGAGCCGTATCTCGTCGGGCGCGTTCGCTATCTCGACGAGCTCGAGGGCGACGGCGCCCCCCTTCGCGCCGCCGTCGCGGTCGAGGCCTACGGCCAGTACATCGTCGCCGTCATGGCGGTCACGGACGATGCGCGCGGCGATCGCGCGATCGTGGACGAGCTCGCGAGCGTGGCGCCACGCGAGGCGGCCTATCGGATCGCCGCCAGCCTGGCGGTGGACGCCAACGAACGGCAACGGCTGCTCGAGCTGCCCAGCGACGCGGGGCGCCTCGAGGCGGAGAAGAACCTGCTCGAGCGGGAGACGATGCTCCTGCGCGACCTGCTCGTCCGTCTTCGGGCGCATGGCGAAGGGCGCGCGACGCTGAACTAACCGAGCCCGTCCGCGAAGCGCACCACTCCGTCGGTGATCGTCGCGCGCACGCGTGCCTCGAGCAGCTCGTCTTCGGCACAGCGTGCGAGATCACGATCGACGACCGTCGCGTCGCAGCGCATGCCGACCCGCAGAGTCCCCGACTCGCGCTCGCAGGACATCGCGTAGGCGGGACCCGCCGCGTATCCCGCGAGCGCCTCCTCGAGGGTGAGCCGCTGCTCGGGACGCCACGGCTCGTCGTCCCGCGGCCGGCGCCGCGTCACCGCGGCGTGGATCCCCAGCAACGGGTCGATGGGCTCGACCGGCGCATCGGATCCGAACGCGAGCACGGCGCCGGTGCGGCGCAGCGTGCGCCAGGGATACGCGCGCGACACGCGTGCCGCGCCCCAGTAGCGATCGGCGAGGTCGCGGTCGCTCGTCGCGTGGATCGGCTGCATCGACGCGACGACCCCGAGCGCGCCGAAGCGCGAGAGATCGTCGGCACGCACGAGCTGCACGTGCTCGATCTTCTGTCGCAGCTGCGGAGCGCTGGCCCGCGTCGGCTCGATCGCGTCGAGCGCGACGTGCACCGCACGATCGCCGATGGCGTGGATCGCGACGGCGATGCCCGCGCCGGCCGCGACGGCGACGTCGCGCGCGAGCTGACCCGGCTCGATCGTGAGGATGCCGCGGTCACGCGATCCTTCGTACGGCTCCTCGAGCGCGGCGGTCTGAGAGCCGAGAGCGCCATCGGTGAAGATCTTCAGGTGACCGGTGCGCAGCCACTCGTCGCCGGCACCGGTGCGCAGGCGCTGCTCGAGCGCGTCGGCGAGCCGCGCGTGCGGGATCCCCATGTGCACGCGCAGCCCGAGCTCGCCCGCGTCGCGCATGCGCGCCAGTACAGCGACCGGCGAGCGTCCGAGGAACTGGTCGAGATCCTCGAAACCGGTGATGCCGTGGCGCCAGACTTCGGTCTGCCCGCGGCGCGCGTCGGCCAGCATCTCGTCGTCGCTCGCGGGCGGGATCACTTTGTCGGCGATCGCGTTCGCGTTCTCCTGGAGCACGCCGGTGGGTTCGCCGCGTTCGTCGCGGAAGATCGCACCTCCCTCGGGGACCCGGGTGTCGCGCGTGATGCCCGCGCGCGCGATCGCCTCGCTGTTGAGCCACCGCGAGTGACCGTCGCGGCTGCGCAGCACCGCGGGGTGGCCGGCCGTCACTCGATCGAGATCGACCGCTGTCGGCCAGCGTCCCCAGTTGTTCTTGTCGAAACGGCCCCCGAGCACCCACGCGCCTTCCGGCAGGTCGCGCGCGTACGACGCAACGCGCTCCAGGGCCTGCTCCAGTGTCGTGGTGTCCGCGATGTCGAGCCGCGCCATCTGCTGCGCCCACCAGACAAAGTGCACGTGGGCGTCGAACCAGCCGGGGACCATGAGCCCGCCGCGAAGGTCCACCGACTCCGCGCCACCGGCCTCGCGGCGCAGTTCATCGCGCCGGCCGACGGCGGCGACGCGCCCGTCGCGGGCGAGGAGGGCATCGGCGCTCGTGCCGTCGCCGACGTGGATCCGCCCGCCTTCGAACAGGATGCTGCTCATCCGCGGAATCCTGCCTGGCCACGGAGCGGCACGAACTTCACCCGTCCATGGCGCTCCACGCGGCCGCGCGCGTCGAGCACGACAAGCTCCTGCTGGTCGAGATCACCGATCGGAGCGACGATGAGGCCGCCGGGCGTGAGCTGCCGCGCGAGCGCTGGATCCACCCCCGGCGTGGCCGCTGTGATGAGGATCCCGTCGTACGGGGCTTCAGGCGGATAGCCCAGCGACGCGTCGGCGTGGATGACGTGGACGTTCGCGTAGCCGAGGCGCTCGAGACCATCGCGCGCGGCGTCGGCGAGTGACGCATGGCGCTCGATCGAGATCACCTCGCGCACGAGCTCCGCGAGCACCGCGGCCTGATACCCCGAGCCGGTGCCGACCTCCAGCACGCGATGCTCAGGTCTCGTCGCGAGCAGCTCGGTCATGCGCGCGACGACGTATGGCTGCGAGATCGTCTGCCCCTCCCCGATCCCGAGCGCGTGGTCGCCGTAGGCGACGTCGCGATCCGCCGACGCGACGAACTCCTCGCGCGGCACGCGCGCCATCGCCGCGAGGACGCGGGGATCGCGGATGCCGAACCGCTCGAGCAGGCGCAGCATTTCGGCCCTGGAGCGCCCCATATCCACGCTCACATGATGCAGCGGACATGGGGGGCTTCGGGGGGCGAAGCCCCCGGTCATTAGCCCTTCTCGATCGGGACCCCGATGAGGCTTCCCCACTCCGTCCACGAGCCGTCGTAGTTTCGGACGCGCTCGTGACCGAGCAGGTAACGCAGCACGAACCAGGTGTGCGCGCTTCGTTCGCCGATCCTGCAGTAGGCGATGGTCTCCGTGCCGCGCGCGAGACCTTTGCCCTCGTAGATCGCCTTCAGCTCGTCCGCGGTCTTGAAGCGTCCATCCTCAGCGACCGCGGTCGCCCACGGCACGTTCTGAGCGCCGGGGATGTGACCGCCGCGCTGAGCGCCCTCCTGCGGAAGGCTCTCCGGCGCGAGCAGTTCGCCCGAGTACTCCTTCGGCGATCGGACGTCGATGATCTTCGCGCCGTTTCCCATCACCTTGTCGAGCACGTAGTCGCGCAGCGCGCGGATCGACGCGTCAGGACCCTGTGCGCGGTACTCGCTCCGCTGGAACGACGGTCGGTCGGTGACGAGCGGCCGGCCCGCGGCGACCCACTTCGAGCGACCACCGTTGACGAGCCGGACGTCCTTGTGGCCGTAGTACTTCAGCAACCAGAGGAACCAGGCCGCGAACCAGTTGTTGTTGTCGCCGTAGACCACGATCGTCGTGTCCTTCGCGACGCCGTGCTTCGAGAGGAACTCCTCGAGCTGCTTCTTGTCGAGCAGATCGCGCACGGGGTGCTGCTGGAGGTCGGTCCTCCAGTTCACGCCGATGGCACCGGCCACGTGCCCATGGTCGTACGAGGACGTGTCCACGTCCACCTCGAACGCGCGGACGCTCTTGTCCTTGACGTGCTCCGCGAGCCAGTCGGTCTCGACGAGCGTTTCGGGATGCGCGTATTGAGTCATACCTTCACCTCCACGGGATGTGCGCTGGGTCATGCGGACCGGCGTCCGCGGCCGCGTGCGCGGCCTAGTTAGTGCGGCGCGGGCGCAGCCCGCACGACTGGCAGATGAGGGCGGCGAACGCCGCCCGAATACACGAGCAGTCGGAGAGTGCGGGGAAGAACACGATGTTCACGGTCTAACAGCGAGTTGCGCTCGGACAAGAAAGACTGTGCGGAGCGCACGCTGAGCCGCCGCCCCCCACGTGGCTATCGTATCGGCGACATGCTGGACTTCGAGCAGCTCGCGTTCATCGAGAAGTGGCGGCAGAGGGCGTCGCGCGGGATCGTCGTCGTGCTCGACGGCACGCGCGGCGACATCATCGTGACGCTGCGCGTCGGCGAAGGGCCGGCGCGCCTGGATCTTCGCGGCCAGGACGCGACGGGGGCGGTGCGCAAGCATCGGCTCTCGATCGGCGACCGGGTCACCATGGCGATCGAGTACGCCGCCAAGGACGTGCAGCCCGTCGCGAGCGCGATGAAGCCGGGCGTGGTGGTCGCACCGGGCGCGGCCGTGAGCGGCACGGTCCGCGAGACGGGCGAGATCGCGGTGGTGGATTGCGGGGTCGATGTTCTGGTCCGCGGCGACACGCTTCCCGGTGTCTCCGACGGGGACGTGATCTCTTTCACGATCGCGTCCGAGGGAAAGGCCTATCTCATCCCGACACGCGGGTAGCCGTGCCAGGCCGGCGCGGCTTCGCTCCTAGACGGATTTCTCCAGCTCCCGCGCGATCTCCTCTTCGTCCGGCACTTCGCGGAGCTGATGCACGTCGATGTACCGAACGATCCCCGTGGCGTCGACGACGATGATCGCGCGCTCAGGTCTTCCGACCTCGTCGTTGAACACGCCGTAGGCCTGCGTGACCTTCCCGTGCGGCCAGAAGTCGCTACACAGCGGGTACTTCGTCCCGCCCAGGGAGTCGGCCCACGCCTTGAGCGTGTAGACGCTGTCGCATGAGAGGCCCACGACCTGGGCACTGCCGCCCGCGAAACGCTCTTGGAGAGCGTTCAGCGCGGGCGCTTCGCTGTTTCAGGTATTCGTGAAAGCAAAGGCGAAGAACGCGAGCACCACGCGTTGGCCGCGCAGTTTCGAGAGGGTGACCTCGCTGCCGTCGTGCGCGCGGAGCGTGAAATCGGGAGCAGCGTCGCCGACCTTCAGCGTCTTCGTTTCGGTCGCGATCTTCGTGCGACCTTTCGGAGCGGCCATCGACCTAGACTAGCCGCACATGGGCGTGACCGATGCTCGTCGCCGCACCCCGGTCGACCGGCATGCATTCCTCGAATACCAGGTGAGCTGTCCGTACTGCGGCGCGCAGGTGGGTCCCCGATCCGTAACGCGCGAGCACCTCGACGTCCCGCCGAATCCGCCCTATGCGGCGACCGTGAAATGCCCGAAGTGCGGTGAGATCTTCGAGGTGCTGTTCCGCAGCTAGCGCTAGTTAGGGGACCACGGTCACGTAGAGGAAGACGCCCTGGTCCTCCATCCACGTGACGGCATCGATGACCGGACGGAGATTGATCGCGTAGACGCCCGGCGTCATCGGTGCGCGGACCTGGAACATGAAGGTCCCCACCGCTCCCGGCGGAACGCTTCCTTCGCTCTGGAAGGCGACGCGATTCGCCGACGGCCATCCGACTCCGAGGCCGGCCCACGTCTCGTTGTCACGATTCACGCCGAGGCGCGCTTCCTGCCCGAGCAGCCCCTTCGTCCACGTCTGGCCACCGGTGTTGATGAAGCTGATCGACAGGGGACCGCTCACCTGACCGGCGCGCAGCGTCGGATACGGCGACTGCGTTAGCCAACGGCTGTGGTAGTTCACGGTCGTCACGACAGACACGAAGACGCCTTGGTCCTCGAGCCACGCGACCCCATCAACGACCGGTCGCAGCGGGATGTTCACCAGACCGCCGCTGAAGGGCGCCTTGAGCGCGAACGTGAAGGAGGCGATCCCGCCCGGCGCGACGGCGGACTCGTTCTGGACCGCCACGCGATTCGCCGACGGCCAGCCGACGTTCATCCCGAGCGCGCTGAACGTCGTGTTGTCGCCGTTGATCCCGAGCGCGACCTGACTCCCCGCGGCGCCCTTCTGCCACGTCTTCGTCCCCGAGTTGCGGAACAGGAGGCTCACGCTCTGGGTGGCCGCGGGCTGGAGAGCCGGGACCGCGGTCTGGGACATCCACGCCGAGTGCAGCCCGTTGTCGGGGGCGGCTGAACCACCACCGCCACTGCTGCCGCCACCACCGCTGATCGTCGACCCGGTGCTGAAGTCCCACTCGTTGATGAGCGAACTGCCGGCCACCGTGATATCGAATTTCACGTGATAGGTGGTGTTCGCCGCGAGCGGACGCTGGGGAATGATCACCTGGTAGTCGAACTCGAACTGCTGCGGCGCGTAGTAGATGGGCAAACTCACCCCGCCCGGGCCGATCACCTGGGCGCTGCGCATGACGACCGATTGCCCGCCGGAGTACACGACCATGATCGGATAACCGACCGGCCGCGTCGCCCCGGCGGGAAGCGGGTTCGGAGACTCGTTCCCGCTCCACGACGTCGGGATGTTCGTCTGGTTGTGCGCGGGAGAGCGCACGAAGTCGACGGGCCGAAGGCCGAAGTTGTACGCGATGTCACCCACGGTGGTGCCGCGACCACTCAGGTCCGAGTGGCCCCAGCCCATCGTGGATGCGCTCGGATGCATGAGGCCGAGTCGGTGATACGGAGCGTCCCAGAGCTGGCGGACGCCGGCGAGCGGATCCGAGCCCCCGGTCGCGACCTCGCTCACGAAGGAGGTCGACCAGCCCATCGCCGCGACCCGATCGCGCGCCGAGTAGCCGGTGTAGTAGGGCAGGCCGGCGGTCTCGAAGTGGCCCCCCTGATTGTTTGCCGAGCTGTAGTTGGCGTGGTTCTGCGCCGCCGCGACGACACGCGAGTCACCCGTGAGGGTCGGCGCCCCGATGGCGGAGCGCATCTGGTTGCTGAGACTCAGCATGTTGTCCGACGTCGCGGCTGCCGCCGGTGCCGGCGGCCCGAACACGACGCTCGACAGGGCAAGCGTCAGGCACACGAGCAGAGTGCGCACGCTGCGCACGGCGAACGAGCCAATCATCCCGCCTAATTGAACGAGTCCCCGACAAAAGTCGTTATGAGAAACCAGTCCCAGGACCAATGACCATGTGCTTGGGTAGGGCGCCGCCCGCCCGCGGCGCCTCACCTCAGGAGGGCAGAGTTACTTCTTCTTGCCCTTCTTGGACTTCTTTGCAGCCTTTTTCTTCGCTGGCATTTGGGTATCACCTCCTTCCCACTTTGCTTGTCCGGCGGCCCTAAAAGAGCCGCCGCTGCCTGCCCGCCAGGCGGCCCTGGCTGGAGCGAGCGAGCCATTCCTCGAACTCTTTGCGGGGAATCCGCCAGATCCGGCCGACGCGCACCGCTGGAATGCGGGTCGGATCGGGGTCGTCCACCGCGCCGAGTCGGCGCAGGATGGTCGTTGGGTGAACGCGGAGACGCCGCGCCACCTCTTCCGTGGTCAGAAACTCGTCGTCCACTGCGGCTCCTGCGCTGGGTTGTTGAGTGAGCGTCACCTGCTACGATGCATTCTCGCTGCACTGGCTGCGTTGTCAAGCGGCTGGACGGCCCGCCGCACGACCGCGAGCGCGCGACGGAGCCTCTCGCGGTTCTCTTAGTTCGAGCGGCGACGCTCCGCTCTGACCAAGCGAGCGAAGAGCTGGTTCTCCTCCAGGACACGACGCGCGTCCGGCGATGTCGCGCTGCCCCATGCGAGTCCAAGGATGCCCGCGATGACGGCATGCTCGGTCGCCCAGGCGCTCGGTGTCGTCCCGCCGCTGAGCCCGAGCCGAGCGGCGATGGCGACTCCCAGCAACCACCCCGCCCACCACGCAAACGCGCTCGCGATGATCCATCGCCACGCGCGCGTGTGCAGCGCCCACGCGAGCGCTGCCGCTGCGCAGAGACCGCTCATCGCGGCCGCTACGCCGACACCCCACGCCGCGGGTGCGCCATCCGCGAGCGCATGCGCGACCGCGACAGCGACGATGGACGCGACGATCAGACGCCAGCTGCGGGCGCCGAGCGCGAGCATCTGCAGCAGCGCCGTGACGACCCCCACGACGCTGCCGAGAATGGCTCCAAAAGCGGCGGCCGACACGTCCCACTCGAGATAGGACGGACCGAGGGCCGGCGCGCCAGGGGAGTGAAGCGCAGCGCCGCCGAGCGCGAAGCCGCCTGCCGTCGCGAGCGTCCAGCGCAGCGATCTCACGCGCGGACTATATGGAGAACGGTCTTCATCCCGCGTCTTCTTCGCGAAGGCCGCTCACCTCGCGCGCAATCAGTCGGAGTGCCCCGTTGAGCAGCCGCCGATTCCGTGCCTCATTGAGCCACCGCGATGCCCCCGACGGATGCGGCAGCGGGATGAGCACGCGCTCGCCGTCGACGCGACTCTTCCCGACGACATCACTCAGCGCAACGTGACCCCACAACCGCTCGATCGCGAGCGTTCCGACAAGCAGCACGACACGCGGTCGCACAAGCGCGAGCTCCGCGTCGAGCCACGGCGCGCAGAGCA
>JBGPZT010000117.1:0-8493 GCA_041493915.1 Candidatus Limnocylindria bacterium
CACGGCGGCACGCTCGACTTCCTGCCCGACTCGCGACCCCTGCGCGAATCGGAGTGGACCGTTTCCCGCGTGCCCGCCGATCTACGGACCCGGAAGGTCGAGATCACCGGACCGACCGATCGCAAGATGGTCATCAACGCGTTGAATTCAGGCGCGTCCGTGTACATGGCCGATTTCGAGGACGCCAACACGCCCACCTGGCGCAATCTGATCGAGGGCCAGCGCAATCTCATCGACGCGATCGACCGGACCATCGAATTCCGCAACCCCGACGGCCGCGTATACAAGCTCAACGAGAAGACCGCGACGCTCGTCGTCCGTCCACGCGGGTGGCACCTCGACGAGAAGCACCTCTTCATCGAAGGGCGCCCGATCGCAGGCGCGCTGTTCGACTTCGGCCTGTATTTCTTCCACAACGCGAAGCGGCTTCGCGCGAAGGGGACCGGCCCGTACTTCTACCTGCCGAAGCTCGAGAGCCACCGCGAGGCGCGCCTGTGGAACGAGATCTTTAAGTGGTCCCAGGACGAGCTGCACATCCCGCGCGGCTCGATCAAGGCGACGGTCCTGGTCGAGGTCATCACGCTCGCGTTCGAGATGGACGAGGTCCTCTACGAGCTGCGCGAGCATTCCGGTGGGCTCAACGCCGGCCGCTGGGACTACATGTTCAGCGCCATCAAGAAGTTCGCGGGACGGCCCGAGTTCATCCTCCCCGACCGCGCGCAGGTCACGATGACCGTTCCGTTCATGCGCGCATACACCGAGCTGCTCGTGAAGACCTGCCATCGACGCGGCGCGTTCGCGCTCGGCGGCATGGCCGCGTTCATCCCGAACCGGCGCGATCCCGCGGTCACCGAGGCCGCGCTCGCGAAGGTGCGCGACGACAAGGTCCGCGAGGCGAACGACGGCTTCGACGGGACCTGGGTCGCGCACCCCGATCTCGTCGAGACCGCGATGACCGAGTTCGATCGCGTTCTCGGCACCAAGCCGAACCAGCTCGACCGCCAGCGGTCCGAGGTCGTGGGCCAGGCGAGGCAGCTGCTCGACATGAAGATCCCCGGTTCGACGGTCACCGAGGCCGGTCTGCGCACCAACGTGAGCGTGGGAATCCAGTACCTCGCGTCTTGGCTGCGCGGCACCGGCGCCGCCGCGATCAACAACCTCATGGAGGACGCCGCGACCGCCGAGATCTCACGCTCGCAGGTGTGGCAGTGGGTGCATCACGGCGTGCCGCTCGTGGAGGGGCCGACAGTGACACGCGACCTCGTCAAGAAGATCGAGCGGGAGGAGCTCGCGAAGATCCGGCAGGCGGTCGGCGACGAGTCCTACGGCAACGGGCGATATGAGGAAGCCACTTCGCTCTTCGACGACGTCGCTCTCTCCAGCGACTTCGCCGAGTTCCTCACGCTTCCGGGATACGAGCGGCTCGATTAGCACGCTCTGGTCCCTTGTCGGCTATGTACTCGGCTTCGTGATCTTTGCCGCGCCGGTGGCGGGGATCTGGCTCTGGCTTCGCGGCCGCGGTCACCATCGCATTCGTTTCGCCGGTTGGGCGCCGTGGTGGTACGTCGGTGGCCAGCCCGACGTCCCGGAGGAGCTGCAGCGGGAAGGGGACGCGCGCCCCAAGCGTCGGCGCTAGCGGATCCGCTCCGCGAGGATGCGGTTGACGATCGCGGGATTCGCCTTGCCGCCCATGCGCTTCATGACCGGGCCAACAAGGGCGCCGAGCGCGCGTTGGTTACCGGCGTTGTAGTCGGCGATGGCCTTTGGGTTCTCCGCGAGCACCGCATCCACCGCGGCCGCGATCGCTGATTCGTCGGACACCTGCGCGAGGCCCTTCGAGCTGACGATCGCCTCGGGAAGGGCGCCGGTCTGCCACATCTCGGCGAAGACGTCCTTCGCCGCGGACCCCGACACCTCGCCCCTCTTCACGAGCGCGACGAGCGCACCGAGCTGGGCGGGCGTGATCTTCGCTCCGGCCACCGAGCCGCCGTCACTCTTCAGATGACGCAGGAACTCCCCGGTCACCCAGTTCGCGACGGTCTTGGCGTCGCCCCCGGCCGCGCGGACCGTCGCTTCGAAGAAATCGGCGAGCGCGCGGTCGTCGACCAGGATGCGCGCGTCGTAATCCGACAGCCCGTAGTCACGTATGAAGCGCGCGCGGCGCGCGGTCGGGAGCTCGGGGATCGACGCGCGCAGGCGCTCGACATCGGCGCGCGACGGCGCAAACGCGACGAGGTCCGGCTCCGGGAAGTACCGGTAGTCCTGGACGTCCTCCTTCGAACGCTGCAGGAACGTGCGCCGCCGCTCGGGACTCCAGCCCACGGTGATCTTGCCGGTGCGCGTCCGGAGCTCGCCGCCCGCCTGCCACTCCTGCCACAGGCGGTCGGCCTCGTGCGGCACGGCCTCCTCCAGCGCGGCGTAGCTGTTCATGTTCTTGATCTCGCTCTGCGGCGGCCAGCGGACCTGGCCATCCTCGGTGAAGCGGATCGAGACGTTCACGTCGAAGCGACCCGCGCCCTGCTCGAAACGCACCTCCGACACGCCGGCGAAGATGAGCACCTCGCGCAGCGCGCGCACGTATGCGAGCGCCTCCTCGACCGAGGTCATGTCCGGCTCGCTGACGATCTCGAGCAGCGGCACGCCCGAGCGGTTGAAGTCGACCAGCGCGTAGCCCTCGCCATGCTTCGAGTTGGCCGTGTCTTCCTCGAGGTGCGCACGGGTGATGCGGATGCGCTTCGCGCCAGCGGACGTCGTGATCTCGAGCCAGCCTTTGACGCTCAGCGGCAGGTCGTACTGCGAGATCTGATAGCCCTTCGGCAGATCGGGGTACATGTAGTTCTTGCGATCGAACTTCGTGTGCGCCGGGACTTCGCAGTTCAGCGCGAGGCCGGCGACCATCGCAAGCTCGATCGCACGCTTGTTCGGCACGGGCAGCGCGCCCGGCAGGCCGAGGCACACCGGGCAGACCAGCGAGTTCGGTGGCGCACCGAACCACGTCGCCGCGCAGCCGCAGAACATCTTCGACGCCGTGGCGAGCTCGACGTGCGTCTCGATGCCGATGACGAGCTCGTACGGACGATCGCTCATGGCTGCTGCGGCTGCGGGATGCCCGTCGGCACCGGCCCAGTCGTCCTCTCAGGAGCGCGGACGAGCCGGCTGAGATTCACGATCAGGCGGTCGTCGCTCACCGAGACAAGATACTGGTCGAGTCCGCGCATCGCAGGCCCCTCGAAGGATTGCCCGCGGCCGCCGAACGTCGGCGCATGCCCGTCGCGACAGTGCGCGATGAACGTGCGTTCGTCGACCGACGAGAGACCCATCATCTCGATCGTGCACGGGACACCGTTATCTGACTGGAAAGACCACGCGCGTCGGAACGCGTAGACCTCGCCTTTGGCCGGCTGCACGAGCCAGAACTCACGATCGGCGCCAAGGAGCGGTGTGCCGACAAGCTTCGGCGGAGCGCCGGCCGCCGGAAGCTCTCCGATGGCGAGCACCAGTCGATCGCCGGGCACGAGCGCGGGCGGGGTCACGATCTGCGGCGCGATCGCCAGCAGCGACACGACCAGCACCGCGATGAGCCCGCCGAAGAGCAGCAGCGCGACGAGGGCGTACTGCTTCCACACGGGAGTGGGGTCGAGTGACTCCGCCCCCGCCCAATGCTCGGCGGGCTGATCCTCGTAGCGCGTGCCCACCCTTAGGAAACGTGCGTGACGAAGCGCTCGATGCGGTCGCAGGCATCGACGATCTGCTCCATGGAGGCCGCGTAGCAGGCGCGGATGTGGCCGCGGCCGCGCTCGCCGAACGCGTTGCCGGGGACGACAACGACCCGCTCCTGTTTGAGCAGCTGTACGCAGAAGTCGTCGTCGGAAAGACCGGTCGACGTGATGTTCGGGAAGCAATAGAACGCGCCGCGCGGCTCGAAGCAGTGCAGGCCCATGTCGTTGAAGCGGCGCCACATGTATTGCCGGCGCTTGTCGTACTCACCGACCATGCGCAGGACCTCGGCCTCGCCGGTCGCGAGGGCCTCGAGCGCGGCGTACTGCGCGGCCGTGGGCACGCACATCACCGTGTACTGATGAATCTTCATCATCTGCTCGATGATCTCCGCCGGCGCGCACGCGTATCCGACGCGCCAGCCGGTCATCGCGTACGACTTCGAGAAGCCAGCGAGGTAGACCGTCCGCTCCTTCATCTCAGGCAGCGAAACGATCGAGTGGTGCTCGGTGCCGTAGACGAGACGGTCGTAGATCTCGTCCGAATACACGAGCAGATCGTGCTCCGCCGCCAGCCGGGCGATCCCCTCGACATCTTCCTTCTCGAGGACCGCGCCCGTCGGATTGTTCGGGAAGCCGAGCAGGATCGCGCGCGTGCGAGGCGTGATCGCGGCCTCGACATCATCTGGGCGGAGGCGGAAATCGTCCTCCTCGCGCGTCGGCACCGCGACGGGCACGCCGCCCGCGAGCACGATGCCGGGGACGTACGCGACGTACGACGGATCGGCAAGGATGACCTCGTCTCCTTCGTTCAACGTCGCGCGGAGCGCGAGGTCCACAGCCTCCGACACGCCGACGGTCACGATGATCTCGCGCTCCGGGTCATACCGAACGCCGCGCAGCTTCGCGGTGTGCTCGCTGATCGCGTCGCGCAGTGGCCGGATGCCGTAGTTCGAGGTGTACTTCGTCTTGCCTTCCTTGATCGACCGGATCGCCGCCTCGCGGAAACGCTCGGGCGTGACGAAATCCGGCTCCCCCACGCCGAGCGAGATGGCGCCCTCGACGCCGGCGATGAGATCGAAGAAGCGGCGGATGCCGCTCGCGGGGATGCGCTCGACCTTCGTATTCGTCAGCCGACGCCGTGCTGTCTTCATGCCGCGACCTCCGGGCGAATCTCGTGGTGCTTGGTCGCGCGCTCGTACGCGGCCGCGACGCGGAACATGGTGGCCTCCTGGTACGAGTTCGCGATCACTTGCAACCCGACGGGTAGACCTTCGGAGAGGCCGCAGGGGAGTGAGATCCCCGGCAGACCGCTGATGTTCACCGGCAGCGTGAAGATGTCGTTGAGGTACATCGACAGCGGGTCGTTCACCTTCTGGCCGATCTTGAACGCGACGGTCGGGGCGGTCGGCGTCACGATCACGTCGACCTTCTCGAAGACGCGGTCGAACTCCTGCTTGATGAGCGTCCGCACCTTCTGCGCTTTCACGTAGTACGCATCGTAGTAACCGGCCGAGAGCGCGTACGTGCCGAGGATCATGCGGCGCTTCACCTCGGGGCCAAAGCCTTTCCCGCGCGTGCGCCGGTACGTCTCGAGAAGGTCAGGCCCCTCGACGCGCAGCCCGTAGCGCACGCCGTCGTACCGGGCGAGGTTCGCGGACGCCTCCGCCGGCTGGATCAGGTAATAGACGGCGAGGCCATGGTCGGTGAGCGATAGCGACACGTCGACGAGCTGCGCGCCCTGGCGCTCCAGCTCACTCAGCGCATCGCGCACCGCGCGCTCGACGCCCTTCTCCATGCCTTCGACGAAGAACTCCTTCGGCACGCCGATGCGCATCCCCTTCACACCGCGACCCAGGTCGCGCCGCAGGTCTTCCTTGGGGAGCGGCATCGTCGTCGCGTCGCTGGGGTCCTTTCCGAAGAGCGCCTCGCAGACGATGGCGCAGTCCTCGACGCTGCTCGTGAACGGCCCGACCTGATCGAGAGACGACGCGAAGGCGACCACGCCGTAGCGCGAGACGCGTCCGTACGTCGGCTTCATGCCCACCACGCCGGTGAGCGCGGCGGGCTGGCGGATCGAGCCACCCGTGTCGGTGCCAAGCGCGAAGATCGCCTCCCCCGCGGCGACCGCGACCGCGCTTCCGCCGGACGATCCGCCCGGCACGCGATCGACGCGCCAGGGGTTCTTCACTGGGCCGAACGCGGAGTTCTCGTTCGAGCTGCCCATCGCGAACTCGTCGAGGTTCGTCTTTCCCATCATCACCGCGCCCTCGGCATCGAGGCGCTCCACGACCGTCGCGGAATACGGCGGCACGTAACCCTCGAGGATCTTCGAGCCGGCGGTCGTCGCGACACCCTTCGTGCCGATGATGTCCTTGCACGCCCACGGAATGCCGCAGAGGAGCGGCGCATCGCCCCCACGGAGACGCTCATCCGCGGCGCGCGCCTGTGCTTTGGCACGTTCGTCCGAGAGCAGCAGCCAGGTGTTGAAGCGGTCGCCGTGCGCCGCGAGCAACGCGATCTCCGCGAGCTCGAGCGCGCTCGTCTCGCGGCGACGTAGCAGCGCGGCGGTCTCGGTGATCGTGCGTGGAAGTTCCTTCATCGCCCCTCGAGGATCTCCTGGACGCGGAAGAACTCCCCGTCCCGGCCGCCTTTCGGCGCGTTCGCAAGGGCCTCCTCGGTCGTCAGGCCCGGCCGGATCACGTCCTCGCGCTGGACGCCCACGAGGGGCAGCGTTGACGCCGTCGGCGGGATCTCGCTCGTGTCGACGGTCTTCAGGCGCTCGACCGCGTCGAGGACGACCGACAGCTGCCCGGTGAAGCGCTCGATCTCGTCTTCGGTCAACGCGATGCGCGCGAGGTCCGCAACGTGAACGATCGTGGCTCGGTCGATGGGCACGGGACCAGTTTAGGAGCCGTGCTGGGCGCGGGCGGCGGGCGTTACCGTCATGTGATGGGTCGGACGCTCGCGACATTCGCGGCCTGCGCAATGTTCGCCGGCGCGATCGTCGCCTGCGGCGGCAGCAAGTCACCGGAGGCATCACCGTACGGACTGCCGAGCCCAGCGTTCTCGCCATCATCGGCGGCGCTCGTCGTTCAGACCGACCCACCGCAGCGACCGGCCCAAGCCGTGACTCCACACGTGTTCGTGGTCGTCATGGAGAACGCCGGCCTCGAGAGGGCCCTGAGATCGGAGGCGATCGCGCGTCTCGCATCGACGAACGTGCTCGCGACCAACTACCACGCGGTCGGACGACCCAGCCTGCCGAACTACCTCGCGCTCACCTCGGGTAGCACCTGGGATATCACCGACGACGCCTATCACGCATTGCCGGCGGCCGGCCTCGGTACACAGCTCACGACCGCAGGCATCAGCTGGCGCGCCTATATGGAAGGAATGACGACGGACGCGGGCTGCATGCGTAGTCCATATCCGTACGCGCTCAAGCACGACCCGTTCGCGTACTACGGCGGCGCGTGCCCGCCGAACGTCGTGCCAATCGAGGCGCTCGACGCCGACCTCACGGGTGGCACACCCAACTTCGTCTGGATCACGCCGGACCTCTGCCACGACGGCCACGACTGCGCTCTCGATGTCGCGGGCGCGTGGCTGGAAGGCATGGTTTCGCGGATCGTGTCGTCCGACGCGTGGCGCACCGGCGGCACGCTCTTCATCGTTTGGGACGAGGGCGACGGCTTGAGCGATCTCGTGCCTCTCATCGTGCTCACGAAGGACGGGACTTCGCGGCGCGACGAAACGCGGTACGACCACTATGCGCTCCTCGCGACGATCGAAGATCTCTTCGGCCTGCCGCGGCTTGGCGGGGCCGTGGCGGCGCGGCCGCTCGTCGGCGCAGGTCACTGACCGGCTAGGAGCCACCCCCGCTCGTCAGTCGCGGCCCCAGAACGAGCGCACCGACGATCACCGCGGCGATCGCCGCGATCAGCACCATCGCCGCCGAGACATCCTTTGCCGCCTTGGCTCGCGGATGGCGCTCGGGCGATGCGAGCGTCACCACCAGCTCGATCGCCGTGTTGAGCGCCTCGAGCGCGAGCACGAGCGCGATCGTCAGCACGAGCACAGCCCATTCACCGGGCCTGACACGGACCCACGCGGCCACGAGCAACACGACGACGCCGATCGCGAGCTCGACGCGCACATTCCGCTGCGTCCGTATCAGGTATGAGATGCCGGCGAACGCAAACCCGAACGACCGGATGAGGCTCACACTGCGAGTGTGGCGGACATCGGCATCCTCCCGCGCGATGCGGTGGCGAGGCGGCTCAATCGCGAGCTGTTCGTTGCCCTCGGTAGCACGGCGGCGGTCCTCCTGCAGGTCGCGCATCCGCTGGTTGCGGCAGGCGTCGATCAGCATTCGGACTTCCGACGCGACCCGTTCGGCCGCTTCCACCGGACGGCCAACACGTCGCTCGACGCGGTCTTCGGCAGCACCCCGCGGGCGCGTCGCGCGCTCCGACGCATCGACGCGCGACATGTCGCAGTGCGGGGTACTGCTGAGGACGGACGCCGTTACCGAGCGCAGGATCCACAGCTGCTGCTGTGGGTGCAGGCGACGCTCGTTCTGACGTCGCTCCGCTGGTATGAGCTGGTCGCCGGAAAGCTGCCGCCGGCGGATCGGCAGCGCTACTGGGACGAAGGCAAGGTCTTCGCGCGCGAGCTCGGTGTCCCGGACGACCTCTTCCCGCCTACGATCGGCGATCTCGAGCGGTACGAGCGCGACATGCTCGAGACGGCGGTCGTGCCGAACATCACGAGC
>JBGPZT010000077.1:0-12134 GCA_041493915.1 Candidatus Limnocylindria bacterium
CTTCGACCTGTACCTCGACGTGATGATCGATCCGTCCGGTTCCGTGAGCGAGAAGGACGAGCACCAGCTCGTCTTCCTGCCCGCGACACTCCGAGACTTCGCGCGCGCGTCGCGCGATGAGGTCCGACGCCTCATCGCCTCGGGCGACCCGCTCTTCGATCCGCGGAGCGCGTTCTACGCGGTGCCCGCCGACGCCGCCGCGTTACAGGCCATGACCGAGGACCTCGAGCTGCGCTAGCCGATCTCCGGACCAGGCCGACGCATGGCAATTGATTGCAGGACGCCCAGCGCGAAACAGATCGACACGAGCGAGCTGCCCCCGTGCGAGATGAACGGGAGCGGAATACCGGTCACCGGCATGAGCGAGATCGCCATACCGACGTTCACCAGGATCTGGAACACGAGCATCGCGACGACACCGGACGCGAGGAGCATGCCGAACGGTTCCCGCGCGCGGAACGCGACACGGAGGGCCGCAATCAGCAGCAAGATGTAGATCGCGAAGAGGATCACCGCGCCCATGAAGCCCAGGTCCTCCGCGAGTCCGGCGAAAACGAAGTCCGATTCGGCGATGGGAAGATAGCCCAGCGGTGACTGCGTCCCGGCCGTGAGGCCCTTGCCGGTCGGGCCGCCGGAGCCGACGGCGATGAGCGACTGGATGATGTTCCAGCCGGCGCCCTGCGGATCGTCGTATGGGTTGAGAAACGCGGTGAGACGGGCCTGCTGGTACGGCTTGAGGATGTTCCAGATCGCGGGCAACGCCGCGCCTGCGATGGCAATGAGCCCGACGAGCTGCCAGAGGCGCGCTCCTGCCATGAACGCCAAGCCGAAGAAGATCGCGACGAACACGAGGCTCGTCCCAAGGTCGGGCTGCCGGTAGACGAGCAACACCGCCGGTCCGAGGAATACCAGGGCTCCGAGGATCGTCAGTGGCGAGCCGATCTTGTCGCCGCGGTCCGCGAAGAACTTCGCGAGCACGACGATCATCAGCACCTTCGCGACCTCGCTGAACTGGAACGAGAGACCGCCGAAGTTCACCGAACGCTGCGCGCCAAGCGACGACGTGCCGATCACGAGCACCACCGCGAGCAGTCCCAGAGTGAGCAGATAGAGGAGCGGCGCGAAAGTGCCGAGCCACGCGTAGTCGAACATCGCGACGGTCACCATGACCGCGATGCCGATCGCGGCCCAGAGCGCGCCGCGGATGACGAACTGCATCGGATCGCCCGTCAGGGTCCGGGACTCGACGGTCACGGCGTAGGTCATGACAAGGCCGTACCCGATGAGGAGCAGCGTCGCGATCAAAAGGTACGGATCGACCTGGTCGAGCCGACGCGCGTGCGGCCGGTCGTGCAGCGGCGACGCCGACGAGCGCCGCATCTCGAGCGCCTTGACGCTCACGGTGTCCCGAGCTCGTAGGCCTCGAGGATCCGCTGGGTCATCCCCACAGCGGGGTTGAAGCAGTTCTCGCACAGCGAGCGGCTGGAGTCGAAGGTGAAGATGACCATCGCGATCTCGGCCGTCGGGTCGGTGTTGTCCGCCTTGGGTAGGAACGACACGAACCAGTTGTGGAAGCCGAGCTTGTTGCGGCCCGCGCTGTCCTTGCCCGCCGACGACCCGAACTCGGCTGTTCCAGTCTTCCCTGCGATCGGCAGCTTCGCGTTCGGCATGAAGGCATGCCCGATCGTGACGACGCGCCGCGCTGCCTCGCGCAGCAGCGTGAGGTTCTCCGGCTTGATGTCCACCTTCCGCACCACATTCGGCTGCTGCGTGAAGACGACGTTCCCGTTTGGACCGACGACCTGCTTCAGCAGGTGCGGCTGGTAGAAGGTGCCGCCGTTCGCGACGATCGAATACGCGTTGAGCAGCTGCAGCGGCGTGACCGCGACGAAGCCCTGTCCGATCGATTCGTGATAGGTGTTGCCGATCGTCCATGGCTCATCGAACGCCTGCATCTTCCACTCCGGGCTCGGCATGATCCCCGCCGCCTCGCCAGGCAGATCGATGCCCGTCCTGGCGCCAAAGCCGAGCTCGCTGCCGTACTTGTAGAGCGCCTCGGGCCCGACGCCCGCCCGGCCGGTGTTCGGGTTGCCACCGCCGAGCGTATAGAAGTAGATGTCGCTCGAGTGCGCGAAGCCGTTGACGAAATCGAGCGTCCCGTGGGCCCGCCAGTCGTAGAACTTGTAGCCATCAACGGTGAGGACGTTCGATGTCACGTTCACGATCGTGTTGCGGTTCGCGACGCCCTCGTTGAGCGCCGAAAGGCCCGTGACGAGCTTGAACGTGGAGCCCGGCGGGTAGATGTCACCGATCGCCTTGTTCACCAGCGGGTGCCGGTCGTCGCCGTTCAGCTGTGCCATCTGCTCCGGCGTGATGCCGTTGATGAACCAGTTGTTGTCGTAGCCGGGGTTGGAATACATCGCGAGGATCTCACCGTTCTGTGGGTTCATCGCGATGCCCACGGCCTGCGTGAACTGGTCCGCGTCGACGCCCTTCTTCAGCTCCGACTCGATCAGCTTCTGCAAGCGGTCGTCGATCGTGAGGACGACGCTGTTGCCGGTCGTCGGCGGTGAATACGCGAGCTGCTTGATCTCCCGCTGGGCCGCGTCACGCTCGATCTCGCGCCAGCCGTACTGGCCACGAAGGTACTGCTCGTACTGCAACTCGAGACCGGTGCGGCCGATCAGATCCGTCTGCAGGTAACCGTTGTCGCGCAGAGCCGCGAATTCATCCTCGGTCACCGGTCCGACGTAACCGAGCAGCGGCGAGTAGAGGACCGCATCCGAATAGGAGCGGATCGACTCCGCTTCGACGCGCACCCCCGGGAACATCTCGCCGCGCTCCGAGAGCAGCAGCGCAATGTCGCGCGCCACCGGTTTCAACGAGATCTTCACTGGCTCGTACGGGTTGCGCGCCCGCTGAACATCGATGGCACTCGACACATCGCTCGGGTCGCGCGCGACGAGCACACCGAGACGCTGCGCGAGCTCCTCCTGTTTCGCCAGCGGAACGTCCACGGGGATGACCGTCACAGCGAAGCCCGGCAGATTCCGCGCGAGGATCTTTCCGTTGCGGTCCACGATCGTTCCCCGCTCCGCTTCGACCGGCAGCCGCAGCACGCGGTTCTGCTCAGCGAGGTCGCGGTAGTGGCCGCCACTGACGACCTGCAGATCCCACAGACGCACGGTGAGTCCGGCGAAGATGAGTACGACGGCCATGGCCATCGCGATGAAGCGATTCGGCCTAACGAAATCGCGCGACGTGCTTCTCACAGTCCGAAGGATGCCTTCTTCTCGGTCACCTGGCGCATCGATCTCGCGATCGGATAGGTAGCGATCGCGAGCACGCCGTTGTAGATCGCCCCGGCGGCCGCGCCGCCGCTGAGGAGGACGGGATCGGACAGCGGTTGCCCGACGATGAAGAGGATGAGGAGGTACAGGAGGCCGGCCGCAAGCGTCGCGACGCCGACGAGCACCGCTCCGCCGACGATCGAGCGTGGGCGGAGACCGGTCTCCCCCAGCCCGACCGCGGCCACCGGCACCAGCGACGCGAGCGCGAGCGCGCCGAGCGGGCCGCCCGAGAGCAGATCGGCCGCGAGACCGCCCACAAAAGCCCACCAAACGGCCTCCCGCGCGCCCACTGCCACCGACCAAGAGGCGGCCACCAGGACCGGGAGGTTGGGACGCGCGCCGGCAATGGACACGAACGGCACCACCGATCCTTGGAGGAGCGCCGCCGCGAGCGGGATGGCTATGGCGAGCGCGAAGCGCACGGAGCCCTCCTCTGGTGGCGGAACGCGGCCGACGCCACGACGCTACGCGGAAGCCGTCTTAGGGACGCGCTCGACCCGCCATGCGCGTCGCCTCGATGGTCTCGCTGGGGACCTCGGTCGCCTCGGCCAGCTCGACCTCGAGCTGCGGGAACGGGTCCTCGTCGCGGAGCTTCGCACCGACGTAGATGAGGACCAGGCGAATCGTGGCGGCAAAGGGCACCGCGAGGATGATGCCGAGCAGGCCGAACACCGCGCCGCCGGTGAGCAGCGAGAAGATGACGATCGCGGGATGCAGCCGCACGGCGCGTCCGATGACCGTCGGTATGACGAGATAGTCCTCGGCGTGGCGCAGGATCGTGTACATGATCGCGACCACACCGACATAGACGAGCTGTGACCAGCCGAAGGGGTTCGGGTTGCCGAGCGCAACGAGGCACGCGATGGTCCCGGCGGTGATCGGCCCGACGAACGGGATCGTTTCGAGCAGACCCGTCAGCACACCGAGCAGCACGCTGTAGGGAACTCCCAAGAGCGTCAGCGCGATCGTCGTGATGCTGGACATGAGGAGCACGAGGAAGAGCTGGCCGCGGATGTAGCGGCCGAGCATGACGTTCGTCTCGCCGAGCACCTGCACGATCTCTCGTCGCTGACGACCAGGGAGATTGCGTCGCACGAAGGCATACAAGCGCGGCGCATCGCGAAGCAGCAGGAACGTGGCGATGAGGAACACGAGGAACTGAAGCAGGAAGTGACCGAACGCCACGGCGAACGGAAGTGCCGTCCGCTGGGCCATCGCGGCGAGCTGACGCTCGATGTCGTCAACGCTGGGGCCGATGAGGCTGGCGCCCAGATCACCGAGTCCGACCTGGTTGAACGTGTTCGACACCGTCTGCTGGACGTTGGCGAGCAGGACCGGCCAGTTCTTCTGCAGGTCCCCGGCGTTCTCTGCGATGCGCGGGATCACGAGGCGGCCGCCGCCAAAAATGAGAGCGAGCAGAGCCACGAAGACAGTGAGCGCCGCGAAGGTCCGCGGCAGGGCGAACCGACGTTCGACCGCACCCACAACTGGCAGCAGAACGTAAGCGACGATCAAGCCCCAGATGAAGGGTTCGACAACGTCCCCCGCGCGCCAGAGGAGGAGGATCGCGAGGGCAGCAAATGCCACCACGACCGCGCGCTTTGTCGTGACGCTCCAGCGAGCTCCCATCCCATCGCGGATTATCGGGCAGCCGGTCTACGTCCTGCGCCCGTTCGAACACAAGCGACTGCGTTGCCTACAACTCGACGCTCGTAGAGCGGTGAGAGTGCACTAGCGCAGGATGAGCAGGAACTGACACGAGACGTCGTCAGCGTCTTTCGGCTACAATCAGTGGCACGAACGGCCTCGGTTTCTTTCCTAGTTTTCCCTAGTTTCTGTGTCCCATGTTTCACGTGTGACAGGGGGCGAAATGACGGTCCTCGTGGTGAGCAATCAGAAGGGCGGAGTGGGGAAGACAACCACCGCGATCAGCCTCGGTGCCGCCATGGTGGAGCAGGGGCAACGGGTCCTGATCGTCGACCTCGACCCGCAGGCGAACGCCACGAGTGGCTTGGGAGTCAGCAAGGAGCGGGCGAATGGAATCTATGGCGTGTTGCTGAGAGAGCGCCCTCTTGCCGAAGCCGTCGTAGAGACAGGCTTGGCAGGCCTTGACCTCATCCCGTCCGGCCCAGAGATGGCCGGTGCCGAGGTCGAGCTCGTGCCAGTCATGGCCCGCGAGTATCGCCTCCGCCAAGCGCTCCGCAGTGCGGCGACGTACGACACGGTCATCGTCGATTGCCCACCTTCGCTGGGCCTCCTCACGGTCAACGCGCTAGCCGCCGGCGACGCCGTCGTCGTCCCGGTCCAGTGCGAGTACTACGCGCTGGAGGGTCTGGCTCAGTTGCTGGACACGATCGAGGCCGTCCGCGAGCGCCTCAATGAGAAGCTCGAGGTTCTGGCGATCGTGCTGACTATGGAAGACCGGCGGAACCGTCTCTCCACGCAGGTCATCGACGAGGTCCGTAAGCACTTTCCGACGCTAGTCACGCGCGCGCGGATCCCACGGACGGTGCGCCTCGCGGAGGCACCTAGCCACGGCAAGCCGATCAGCGTCTACGACCCGCACTCGCGCGCCGCGAAGGCCTATGCGGACCTGGCGCGCGAGCTCATGGCGCGGCTCAAGGCTCGCGAGCCGATCGCGCTCTCCGGGGCGATCGCCTGATGGCACGGACCGGTCTGGGACGCGGGCTGGACGTCCTCCTCGGGCAGGCGCCCACGACAGCGCTCGGGACCCACGAGCCGGTCGGCGCGACGGAGATCCCGCTCGAGCGCATCCGCCCGAACTCGCAACAGCCACGCACCAACTTCGACGCCGACGGCATCGCGGAGCTCGCCGCGTCGATCAAGCGGCACGGCGTGCTGCAACCAATAGTGGTTTCGCGCGAGGGGGACGGCTACGAGCTCGTCGCCGGCCATCGTCGTGTGCTCGCCGCGCGCGTCGCCGGCAAGACGACGATCCCGGCGGTCGTCAGAGACGATGTGCGTGATCGCCTTGAGTTGGCCCTTGTCGAGAACCTGCAGCGCACTGATCTCAATGCGATCGAGACGGCACGCGCCTACAAGCTCCTGATGGAGACCTATGACCTCACGCAGGAACAGGTCGCCGAACGGGTCGGGAAGTCACGCTCGCAGGTCGCGAACATGCTCCGCACGCTCACGGCGCCACAGCCGCTCCAAGACGCGGTGATGGAAGGGAAGATCAGCGAGGGCCACCTGCGCGCACTTCTGCCGCTACCGCTTTCGGATGCACTGACTGCGCTCGCGACGATCATCGCGCGGCAGCTCTCGGTCCGCGATGCGGAAGCGCTCGCGCGAAAGATGGTCCATCCACCCGGGCGTGGACGAGCGCGTGCGCGCCTACGGGGCGGCGATCCGGATCTGGCGCAAGTCACGAGCGAGCTGCGCGCGGCGCTCGGCACGAAGGTGGAGGTCCTGCGCGGCCGCAAGGGCGGACGCATCGCGATCGATTACTACTCCGACGAGGACTTCGAGCGTCTGTACGAGCTTCTGGTCCGCACCGGTCGGGCATAAAGGAGAGCACGTGGCGGTCAGGAAAGAGGACGAGCGCTTAAAGCGGGACGGGAACGGCGGCAAGCCACCCGGCTCTTACAGCGCGAAGGACATCCAGGTCCTCGAGGGCCTTGAGGCCGTACGTCGCCGTCCCGGCATGTACATCGGAACGACCGACATCCGCGGTCTGCATCACCTCGTGCGCGAAGTGCTCGACAACTCGATTGACGAGGCGATGAACGGCACGTGCGACCGCATCGACCTATGGATCCACAAATCGAAGGACATCACCGTCGCCGACAACGGCCGCGGCATCCCCGTCGACAAGCAGCAGCAGACCGGCAAGTCCGCGCTCGAGGTCGTGCACACGATCCTGCACGCCGGTGGAAAGTTCGGCGGAGCGGGCTACAAGGTCTCGGGCGGCCTGCACGGTGTCGGCGTCTCGGTCGTCAACGCTCTCTCGACGCAACTGATCGTCGAGGTCCATCGCGACGGCAAAGTGTGGACGCAGACCTATGAACGTGGGAAGCCCGCCGGGCCGGTGAAGGCCATAGCGAAGACGCAGCTGCCGCCGCCACCCAGCATCGAATGGAAAGAGCCCCGCGTCACCGGCACCATCACGCGGTTCACGCCCGACCCCGAGGTGTTCCCGATCATCGAGTGGGACACCGCGGTCATCGAGCAGTGGCTCCGGGAGACCGCCTATCTGAACAAGGGCCTGTTCCTGACGCTTCGCGATGAACGTAACGACACCGCGGTCAATTACTACTTCGACGGCGGGATCATGTCGTTCGTCCGCCACCTGAATCGGTCGCACGAGGCGCTGCACGAGAAGCCCGTCTACGTCGAGAAGACGTTCGAGAACGACACCGTCGTCGAGGTCGCGCTCCAGTACAACGACAGTTTCGCCGAGCGTGTCTACACCTTCGCGAACAACATCAACACGATCGACGGCGGGGCGCACCTCACGGGTTTCCGCACCGCGCTCACACGGACGATCAACGCGTACGCGCGCAAGAACGGACAGCTCAAGGACGCCGACCCCAATCTGACGTCCGACGACGTGCGCGAGGGCCTTACCGCGGTCATCAGCGTGAAGATCAAGGAGCCACAGTTCGAGGGTCAGACCAAGACGCGACTCGGCAACGCCGAGGTAGCGGGACAGGTCACCACGGCCGTGAACGACGCGCTCGGCCAGTACCTCGAGGAGAACCCGCCCGACGCGCGTCGCATCGTGGACAAGTGCCTCACCGCGTTCCGCGCGCGCGAGGCCGCGCGAAAGGCGCGCGATCTGGTGCTGCGAAAGGGCGCGCTCGACGGCTTCTCGCTGCCCGGCAAGCTCGCGGACTGCCAGGAGCGCGACCCGGAAAAGTGCGAGCTCTTCATCGTCGAGGGCCCATCGGCCGGGGGCAGCGCGAAGGGCGGTCGCGACCGGCGCACCCAGGCGATCCTGCCCCTCCGCGGCAAGATCCTCAACGTCGAGAAGGCCCGCGCCGACAAGATGCTCGGCAACGAGGAGATCAAGGCGCTCATCACCGCGCTCGGTACGGGCATCGGCGACTACTTCGACATGAAGAAGCTGCGGTACGGGAAGACGATCCTGCTATGCGACGCGGACGTGGACGGCTCGCACATCCGAACACTCCTGCTCACCCTCCTCTATCGGCACTTCCGGCCCCTCGTCGAGGAGCGGCGCATCTATATCGGGCAGCCGCCGCTGTACCGGCTGCAGCTCGGCAAGGAGATCCGCTGGGCGTACTCGGACAACGAGCGCGACAAGGCGATCAAAGAGCTGAAGCAGCAGGCGAAGTCGAAGCGTGAGGACCGGAAGAAGGCCGCCGGCGAGAAGGCCGACGCGGAAGGCGGCGACAGGGCGACCTCGCGCGCGCGGCGACGCGCGGCCGAAGCGACCGTCGATGCCGATGCCGAGGCTCCCGTGAACAGCGACGAGGGCACCGACGACGGCAAGGGTGGACGCGAGCCGGCGATCGCCCGCTACAAGGGTCTGGGTGAGATGAACGCCGAGCAACTGTGGGACACCACGCTGAATCCCGCGACGCGCACGCTCAAGCAGGTCACGCTCGAGGACGCTGAGGCCGCCGATCTCGCGTTCGACGAGCTCATGGGCAGCGAGGTCGAGGGCCGCAAGAAGTGGATCATGGCCAATGCGAAGAAGGCGGCGCTCGACATCTGATGGCACGACTGTCGGAGCTCGGCGTCGACTTCGAGCATTGGTGCTTCGCGTGCGGCCGCCTGAACGACAGCGGCCTGCACCTCGATTTCGACGTCTCGCGGGGGCGCGCTGAGACCAGCTGCGTCCTGGAGCGGCGTCACCAGGGATACGACGGGACCGTGCATGGCGGCATCGTCACCGCGCTGCTCGACGAGACGATGGGCTGGGCGATCTTCCACGAGGGAGTCTGGGGCGTCACCGCGCGTTTGAACGTGACGTTCCGTCTGCCGGTGCCGGTGGGTGAGGAGCTGCGCGTGGTCGGCGAGGTCGTCCGCGAACGCAGCCGCTCGATCGAAACACACGGGGTGGTCTCGCGCGCGAGCGACGGCGCGATCCTCGCGGAGGCTGAGGCGGTCTTCCTGCGGATGCCGGATGAGCGCCGACGCGAGCTAGAACGGAAGTATTCGCGAACGGATGAGACATTCGCGCGCGTGCGCGCGGCTGTCGACGCCGAAGAACGCCTAAGGGAGCACGGCCGAACGTGATCGACGAACCGAAGAACGACCGTGTGATCGGCATCGAGCTCGAGCACGAGATGCGCCAGGCGTACCTCGACTACTCGATGAGCGTCATCGTTGCGAGGGCGCTGCCCGACGTTCGCGACGGACTCAAACCGGTGCAGCGCCGGATCCTCTTCACGATGCTCGAGGAGGGCCTGCGGAATGACCGTCCATTCCGGAAGTCGGCGAACGTCGTGGGCGTGGTGATGGCGAAGTACCACCCGCACGGTGACGCGCCGATCTACGACGCGTTGGTGCGGCTCGCGCAGGACTTCGCCGCACGTTATCCGCTGGTGCAGGGGCAGGGGAACTTCGGTTGCTTCGCCGGCGACACGAAGGTCGAGCTCTACAACGGAGAGCAGAAGACGCTCGCCGAGCTCGTGGAGATGGCGCACCGTGGGGCGCGGGTCGATGTGTTCACCGTCGATGCGCATCGCAACGTGCGGATCAAGCCGATGCGCGCGCCACGCCTGGTGCGCCGCAGCGATCCCGTCGTGAAGGTCACGCTCGAATCTGGCGCGGAGATCGTGTGCACGCCGGACCACCGTTTCATGGTCCGCGACGGCACGTACCGCGAGGCGCAGCAGCTGAAGCCAAAGGATCAGCTCATGCCGTTCGCGCGCTCGTCGATCCCCGAACGGCTCCACCGGACCGGCGCGTTCCCGATCCCGGCGAGTCTCGCCCAGAAGGTCGCGAAGGTCGAGCCGGCCGGGCGCGCGGATGTGTACGACCTCACGGTGGACGTCACGCAGAACTTCGCGCTCGCCGCGGGCGTGTTCGTCCACAACTCGATCGACGACGACCCGCCCGCCGCCATGCGCTACACGGAATCGCGGCTTTCCGCGATCGCGCACGAGCTCCTCGCGGACATCGACAAGGACACCGTCGACTGGGTGCCGAACTACGACAGCCGCCACATCCAGCCGGTCGTCCTGCCGGCGCGGCTGCCCAACCTCCTCGTGAACGGCTCGACGGGCATCGCCGTCGGGATGGCGACGAACATACCCCCGCACAACCTGCCCGAGGTCGCGCTCGCGACCAAGCGCCTCATCGACGACCCGGAGCTCACGACCGATGACCTCTGCAACACCGTCCTCGGGCCGGACTTTCCCGGCGGTGGCCTCATCTACCGCTTCGAGGAAGAGAAGAATGTCGAAACGGGCAAGGCCGAGCGCATCGACGCGATCCGGCGCGCGTACGCGAACGGCCGCGGCCGGATCCTGATGCGCGCGAAGGCTCACGTCGAGGACATGCGGGGCAGCCGCCAGGCGATCATCGTCAGCGAGCTGCCCTACGCGGTGAACAAGGCCTCGCTGATCGAGAAGATCGCCGATCTGGTGCAGAACAAGAAGCTCCAGGGCATCAGCGACATCCGCGACGAGAGCGACCGCGACGGCATGCGCATCGTCATCGAGATCAAGCGCGACGACAGCGCGGACCGAGTGCTCAACAACCTGTACAAGCACACCGCGATGCAGTCCGCCTTCAACCTGAACATGCTCGCGCTGGTCGACCAGGAGCCGCGCACCCTCTCGCTCAAAGAGGTCCTGCAGCACCACATCGACTACCGCAAGACGGTCATCCGCCGCCGCACCCAGCACGACCTGACCAAGGCGAAGGAGCGCGCGCACATCCTCGAGGGCTTCAAGATCGCGCTCGATCACATTGACGAGGTCGTGAGGGCGATCCGCGCGAGCAAGACGCCCGAGACCGCGCTCACGAGCCTCCAGGAGAAGTTCGGGCTCAGCGAGCTGCAGGCCAAGGCGATCTTGGAGATGCAGCTCCGCCGTCTGACCGGACTCGAGCGTCAGAAGATCGACGAGGAGTACCAGGCGACGATCAAGCTTATCGCCGAGCTCGAGGCGATCCTAGCGAGCCCGCGCCGCATCCTCGGACTCATCAAGACGGACCTCGACGAGCTCACCGCGAAGTTCGGCGACGAGCGGCGCACCCTGATCGCCGACGACCTTCCGCGGCAGTTCACCGACGAACAGCTGGTCGCCGACGAAGACGTCGTCATCACGCTGTCGAGCCGCAACTACGCGAAGCGCATGCCGCTCTCAACGTATCGCGCGCAGCATCGCGGTGGCCGCGGCGTCATCGGGATGCAGACGCGTGAGGAGGACGACGTCCAGCACCTCGCCGTCGCGCGCAACCACGACAAGCTCTACGTCTTCACCGACCGCGGCCGGGTCTTCGCACTGAAGGTCTACGAGCTGCCGGACGCCAGCCGCACTGCGAAGGGCACGCCGATCCAGAACATCCTCGAGGCGATGCAGCAGGGCGAGCGCGTCTCCGCGCTCGTCGCATTGCGCGACACGACCTCGGCCGAGTTCCTGATGATGGCCACGCGCAAGGGCTTCGTGAAGAAGACCGCGCTGTCCGAGTACGCCACGGTCCGCCGCGCTGGGCTCATCGCGATCGCGCTCCGCAAGAGCGACGAGCTCGCCTGGGTCGCTGCATGCGCGAAGGACGACCGCGTCATCCTCGCGACGCGCAGGGGCAAGGGCATCTCATTCAAGGCGTCAGACGCGCGGCCGA
>JBGPZT010000107.1:0-9149 GCA_041493915.1 Candidatus Limnocylindria bacterium
CGGCTGGCGGCGGCAGGCACCGCGTGGTTCGCAGTGTTGGTCGCGGCGTCGGAGCGGCTGCACCGCGAACCGCTCCAGGGCGGGAGCGACGTCATGCGCGCGACGGCGGAGTCGCTCGACGTCGTGTTCGCCGGCGGCAATCCCTACACGCACGTGCTGCAGAGCACGATGCCGGTCGGGTCGCCGTTCGTGTATCCACCGGGCGAGCTCGCCTGGTACGCGGGTCCGTATGTGCTCTTCGGCGACATCACGCGCGTGGACACCTGGGCCGGCATCGCCATCGTCGCCGCCATCGCGGTGGCGGGCTTCCGCGTCGGCATGGTGAACGTCGCGCTGCCCGCGATGCTGTACGCGTCCTGGGGCATTGCCGGCTATCGCGCGATCGACGGACAGAACGACGTCTCGGGCTCGCTCCTGGTCGTGCTCGCGCTCGTCGCACTTGTGTTCGCGGAGCCCGGCGGCCGCTGGTCGCGCGGCGCGTTCGTTGCGTCCGCGTTGTGTTTCGGTTGGGCTATCGCGTTCAAACAGTTCGCGGTGCTGGTGCTGCCGCCGGTTGTGCGCTACCTCGCGGTGCGCGGCGCCGACTGGCGCCGCTACACGCTCATGGTCGCCGGCGTCGTCGCGGCCTTCGTCGTGCCGTTCTTCGTCCAGGATCCTGGCGCGTTCGTGCAGAGGCAGGTCGACGCGCTCACATTCCACGACGAGATCTGGGGCGCGAACATCCTCAACACGCTCGCGCAGTACGGCGATCCCGCACCGCTCGTCCCACTCTTCATCACGATGGCGTTATTCGGCAGTCTCGGTTTAGTCGCGCTAGTCGTTCGCTGGCGCGTGCCAACACTCGGCGCGGCCTCGCTTGCTGGCGCGGGCGGCGTGATGCTGCCGCTGCTTCTCGCGCGATGGACCACGCAACCGTATTACGTGTATGTAGGTGCCATCGCGGCGTGTGGTGTCGCACTGCTCGCCATTAGAATTCGTACTGAATGAATGCCCTTCGCGTCGCAGTCATCGGCGCGGGCTATTGGGGCCCGAACCTTGTCCGTAACCTCAATGAATCACCGGGTGCGACGCCGGTCGCTGTTGCGGATCTCTCGGACGAGCGGCTCGAGACGATCCACAAGCGCTTCCCGGCCGTGCGCACGACGAAGGATCATCGCGAGCTGTTCGCTGATCCGGCGATCGACGCCGTGTGCATCGCGACACCTGTCGGCACGCATCGTCGTTTGGCCGAGGAGGCGTTTGCCGCCGGCAAACACGTCTTCGTCGAGAAGCCGATCGCGGGCACGATCGAGGATGCCGAGGCGATCATCCGTGCGAGCGAACGCGCTGGGAAAGTCCTCATGGTCGGCCACACGTTCGTGTACAACCCCGCGGTCGTGAACGTGCGCGAGCGGATCGTGCGCGGCGACCTCGGGAAGATCTACTACGTCGACAGCCAGCGCGTGAATCTCGGCCTGCACCAATTCGACATCAACGTGCTCTGGGATCTCGGGCCGCACGACGTGTCGATCACGCTCTATTGGCTGGACGAGGAACCGGAATGGGTCCAGTCCGTCGGAGCGTGTTACGTGCAGCCTGACATCGAGGACGTCGTCTTCCTCACCATGGGCTTTCCGTCGGGCGCGGTCGCACACGCTCATCTCTCCTGGCTCGCGCCCAGCAAGCTCCGCACGATGGTGGTGATCGGCTCGAAGCGCATGGCGGTCTACGACGACGTGCAGTCGGTCGAGAAGGTGAAGATCTACGACCACGGCGTCACGGAGCTGTCGCGTGAGGACCTCTTGCGCGCGTACCGTTCGGGCGACGTACGCAGCCCGCATATCTCCGGGACCGAGGCACTGCAGATGGAGATGCGACATTTCGCCGACTGCATCCGCACCGGCGAGCGACCGCGTAGCGATGGTGAAGCAGCTCTGCGTGTCGTGCGCGTGCTTGACGCGGGCATGCGCTCGCTGCGCTCCGGCGGGGCTCGCGTGGCGTACCGGCAGGAGTCCACGCGACCGGAGCCGGCGCGGGCGTGACCTCGCTCGGCGTCGTCGTGCATCCCACGGCGGTCGTGGCACCGAATGTGGAGCTGGGTTCGGGCACCGTGGTGGGCGAGTTCGTCGTGCTCGGTCGGGCGCCGCGCGGAAAGAAAGAGGGGGAGCTCGCGCTCGTGATCGGCCCCGACTCGGTCATCCGCCCGTTCACGACGATCTACGCCGGGACGACGATCGGCGCGCGCCTGCAGACCGGTCAAGGCGCTTCGATCCGCGAGGACAACGTGCTCGGTGACGACGTTTCGGTCGGCACGCACGCGTCGCTCGAGTTCGGCAACCGAGTCGGCTCACGCGTGCGCATCCACACCGGCTGCTTCCTCGAGCTCGTCACGATCGAGGATGAGGTGTTCCTCGGCCCGCACGTCGTCTTCACCGACGATCCGCATCCGCAGTGCCCGGCGTACCTGCAGTGCGTGAAGGGCGCGACTGTCCGGCGCCGCGCGCGGCTCGGCGCGAACAGCACGATCCTGCCTGGCGTGGAGATCGGCGAGGACGCACTCATCGGCGCGGGCAGCGTCGTGCGCGAGCGACGGGTCCCGGCGCGTACGGTATGGGCGGGCAATCCTGCAGTGCAGTTGAAGGACGACATTACCGACCTCGCGTGCTTCGTCGGCATCTATCCACATGCATATGCCTGGCTCGAAGAGAGCGCCCGGCGCTGAAAGAGGGAGCGATCACATGACCGTTGTCACCCAGGAGATCCCGCTCGTCGACCTGAAGGCCCAGTACGCGACGATCCGCGACGAGGTCCGTCAGGCGGTCGACGAGGTCCTCGAAGGCATGCAACTCACTATCGGACCCAACGTCCGCGCCTTCGATAAGGAGTGGGCAGAGTACTGCGGCACGACGCACGCGATCGGGGTCGGCTCCGGCACCGACGCTCTGCAGCTCGCGATCCGCGCGTGCGGCGTGTCCTCGGGCGACGAGGTCATCACGGTCTCGCACACCTTCTTCGCGACGGTCGAGGCGATCGTGTACGCGAACGCCCGCCCGATCCTGGTGGACGTTGAGGAGCGCTCGATGCTGATGGACATCAGCTCGGTAGCCTCCCGCATCACGGCGCGGACGAAGGCGATCATCCCGGTCCATCTGTACGGACGGACCGTCGACCTCAAACCGTTGCGCCAGCTCACGCAGGATCGTGGCATCACGATCATCGAGGACGCCGCGCAGGCGCACGGAGCGCTTCTCGACGACGGCAAGAAGGCGGGCGCAGGTGGCCGGGTGAACTGCTTCTCCTTCTACTGCAGTAAGAACCTCGGCGCGTACGGCGAGGCGGGCAGCATCACGACCAATGAGGAGAAGCTCGCCGACGACTTGCGGGCGCTCCGCGAGCACGGCCAGTCGACGCGCTACTACCACCCGATCGTGGGGTACAACGCGCGGCTCGACGAGATCCAGGCGGCTATCCTGCGCGTCAAGCTGCGGCGTCTCGACGAGTGGAACGCGCGCCGCCAGGCGATCGCCGCCCGCTACAACCAGCTGCTCGCGGGTCTCGACATCATCACGCCGGAGATCCCACCGGGCGGCCGCCATGTCTTCTACTGCTACGCGATCCGGGTGCCGAGCGGCCGTCGCGACGCGCTGCGCGCGCATCTCACCGAGCGTGGCATCGGCACGCAGATCCACTATCCCGTCCCGATCCACATGCAGGAGGCCGCGCAGTTCCTCGGCTATCGCAAGGGCGACCTGCCCGTGACCGAGAAGGTCGCGGGTGAGGTGCTGTCGCTGCCGATGTACGCCGAACTGACCGAGGCTCAGATCGAACGCGTGGCCGTGGGCGTAACGGAGTTCATGCGGAAGAGGGCCTGACCCGCAGGAACGCAGTGAACCAGCGAGAGACTTCGCCGGCGGCATCGGTCGTGGCGGCGAGTTGACGCGCGATCTCATTGATCTTCGCCTCGTACTTGGGCTCCGCCGGCGAAACGAGCATCGGGTGCGCGACGCGAGCAACGACGTCGTACAGGCCATAGCGGCGGATCTGCACGATGTCGAAGTGTCGGCGAAGGAACGGCCAGAGCAGCATCTCGTCGAAGTCCGAGTTGAACGGCACGTCGGGCATTCGCGGCAGCCCCATCTGCTCGCGGAGCTGGTTGAGCCTCTCGCGGCCCTGCCCCGTCCCCTCCTGCATGACGAAGTACCCACCGGGGCGGACCACGCGGACGATCTGCTCGATCGCCTTCTGCTGGTTCTCCCAAGTCACGAGGTTGATGAGGCATCGCTGGGCGACGGCGACGCCGAAGCTCTTCGCTGGGAACGGAAGTGGAGACAGGATGTCTCTGACCTCGAAACTGATGTTCGGGATGTGCCCGTATTCACGTTTCGCGCGCGCGATCATCGCCGCGGAGTAGTCGATCCCGACGATGTGCTCGGCCTGCATCGCGAAGATCGCAGTCGAGTAGCCGTTACCGCACCCGACATCGAGGATGCGCTGCCCCGGCGGGATGTAGCGGAGCGCCTCGTCGATCTCGAGGATCCGCTGGTTGCGGTCGGTCATCGTGACGTACGAGCCCTGGAGCTGCGTGTCCTTGGCGCGGCCGTCCCACGATTCCTTGATGCGGTCGATGGACGTACTGTACCGGCCGCGACGGGCGCACTTGCGAGCGCCCGCCGCGGTGGCGAATTACGTGAGGTTGTTGCCGATGTTGCTGAAGATGTTCGAGATCTGATCGCGGAGGAAGATCATGGCCACGATGACCGCGATCGCAATGACTGCGATGATGAGTGCATATTCGACGAGGCCCTGGCCGTCCTCTTCACGGATGAACTGCTGAAGATCCACTTATCGCTCCTTTCCTTCGTTCTGCTGTTGTCGTTCTTGCGTCCTTACGCAAATTCTGCTCGCCGGGGACCCCATCATCAACCCCAGAGGGGTCGCTCTAACGGGGGACAATGGTCCTATCGCCTGGCGGCAACGATGACCTCCTGGACGCGGATTCAGCCGCATTTCCCGGCCTTTAGGCTGTGACGCGCATGGGGGTCCTCTCGGGCGCGCGCGTCGTCGTCACCGGCGGCGCGGGGAACGTCGGGTCGCACATCGTCGACGCGGCTCTGGCGGAGGGCGCGCGTGAGGTTGTCGCGCTCGACGCACTCGTCCGCGGTGTCCCGGAGAACCTCACGGCCGCGCTCGCCACGGGACGCGCACGCTTGGTCGAGGTCGATATCCGCGATCGCGAGGCGGTCCACGCGAACATCGCCGGCACCGACGTCGTGTTCCACCAGGCTGCGCTGCGTTGGACCCGATGCCAGGAACACCCGCGCGAGTGCCAGGAGGTGATGGTCGACGGGACCTTCAACGTAGTCGAGGCCGCCGCGGATGCGAAGGTCTCACGACTGGTGCTCGCGTCCAGCGCGGTCGTGTACGGCGAGCCGATCCGGCTGCCGATCGATGAGGACCATCCGCTGAATGGCAGGACTGTGTACGGGGCCGCGAAGGTCGCGAACGAACAGCTGGCGCGCGCTTTCGCGCATCTCCGGGACGTGCCGACCACGACCCTGCGTTACTTCAACGTGTTTGGACCGCGTATGGATATCCGTTCGAAATATGTTGAGGTCATGGTCCGTTGGCTCGATCTCATCGACAAGGGAGAACCATTGACGCTGTTCGGTGACGGTTCCGCATCAGTTGACTTCGTGTACGTCAGCGATGTGGTCCGAGCCAACGTTTTGGCCTGTGAGGCAGGCCAAAAGGACGCTATCGTGAACGTCTGTAGCGGCGTCGAAACACGAATGCGCGATCTGGCGGCGCTGTTGCTCGATCTGACGGGGAGCTCGGTGGGGATGGAATTCAAGCCGCAACCCGCGGGACAGCTTCCGGCTCGCCGCTACGGCGATCCGCGGCGCGCCGAGGGGTTGTTGGGATTCCGTGCCGCGACCAGCCTCACCGACGGATTGCGACAGCTGATCGCGTGGCGACGGGCGGTGCTCGGCGGTTCGACGCGCTAACTGAGGAGGAGCACGCATGGCGACCGAAACGCAGCGGAAGATGAGCATTCCGATCACTAAGCCTGCCCTGGGCGAAGAAGAGGCCCGCGCGCCGTACGAGTCCATCAGAAGCGGCTGGGTCACTCAGGGTCCGAAGGTCGCCGAATTCGAGAGGGCGGTCGCGGCGTATGTCGGCGCGAAACACGGCATCGCGACGACGTCGTGCACCACCGGTCTCCATCTTGCGCTGGCATCGATCGGTGTCGGTGCTGGCGACGAGGTGATCGTCCCCTCGCTGACGTTCATCGCCTCCGCGAACGCGATCCTCTATACCGGAGCGGACGTCGTGTTCTGCGAGGTCGACGCGCGCACGTTGAACATCGATCCGAACGACGTCGAGAAGCGGATCACCAAGAAGACCAAGGCGATCATGCCGATCGACCAGATCGGACTCGGCTGCGACATCGACGCGATCAATGACGTCGCGAAGCGGCACGGCGTGGACGTCGTAGAGGACGCGGCGCCCGCCATCGGAGAGTCATACAAGGGCCGCAAGGTCGGCTCGAACGCGCATCAGACCGTGTTTTCGTTCCACCCGCGTAAGGTCATCACGACCGGCGAGGGCGGGATGATCACCACCGACGACGACGCGCTCGCGGACCGCGCGCGCAAGCTGCGTGCGCATGCGATGAGCGTTTCCGACCTCGAGCGTCACCGGGCCGACCGCGTGATCATGGAGGAGTACCCGGAGCTTGGCTTCAACTACCGCATGACCGACATCCAGGCGTCGATCGGGCTCGTGCAGATCGGCCGTCTCGACGAGCTGCTGCGCATCCGCCGCGCGAAGGCCGAGCGCTACAACGCCGAGCTCGCCGACATCCCCGGCATCGCCGTGCCGTACGTGCCGCCTTACGCGGAACACACGTATCAGTCGTACTGCGTGCGACTCACGAAGGATTGCCGGCTCGATCGCGAGGAGCTGATGACCAACCTGCTCCGCCGCGGCATCGCCACTCGCCGTGGCGTGATGGCCTCGCACCTCGAGAGAACGTACACGTCGCGCTACGGCCGGGTGAGCCTCCCGGTCACGGAAGAGGCGACGCGGATCACGCTGATCATCCCGCTGTACGCCACCATGACCGACGAGGAACAGACCTACGTCATCGACGCGCTGCGCGAGGAGCTTGCGGTCCGCTAGGCGAGCGGCAGCTCCAGTAGCAACGGGCCGTCGACGCGTAGCACCGCGCCGGTGAACGTCACGATCGGCGGGTCGCCGACCTTCGTCGCCATCCAGATGGCGTCATGGCCCGGCGGCGGCGCATCCAGCGCGTGCCGTTCCCAGGCGAACGCCGGATCGGAGCCTTCCATCCGCGCGGGCTGCACGAAGCGAGGCCTCTGAGTGGAGGCTGGGATCTCGAGCACGACCTTTCGCTGATCAGCTCCGTGTTGCTCGGTCGCGACGATGCGGAAGCGGTGCTCGCCCAGCTGTCGGTCCAGCGGCACCCCGCGCAGGTCCGCGCTGGTCGATGGCCCGAGGTCATTGAGCTCGACGAACGGCACGACCAGGGTCGCCTTCTTCGCAGCGACGCTGGGCGCGGCGAACGCGACCAAGAAACGACTGATGAACGGCCGCCCGGTGGCCATCTGCTGCGGTTCGTGTGTGAACAGGCGCCCGACCTCGTCCGTGCGGTTCCCGCGGTCATCCTCGAGCCTTATCGGACGAGAGGGCTCGCCGAAGACGCGACGATGCTCCTGCGTCCTGGCGCGATGGTCGTCATCCCGTGTACTCGAAAAACGCGACGGAGTTGGGATCGGCGTACCGACCTGCCTGATCTGGTGCGGCGCCTCGATCCCGAGCTCGATGATCACCTCAGCGCCGTACCGCGCGAGAGCCTGCACGCGTACGGCGACCCCGTCTCGCACGACCTCCACCGCGAGCGCTGACGCGTTGCTATGGCCGGGCGCGAGACTGAACGGCACACGCCACTCGTTCGGACCCTCGCGTCCGTGCAGCTCGCCTGCCTCGGCGCTGTCTTGCAGCGGCGGAAAGATCAACGCATCGATCGCGCCGATGGATGGATGGCTCACCTGCATCGCGCGCCGCCGCATCGAGACGGCGTCGTGCCGGCTGAGCCCGATCACGAGCTCAGCGGTCAAGCCCTTCTCCAGCGGCGCCATGTTCGTGTGTACGAGGAGCTGCGAATCCGGCGGGCACGTCGCCGGATCACCGGTCCGCTCCCATTCGACGACGACATCGGTGCGGTCCGGCGTGGCAGCGACCGCGAGCACCATCAGCTTCGTGCCGTTTGCGGTCGTCTCGGCGCGTTCACGCAGCACTCGCGTTCCGGCCGGGCGAAAGCCGATCAACGGAACGTAGACGAGCGTCCGCGCGACACTCGTGGCCATCATGACTTTCGGCGCAGCACTCTGTCGCGCGCGACCTGGCCGAGCTGGACGATGTACTGCATGACCTCGCGGCGGCCGAACTTCGACTTTCCCAGCTCGCGGTCGCGGAACACGTACGGGATCTCCACGGCCTTCTTGTAGCGAGCGCGCGCCATCACCTCGAAGCCGATCTTGAATCCGATGGGGTTGAGCTTCACGCCGTCGAGCGCCGACCTGCGGATCGCGAAGAAGCCGGACGTGCAGTCGCGGATCGGCACCAGCAGGTTCCCCAGCAGACAGGCTGCGCGCGAGACGACGCGCCGTCTCAGCGGCCAGTCTTCCGTGCCGCCGCCCGCGACGTAGCGGCTGCCGACCGCGAGGTCCGCGCCCTCCTCGATCGCCGACGCGAGACGCGGCACCGCCTCAGGCGGATGCGAGAGGTCCGCGTCCATCACGACCAGGACGTCGCCGCGCGCCTGCGCGAAACCCGCGAGGACAGCGGAGGCGAGCCCGGCCTTGCCCGGCCGGCGCACGACCCGGACCGGGTGGACGTCGGCGTACGACTCGGCGAGATCCGCGGTACCGTCGGGCGAGCCGTCGTCGACGATGATCAACTCCCACGTGTGCACCGCGAGCGCCGCCGCGAGGCGCGGCACGAGGTGGCGCAGCGAACCGACTTCGTTGTATGTGGGAACGACGACGGAGATGAACGTGCGGCTAGTCTAGGTCCGTGCGCGTCACCTTCGATGCGCGCCATCTGCAAACGGTGGCCCGTGTTCGCGGTATCGGTCGCTACACACG
>JBGPZT010000185.1:0-4638 GCA_041493915.1 Candidatus Limnocylindria bacterium
CCACTCGCCTTCGTTGTACGCGAACGAGACGTTGTCGAAGCGGATCTCGCCACGCACGTGAGGTAGCTCGACCGGGCTCGGCGGATCGACGATGGTCGGCGCCGTGTCGAGCAGCCGAAAGACGCGCTCGGATGACGCCATCGCCGCCTGCATGATGTTGTACTTCTCCGACAGATCGAGGATCGGCTGGAAGAACTGGTTGAGTAGCTGCCAGAACGCGACCAGCGTGCCGAGGCTCAGCTCGTTCTGCTTGATCCAGTACGCTCCGACGACGAACAGCGCGGCGGCCGTCGCCGCGCGTGTGAAGTTCACCGTCGGCTGGAACACGCTCATCGCGCGCACCTGACCCTGGTTCGCCGTGAGCAGGTCGCGGTTCAAGACGTCGAACTGGTCGAACGTCTGCTTCTCGCGCGTGAAGAGCTGGACGATCGCCATCCCCGACAGCGTTTCGTTGAGGTAGACGTTCACGCGCGCCAGCCGGATCCGGATCGAGCGGAATGACTCGCGCATCATCCCGCGGAAATACGCGGTGATCGCGGTGAGGATCGGAAGCGACACGAAGGTGATGAGCGCGAGACGCCAGTCGAGGAGCAGCATCGCGATCGAGATGAGCACGAGCATGGCGACGTCGCCGAAGATCGACACGACGCCGCGCGTGACCATGTCCGTGAGAGCGTCGATGTCGTTCGTGATGCGGGTCATCAGCCGGCCCACGGGGTTGCGGTCGAAGAACGAGAGCGACAGGAACTGCAGGTGGCGGAACAGCTCGAGGCGCAGGTCATACATCGCGCGCTGCCCCACCCACGTCGTCAGCAGCGTCTGGCCGAAGCGCAGTGCCGCGCCCGCCGCGAGCACCAGGAGATAGAGGACGCCGAAAAGCGCGAGGCGCGAGAAGGCCTCGTCGCGGCCGAGATCGCCGTTGACGGCGGGGATCACGGCCTGGTCGACGATGTACTTGGCGATGATCGGCGGAGCGATCTGCGCCAGCGACATGGCGAGGAGCAGCACGAGCGCGACGATCACCCAGATCTTGTACGGGGCGAGATATCCGATGAGCCGCTGCGTCAGGCGCGCGTCGTAGGCCTTTCCGAGGATCTCGTCCTCGTGGACGAATCCGCCGCCCCCGTGACCGCCACCGCCGCCGGGCCCGTGCGCCGCCATCTAGTCCTGCCCCATCTCTTCCATGGGGGCGCGCGGCCGCTGGAAGCCGCCGCTGTCGTCAGCCGTCGCGCGGACGCGCTTCTCGTGCTCCTGCTGCTCTTCGTCGACCTCGAGCTCCTCCTGGAGGAGCTGGCGGCGGTACATGCTCGCGTAAAGGCGGCCGAGCTCGAGCAGCTCGCGGTGCGTGCCGCGCTCCGCGATGCGGCCCTCGTCGAGCACGAGGATCTCGTCCGCGTCCTTCACCGTCGAGATGCGGTGCGCGACGACGATGCTGGTGCGCTCACGCATCACGCCCCGCAGCCGCTTGAGGATCTCTGCCTCGGTGTACGTGTCCACGGCCGATAGCGCGTCGTCGAGGATGAGGATGCGTGGATCCTTCGCCACGGCGCGGGCGATCGCGGTCCGCTGCTTCTGTCCGCCGGAGAGGGTCACGCCACGCTCGCCGATCATGGTGTCGTAGCGCGCCGGGAAGTCGGCCACGTCCTTCCCAAGCTGTGAGATCTCGCCCGCCCAGTCGAGCTCGGCCGCGGTGAGCGGATGGTCGGTCCCGAAGCCGACGTTCTCGCGGAGCGGGACCGAGAAGAGGAACGTCTCCTGCGGGACATAGCCGACGGCCCGCCGCAGCGCGGCGAGCGGATAGCGCTTCACGTCGATGCCATCTATGAGGATCTCGCCCTGCTGCGCGTCGAAGAGCCGCGGCAGGAGGTTGACTAGCGTGCTCTTCCCGGCGCCGGTCAGGCCCACGATCGCGAGCGAGCCGCCCGCCGGCACCGAGAACGAGATGTCGCGGAGCACGATCGTCTGCCCATACGCGAACGACACGCCCCGCATCTCGACCGCGCCCTTGATCGGCATGTCGACTGGATCGATGGGATCGGTGACGGACGCGTGCGCGTCGTACACCGCCTGGAGCCGGCGGAGCGACGCCCATCCCTGCTGGATCAGGTTCACGACCTCGCCGAGCGCGATCATCGGCCACGAGATGAGCGCCAGGTACGCGATGAACTGGACGAGCTGACCGATGGTGAGCCGGTGGTCGATCGCATCCTGTCCGCCGATGTACAGGATCGCCAGCACAGCGCCGCCCAGGATGAAGTTCATCATCGGCCAGAGCAGGCCGTTCACCTTGGCGAGCGCGACCGCCTTGTCGAGGTAGTCGCGATTCACGACCGCGAACGAGCGGATCTCCGGCTCTTCCTGCGAGAACGCCTTCACCACGCGGATGCCCGAGAAGTTCTCCTGCGCCTTCGCCGAGAGATCCCCGAACTGGGCCTGCAGCTGCTCGAAGCGCTTGTTCACGCGTCGGCCGACGGTCCAGAACGTGTACGACGAGAAGGGCGTGAGGATGAGCGCCACGAGCGCGAGCTTCGTATCGACGCCGAACATCGAAATGAAGGTGAACACCAGCGTGAGGAGCGTGTTGGTGAGCATCAGGATGCCGAAGCCGACCATCTGGCGGACCGCCTGAAGGTCGTTCGTGAGGCGCGCCATTAGGTCGCCGATCCGCTGGTGCTGGAAGTACGCGAGATGCATGGTCTGCAGGTGAGCCAGCAGATCGTTGCGCATGCGGTACTCGATGCGGCGCGACGCGTCGAGGATCCGCCACCGCCCGAACCCGCGCAGCGTGCTCTCTATGGCCGACAGGACGACCATGAGCGCGGCCAGGCGCACCACCAGATCCAGATCGGCACCCTGCGTCAGCGCGTCGACGATGCGCCCGATGAGCAGCGGCGCGAGGACCGCGAAGAACGCGGACAGGCCGACGACGGCAACGCCGACGGCGATACGGAGCCTGTGCTGACCGAGGTAGTGCAGGAATGTGGCCCGCGGAGAGGTCACTGGAGACTCGATTTTAGCCGGACCGCGCGACCTCCGAACCACACGCCGAACACGACGACCGCCGCGAGGACGAAGACCGGTGCGACCCCCCATACGTCGGCGATCGGACCGACGAAGATCAGCGGCAGGAAGCTGAAGATCGAGACGAGCACGTTGAGCACGCCGAAGACCCGGCCTCGTATGTCATCGCGTAGGTGCTCCTGGAGCAGCGTCATCGCCGGAACGGTGATGAACGCGTACGCGACCCCGAAGAAGAACGCGGTCACGCTGACCATGCCGACGAAGAACGGCAGCGCCTCACCGAGCACGCCTCCCAGGCGCGACGCGAAGATCTCGGCGAACGGCCGCGCCGCGGCCAGGGCGAGCAGAGCCAGGCCGACGACGATGAGGCCGGTGCCGATGGCGTTCGCACGGCTGATGCGGCTGCCGACGACGTTCAGGAGCGCCAGTCCGAGCACCACCCCGACCCCGGCCGGCCCGACGAGCACCACGACGTTGCGCTCGCCCAGCCTCAGCACTTCGCGGACGAAGCCGGGCGCGAGCGCGCCGGCGACCGCGATCAGCGTGTAGGTAAGGGCGATGTAGACCATGGCCCACGTGACGAGTGGCGTCGCGCGGAGGTAGTGGTAAGCCTCCGAGATCCCCTGGCGGGTCTCGGTGAAGGCCCGTTCGGCCAGCTCCGCGCTGATGAGATGCGCCGCCTTCTGCGGTGGCGGTGATGGCGGCAGGGTCGCGCAGAGCACTGACGAGATGCCGAACATCGCGGCAACGACGATCCAGAGGAAGTCGAATCCGTACAGGCTCACCGCGATCGGCCCGAGGATGATGAACCCGAGGAGGAACGATCCGTTGAACGTGAAGGTGAACAGCGAGTTCGCGACCAGGAGATCGCGCTTGCGAACGATCCCGGGGATGGTGGCCGACTCCGCCGGGACGAAGAAGATCGTCACCGCCGCCACGAGGAAGTTCACCACGTACGCCGCGGTCAGGCTCGTCCCCGCGATCAGGAGCGGCAGCACCGCGATGCCGCGCAGCGCATTAGTCAAGACCAGGACGAAGCGTCGGTCCGTGCGATCGACGAGCACGCCTGCACCGATGCCGAAGAGCACCGCGGGGATGATCGCGAGAAGGATCAGGAACGAGGAAGACGTGTTGGAGTGTGTGAGCTCGGCGACGAGGATGATGAGCGCCGACGTGACCGCGTTCGCGGCCGTCTGCGAGAGGATCTGCGCCGCCCAAACGGCCAGGAACGCGCGATTGCGGAGGAGGCCGTGTTTGACGGCCTCCTCGACCTCGGCCAACGGTCGGGCTTAGTCCGTCGGGGCCTGTGGCCCGCGCGAGACGAACCGCTTGATGTCGCGCTCGAGCGACGAGCGCGCCACGAGCACACGATGCTCGCAGGTGGTGCAGCGCAGGCCGATGTCGGCGCCGAGCCGGACGATGCGCCAGGTATTCCCGCCGCAGGGATGCGCTTTGCGCAGCATGACCACGTCGTCGAGATAGAGCGGAAGCGGTCCCTTGGCCTTCGCGGGCGCGACGCGCGTCTCGGTCATTCGCGCGAGTCTAGCCGCGGGGGTTATCGAAGTGGTGTCGTGAGCGCCGGCAGATCGAGCGCGGAGTCCTTGTTCACATCGAAGC
>JBGPZT010000184.1:0-4687 GCA_041493915.1 Candidatus Limnocylindria bacterium
ACTGCCGGTCGGGCTGTCGATGTTGCCCAGCGCAAGCGCGAGGTCCACGACCTCCTTCGGATCGATCCGCGCGACGACGTCTTCCGGTGTCACAGGAGGCTCCTTTCGACGGTCATGTGTCCGCCGTGGCCGGCACGCCGAGCCGCGCGACGAGCGACGCGGTGAAGAGGATCGCGACCGCGACCAGGATCGCCATCTGGGCGTTCCCGAGATCCATCACGGCGGCGAGCAGCACCGGACCGACGAACGCGCCGAGGTCCGCCGAAAAGCGGTAGCCGCCCAAGACCTGCGTGCGCTGCTCCAGCGGGACGATCTCGGAGAGCAGCGCGGTCTGCGAGCTCGAGAAGAAGTCGCCGAAGCCGATGAGCGCCGCGGCCGCGAGGAACGTGACGAGATCGTGCGTGAACAGGAACACGAGGTCGCCCACGGCGATCGCGGCGAGCCCGGCGGTGATGATGCGGCGCCGGCCGATGCGGTCGCCGAGCATGCCGCCCGGCGTCGCGACCATCAGGCCGGTGATCGACATGAGCGCGATCGCGGTCGCGATCGAGATGCCGCCAAGCCCGAGCGATGTCGCCGCGGACAGGGGAAGGATGGTGTTCCGGAATCCGTGCCGGTTGATCAGGTTGGCCACGACGCCCACGTTCGTGGCCGCGATCGCAAAGGCGCGCGGCCGCCCATGCAGGACGCGCGGATCCGGCGCCGTCGCACGCGGCACGGCTCCCTTCCGTGGATGGATCCGCAGCAGCACGGGCACAAGGATGAGACCGGCCACGATGACGAGGACGGCGGTGACGCCGAACGTCGCGCGCCACCCCACCGCGGCACCGACGAGGCCGCCAATGAGCGGGTAGACGGCGATCCCGGTGTTGTTCGCGACGTGGAAGAGGCTCATGACCTTGCCCCGATTCGTCACCGTGGCGGTGGCGCTGAGGCCGGCGAGGATCACGGTCGATACGATCGCGACGGAGACGCCGGCGCCGACGCGGGCCGCGATCAGCATCCCGACGGAACCGGCGTTCAGCCCGAGCAGCGACGACAGCACCAGCAGCACGAGCGCGAAGATGCTAAGACGGCGGTGCCCGAGGCGGTCGAGGAGGAACCCCGCGGGCAGATCGGTGATCAGTCGCGCGAGCCCGTATGAGCCGACGATCACGCCCGCGGTGGCGATGCTCACGCCGAAGTCGTTGCGGATGTCCGGCAGCAACGGCGTGAGGATGTTCGTCGCCGCGATGATGAGGAAAAGGGACGCCGCGAGGAGGAACGACTCACGCGAGATCGTGACGCGCTCGGGCACTCGCTGCTCCTCCGCGAGTGCCGCGCTCACGACGACTCCGCGAGCGCCGCGCTCACTTCAGCTCTGCGCGCAGCGCCGCGGCGACGTCCTCGATGCGGAGGAGCTCCGGCGACAGCGCCAGCTCGCGCCGCGACGCGAGAGCGCGCAGGACGAGCTTGCGCACCCGGCGCGCGTCGAGCCGCGCGTCGACGCAGGCCTTCGCGAGCGGACCGACGGCCGCGCCATCGCGGCGCTCGGCCTCGCGGAAGCGCTCGTCGCCGAGGATCTGATGGAGCGTGTCGAGTAGGATCAGCTCGACCGCGGCCGCGTTCGGCAGCGCGATGTCCTCCACCAGATCCGCTCGCGACATGAACGCGGCGTCCACGCCCACCCGGTGGTTCGTGGTCGCGACGAACATGAGGTTGGGACAGGCGCGCGCGACCTGATCGACGCCCGCGAGGACCGCGTCCGTCGCGCGGTGCACGTCGACCGGATTGGTCTCGAGCGACGCTCCGCTGCGGCTCACCGCGAGCGATTCGACCTCGTCGAGCAGCACGATGGTCGGGCCGCCGCGTCGCGCGAGATCGGGCAGCGTGCGCTCGAAGAGGCGCGCGACGCTCCGCTGGCTCTCGCCGAGCATCTGGCTCGGAAAGGCGTGCGCATCGACCTCGACGAACAGGACGCCCGTGCCGAGGGCGCGCGCGGCCTGATCCGCGAGACCGCCGGCGAGCGTGGTCTTCCCCGTGCCCGGCGGCCCCGCGAGCACGATGAGTCCGTGGACCGGAAGGCGCACCGCGTCCATGCGGGCGCGGTGGCGCAGCGAGAACAGCGTGAAGTTGAGCAGCCGCTCCTTGATGTCCTCGGGCACGACGATGCGCGTCCAGCGGCTCTCCCAGGCGGAATCGGGGAGCTCGTGCATCGCGACGATCCCCTCGACTCCGGGCGGGACCGTCAGCTCGGGCATCGCTAGTCGGGCCGTCCCGCGAAGTGATCGGGCCAGACGATGCCGGTCAGGTCGGGTGCATCGAGCTCGGGCAGCTCCTCGAAGAGATTCAGCGGATCGAGGAGGATGCGGATCATGTCGTACAGCGCGTCGAAGTTGTGCACGCGGATGAGACGGGCGGTCTTCTCGCGGTCGTCGTTGAAGTGCTGATGCCACGACCAGTGGTCCACGACGATGAGATCGCCTGCTTCCCACGGGTAGTCGACGCCGTCGACCTCGCTGTGGCCGCGGCCCGAGACGACGTACAGCCAGGCTTCGCCGCCATGACGGTGGCGGGACTGATAGAGACCCGGCGCGAGCTCGTGCATGACCGCGGAGAGGCCGGCGGTGTGATAGCCGATCGACTTGTCGACGAGGAACAGGCTGCGCGCGCCCCGCTTGGTGACGAGCCCGCGCACGTCGTCGAAGCGCGTGATGAGCCGCGCGGACTCCGTGCCGGCCCACTGCTGCGCCAGACGCTGCCGTCGGCGCGCGTGCGGGTCCCTTCCCTCGATGGCTTCGGCCTGGCGCTGACGGCGCGGAAGCTGCGCGACCGGCGTGTCGCCGCCGTCCTCGAACAGCGCGACGCCGAACTGCTCGAGCATCGGCTCGACGCTCCAGGTGTGGAAGACCGCGGCCTCGTCGCCGTCGTTGCCATGACGATGCCAGGCCCAGCTCGGAAGATGGACCGTGTCCCAGGGCCGCCAATCGACGCGCTGACCGTCGACCTCGGTCCAGCCGCGGCCGGCTTCGATGAACTCGATCGCGTCCCAGGAATGGCGGTGGATCGTCGTCGTGGTGTGCGGCGCGAGCTCGTGCACCGTCGCATCCAGGTTCTTCGTCGGACGATCGCCGTCCCAGCCGGCATACACGCCGCTGCGGATGCGGCGGCTCGGCACGTCGTGCATCACGACGTCGCGCCGCTTGAGGACATTCTTGTGATAGCCCTTCCACTCGTCGAGGAGCGATTCGCGTCGCTTCTTCTGTATCTCGTAGTGCGTCGTCTGCGTCGTCGTCGTGGTCTTCATCGCGCGCTCGCCCCGGCACGCGCGTCGCCGGCCACCTTGGGCAGGACCTCACGCGCAAGCGTCTTGATCTGCTCGAGCCAGTCGGGGTAGCGCATGCGGAAGTCGAAGACGAGGAGGTCGCAGCCCAGCTCCTGGTAGCGCTGCACGCCGCGGACGATGTCCTGCGGCGTTCCGGCCAGGATCGAGCCGTCGAGCTCCTCGATCTTTGTGAACTCGCCGGACGGCGGCTTGAGCCAGAACTTCTGCGCGTTCGCGTTCTTGATCAGGCCGGGCACGTTGAGGCGTTCAACCGCGGACTTAGTGGTCGTGTCGATGCTCGTGACCGGAACGGCGCCGGTCATGATCATCGGCTTACCCTGCTCTTCGGACATCTGGCGGATCTTCTTGACGCGCGCGGCGTAGGTCGGGAACGTGATGCGCCCGGGCAGCCAGCCTTCGCAGAAATCGACGGCGAGGCGCGCGGCCGCGGGCGTCGCGCCGCCCCACCAGACCGGCACCGGGTGCACCGGCTGCGGCTTCAGATCGACGTCGCTGAACTTGTAGCGCTCGCTGTCCCATACGACCGTCTCACCCGACCACAACCGGCGTGCGATGAGCACCTGCTCCTTCATCATCTGCACGCGGTCCTCAGCGCCCTGGCCGATGACCTCGAACTCGTGGTCGAAGGTGCCCGAGCCGATCCCGAGATCGAACTTCCGGCGCGTGAGCCACGACATCGAGGCCACGCTGTAGGCCATGAGGATCGGGTGGCGGAACGGGATGATCGTCGCCGCGCCCAGCCCGATCTTCTCGGTCACGCCCGCGAGGTACGTCAGCGTGATGAGCGGCTCGATGAACGTGCGGTCCGTCCCCTCCATCCCATGCGGATGGAAGACGAGGTGGTCGCGAACCCAGAGCGAATCGAACCCGAGGCTCTCGGCCAGCCGCGCGCCCTCGACCAGCAGGTCCTGATCCGCCTCGAGGCCGAAGTGGGGCACGAGCAGGCCGAAACGGGTCATGAGCGGTCTCCTTGTCCTGGCTGGATAAGAGGATGCCCCCGCGACGTGAGCCACGGAGGCATCCTCGGCGCTACAGCAGGAAAGACTAGTTGGTCGTCGGGATCGAGTTCTTCTGGTAGAAGCCGATGTCCTTGAGCTTCACCAGGAAGCTCAGATCGAATGCCTTGGTCACGTCCACGTCCTTGACCGCGGGGTTGACCGCCGCGAGCACGTCACGGGGCGAAGTGAACGCGTCCGCGGTGAACGTCATCGACCGCGAGCCGTACGTGAGGAAGTCCTTCATCACGATGTCGGCTGCATCCGCCTTGACCTGGGCCCAGTCGACGAACTTCGCCGTCGCGGTCGCCGTGTCGGTCCAGATCGAGTTCTGCGCCTCGAGGGCCGCGGCCACGACGACCAGGAC
>JBGPZT010000173.1:0-5039 GCA_041493915.1 Candidatus Limnocylindria bacterium
CACCGCGTCTACAAGAGCTACGACCCGCGCGCGAAGATGATCAAGAAGGTCGCCGATCAGGTGTTCAGCGTCACCGGCCGCAACCCGCTGCTGGACATCGCGCTCGAGCTCGAGAAGATCGCGCTCGAGGATGACTACTTCATCGGCCACAAGCTGTACCCCAACGTCGACTTCTACTCGGGCCTCATCTACCAGGCCATGGGCTTCCCGGTCGAGATGTTCCCGGTGCTCTTCGCCATCGGGCGCACGCCGGGCTGGCTCGCGCAGTGGGAAGAGGGCCTGCTCGATCCCGACCAGAAGATCGCGCGCCCGCGGCAGCTGTACACCGGGCCGGGCGAGCGGCATCTCACGGGGAAGTAGAGAGGACGGCAAGGAAGGTGATGGTCCGATGATCGAGAACAGCCGGTTGAGGGACCAGCTCTATCTCGCTGCAGTGATCGCTCTGCTTCTTCTGATGTCGCTCATGAGCGGCTACATGGCGGTCGCGATCGCGGCGCTCTTGCTAGTGATCGGGCTGCTGCTCTACCCCAACATGCGACGAACGGTGGTCGTCTCGGCACTCGCTGCAGCAGGGGTCGCGGTCGTGGTCGTCTTGATCCGGTCGCTCGTCTAGCCGATCGTCGTCCGACCACCAAGGGGAGTCGCCGCCGCGCGCTAGCGGTGCGTCCAGCGCGGCGGACGCTTCTCGAGGAACGCGCGCAGCCCCTCGTCGGCATCGGCCAGTCCCGGCAGCGCCCGCCGCTGCTCCGCGTCCGCGGCGGAGATCGCCTCGAGGAGGTGCGGCCGCGCCGACAACCCAAGGGTCCGCTTCGCGAGGCGGAGGCTCGCGGCGCTGCGGCCGCGGAACGCGTCGACCACGGCCCGCGCGTCGTTTTCCAGTCGCGCCGAAGGCACGGCGCGCCAGATCAGGCCCCAGTCGGCGGCCTGCACGCCGGTGACGGGCTCGCCGGTCAGGACCAATGCGTGCGCCCGCTGCCGACCTACGAGGGATGGGAAGACGGCGGCGCCGACCGGCGGCGTGACGCCGAGCATGATCTCAGGTGTCCCGAGCTTCGCGTCGTCGGCCGCGATCGCGAGATCGCACAGCGCCACGAGCTCACAGGCGCCACCGAAGGCCGCGCCCTGCACGACGGCGAGGATCGGGATCTCGCTGTCGACGATCGCGCGCACGGCACCGTCGAACGCGTCGAGCATGAGCTCCAAGGATGCACCGAGATGCTCGGCCACATCGACACCCGCCGAGAACGCGCGCCCCGCGCCACGGATGACGATGAGCCGCAGATCAAGGTCGCCCTGCAGGTCACGGAGCGCCAGCTCGAGCTCGTCAAGGAGCGCGATGCTCAGCACGTTGAGCGGCGGACGGTCAAGCGTCAGTGTGGCGATGCCGTCGTCGATCGCGACGCTGACGGTCGTGAGCCGGACGATGGTGCTCACCGGAACACGACGATGTGGCGGACGCCATCGCCGCGACGGAGCGCATCGAAACCCTCGTTGATGCCCTCGAGAGCGTACCGGTGTGTGACGAGCGCGCCGATCGCGAGCTTGCCGCGGCGGACCAGACCCAGGACCGTAGGGAAGTCCACCGGCCGGCAGCCCAGCGTGCCGATGACGGAAAGCTCCCGATACGTCACGCGGCTGCCCGGCAGCGACATGGGGTCGGCCGCGTACCCAAGGAGCACGAGGCGGCCGCCCGTCCGCAGCGACGCGAGTGCCTGCTCCTGCGTCTTCGGCAGGCCGATCGCCTCGATCGCCGCGTCAGCGCCGCCGTCGGTCTCGCGCCGCACCCGTTTTGCGGGATCGCCGTCGCGCGCGTCGATCGCGAGCGACGCACCGAGGTCGGTCGCGAGCGCCAGCTTGCGTGGATCGACGTCAACGGCCACGACGCGCGCGCCAACGAGCGCGCAGACCTGCACGACGCAGAGGCCGAGGCCGCCGCAGCCGTAGACGACCACGGTCTCGCCGGCCTCGACGCGTGCGCGGCGCGTCACCGCATGGAACGCGGTCGTGAGCGCGTCGGCGATGATGCAGGCCTCCTCGACCGGCACCTCCGGCGGGATCGGGAACGCGTCACGCGCCGGAGCCGTCACGAACTCTGCGAACCCGCCGTCAACGGAATTGCCAAGCATGCGCTGGCGCTCGCAGATGTTCTCGCGCCCGGTGCGGCACGCCACGCATCCGCCACAGGTGGTCACGGGTGCGAGAAGCACGCTCGTGCCAAGGGTCGCGGCATCCACACCGGCACCGACACGCACCACGGTGCCGGAGATCTCGTGACCCAGGACGAGTGGCGGTGTCTTGAACGTCGGGACGCCGTGATCGAGGTAATGGAGATCGCTGTGGCAGAGACCGCACGCGCTCACACGCACGAGCACCTCGCCAGGCCCCGGATCCGGGCGCGCGATCGTCGCGACCTCGAGCGCGCGGCCGGACCCGCTGAAGACGGCGGCGCGCATCGTCGTCGCGAGCGCGTCCGCCGCCACGTCCCAGACCGGCGCGACGCCGCTCATCGGCTCACCGCGCCAGGGCCGTGGCGCGCATCTGGCGGTCCAGCCGCTCGAGACGCGTGTCGTCGATGAGCCGAGCGGCGGCTGGGAAGAGGATGTCCTCTTCCTTCTCGATGTGCCCGCGCAGCAGGTGGAGGAAGGCGTCGAGCACCTGCTCGAGCTCCAAGCGCGGCGGGTCCGCCGTCAGGCGATCGAGCTGCCCGTGGAGGACGCGATGCTCCTCGGTGAGGACCGCGAGCGGCCCGCCTTCCCCGCCGAGCGACGGCGCGAGATCAGGGAACAGCGCGCGCTCCTCGTTCTGCGCGTGGGCGAGAAGCGGAGCGGCCAGGGTGCGGATCGCCGCCACGACGCTCGCGACCTCGGCCCCGCTGCGCGTGAGCGTCTCGATGACGCTCAGCTGCATGATGAACACGTCGTGCTCGCTGGAGAAGCGGTCGATGATCCGCATTCGGCCTCCGACCCGGCGCGTCGTCCGGTCTGGGGGCGACGCTACGACCGGATCATGTCCGACCCGTGTCAGCACAGTGGGGGCGGAAAACGGAGAACGCCGGCGCGCCAGCGCCGGCGTTCGAGGGTTCGTACTGCGGACCCTAGCGCGCGATCGTGTCAACAGCGTGTCCGCGCTGCGAACCGTCGCGATCGACCGATCCGGGCTAGAGCCGCTGCCCTCCGTCGACCTGCAGCACGATCCCGGTGATGTGGCGCGCGCGCGGCGACGCGAGGAAGGTGACGGCGGCGGCGACGTCCTCGGGCCGGCCCAAGCGGCCGACGAGCGTCTCGGCGATCGAGGCGACACGCGCCTGCTCGGGCATCGCCGCGACCATGTCGGTCTCGATGATGCCCGGCGCGACGGCGTTCACGGTGATCCCGAACGCCCCGACCTCTCGAGCGACGGACTTCGTGAAGGCGATGAGCCCGCCCTTCGCGGCCGCGTAGTTCGACTGCCCGAACTTGCCGCGCAGGCCGTTGATCGACGCGATGTTCACGATCCGCCCGCCGCCTCCGTCACGCATCACGGGGACCACGGCGCGCGTGAAGCGGAACGCGGCGCCGAGGTCGGCGTCGATGACGGACTCCCACGCATCATCGTCCATCTTCCACACGACGGCGTCGCGGTTGATGCCCGCGTTGTTCACGAGAATGTCGAGTCGGCCGAACCGCGCCATCGTGTCCGTGACGGTGCGGCCCGCCGCAGAACGGTCGGTCCCGTCGGCGCGGAGCGCGAGCGCGCCGCGGCCGCCCGACTCGATGGCGCGCGCCGTCTCGGCCGCGCCGTTCCCGTCGGAGCGGAAGGTGAACGCGACGTCCGCGCCGCATGCGGCGAGACCGATCGCGATCGCGCGGCCGATGCCGCGTGATCCACCGGTGACGAGGGCGACGCGTCCGGCGAGCTCGCCTGCGCTAGTGCGTTCCGACAAGGGCATCCGGCACCACCCCGAGCGCCGTCCCGCAGACGCCGCAGAACGCGAAGGCGTCCGGCAGACCCTTCGCACCGCAGGACGGGCAGGTGCGCGCGTTCGGACCCCAGAGCGTCTCGGACGGCCCACCGTCGCGCGCACGTACACGGACGCCCACGCGATCCGCGCGACGCTTCTCGGCGAACGCGGTCATGCCCTCGTGCGGCTCGAGCGCCGCGAAGTGGAGCGCGAGCCAGTCGCGCGCGTGCCCGATGGTCATGCTCCACGAGAGGTCCTTCCAGAAGTTGGTCTGCTGCTTCGTGTAGCGCATGCACTCCGGGAACGTATCGAGGAGCTTGCCGCAAAGGCGCGCGACGGCCGCGTCGAGCTCCGACGCCGGAACGACCTCGTTCACCAGGCCCCAGTCGAGCGCGGTCTTCGCGTCGACCCACTCGCAGGTCATGAGCATCTGCCGGGCGCGGCGGTCGCCGATCACGATCGGCAGCCACTGCGTCGCGCCGCCTGCGGCCACACTGCCGACCTGTACGCCGACCTGACGGAATCGCGCGGTCTCGGTGGCGATCGCGAGATCGCACGCGAGGTTCATCTCGTTGCCCCCGCCGACCGCCATGCCGTTGATGCGCGCGATCGACGGCTTGCCGACGTTCTTCAGCGCCTCGATGGCGCCGGCGAAGTGGCCCATGTACTTCCAGTAATCGCGTGGCCGCCGCGTGTAGTCCCGGGCGTACTCCTTCACGTCACCGCCGGTGCAGAACGCGTCGCTCCCGGCGCCGGTGAGGACGACGACGGCGACGCCGTCGTCCCGGCTCGCGTCCGTGAACGCCTCCGTGAGCTCGCGCAACGTGCGCGTGGTGTACGAGTTGTAGGCCTCAGGACGGGAGATCGTGACCGTCGCGATCCAGTCCCGCTTCTCGTAGCGGATGTCCTGAAAGCCGAACGACGCCGGGTCGCGCCCGCTTATCTCGCTCATGCCGCCACCATCCCTTCCTGTTGCCGCGCGCTGCGCTGGCGCGCGAGCAGCGCCGCGCCCAGCGCCGCGACGAGCTCCGGCCGCTGCGCGACGTTCACCCGCTGGCCGAGCGCGGCCTCGAGCGCGCGGACCATGCCGTCCTGCAGC
>JBGPZT010000061.1:0-14580 GCA_041493915.1 Candidatus Limnocylindria bacterium
AAGCGCCGCATCTACGTTCTGGCTGTTTGGATTGACATACCAGCCGTCAATACCCGAAAGCGGCATCGAGGGGCCTTTGGGGCCGGTGGGCATGGGGGCCACGCCCAGCTTGTCGCCCAGGTCCTTCTTGTAGTCGCCGAGGACCCACGGGCCGTTGATGATCATGTCGACCTGTCCCTGGCGGAACGAGGTGTCGGCGCGGCCGCCGTCAGTCTCGAATTTTCCGCCGGCCTTCTTCAGGTCGAGCTGGTACTGCATCGCGTCGGCCCATCCGGCCTGGTCGGCGACGCACTTGCCCGAATCGTCGAGCAGCTTGCCACCGAATGCGGCGGGCCAACCGAAGAGGTGGTAGCCGTTCTGGTTCTGAACGATGGTCTTACCCGCCTTCACCATCGTCATGAGCTCGTCGGTCGTCTTTGGCGGGGTCGGGACCTTGTCCTTGTTGTAGTAGAGCGCGACCGCCTTGAAGAGCATCGGAATGCCGTACAGCTTGCCGGCGACCTTCAGGCCGTCGACGCCGAGCGGGGCGACCTTGTCGAGCTTGCCCTTCAGCTTGTCGTCGAGGGCGAGCAGCAGATTGGCGCGGACCTCATTGCCGAGCTCGTCGTTCGGCGCGGTGAAGAGGTCAGGACCGCCACCCGCGGCAGACTCGGTCTGGAATTTGTTGAAGACCTGGTCGAACGGGACCTGGAGCACCGTGATCTTGGCGTCCGGGTTCGCCTTCTTGATCGTGTCGATGATCCCGTTGAGCGCCGTCTCCTCGGATCCGCCGGTGCCGTAGGCGTGCCAGAGCGTGATGTTCCCCTTGATGGAGCCAGCGGCAACGCCGCCGCCGGTGCCGCTCGTTCCGCCGCCACAGGCGGTGGCCACGAACACTGCGATGATGACTAGCGCGATCGCCTTCAGCTTCATACCTGTTCCCTTCATGATGTTTCGGTCGCGATGACGCGACACGCCGCTAACGCGACGCGACGCGGATGAGATCCGCCTTTGGTATCCGATACGACCCTCCCTTCGCCCTCTCGGCGTTCTTCACGCCCATGTCGCTGGTGGACCCACGTAGTCGCAGCTCGGTCGGCAGCACGATCGTTTCGCGCACCGCGCTCTCTTCGAGCGCGCGGATCAACAGGCGCGCCGCGATACGCCCCTTCTCGGCGATCGGCTGGTGCACGGTGCTGAGCGCCGGCTGGCTCGCCGATGCGAGCGGGATGTCGTCGAAGCCAATGACCTCGAGCTCGTCCGGCACGTCGATGCCGAGCCTGCGCGCGGCACGGAGCGCGCCCAGCGCCATGATGTCGCTGACGGCGAGGACCGCGGTCGGTCGCAGGCCGGTCGCCCACGCCGCGCTGAATGCCTCGTCTCCGCCCTCGAGCGTCACGAACGTGCGGACGACGTGATCGTCGGCGATCTTGACGCCGTGCTTCGCGCACGCGCGGCGGTAACCGCGCAGACGCCGGCCGCGCACGCCCAGGTCCTTGTCGAGCTCCTCAGGCGGCGCGTGAAAAGTGAGGATCAGGATGTCGCGATGCCCGCGCGCCAGCAGCAGATCCGCGGCCGCGTAGGCGCCACCCTCGTCATCGACGTTCACCGACGATGCGCTCTCCGCATCGCCGTCGACGATCACGAAAGGCACTCCGCGCTTCCGCAGAGGCGCCACGTCCGCGTGTTTCTCGTCGAGACCGAGGATCACGAAGCCGTCGACCGGCGCTGTGGCGAGGGCGCGTTCGAGCGAGGTGCCGAGCGGCGACAGCGTCAGGAGACCCATCCCCCGTTCGTCGGTCACGCTGCCGATGCCCTCGAGCAGCGCCGCGAAGAACGGGTTCGCGAACACCGACGCGATGGGCTGCGGAAAGAGGACGCCGAGGACGCCGGCACGCCGCGAGTGCAGAGCGCGCGCGTGCGGATTGGGCGCGTAGCCGAGGTCGCGTGCCGCGGTCAGGATCTTGTCGACCGTCGCCGCGCGCAGCCGCTCCGGGTCGTTGAAGGCGTGCGAAACGGCCGCAGTGGATACACCCGCCTGCCGCGCGACATCGTGGATCGTCGTCCTCGCCAGCCGAGCCCTCCCGCGCCTGAAACCTTTTGTTAAAGGTTTAACACTGGGAGATTGGCGATTCGCCGCTCGGCTGTCAAGCGGCTACCGGACGTCGATGATCCAGAACACCCCTTGGTCCTCGAGCCAGACCGTGCCGTCGATGACAGGCCGTAGGTTCAGGCGGTAGATGCCGCGCGCGAAGGGCGCGCGCACCCTGAAGCGGAACTCCCCGATCTCGCCGGGCGCGACGGCCGGCGTGTAGGTCGTCGCGATCCGGTCGTCCCAGAGCCAGTCCGCGGCCATACCGAGCCGGTACGGCTCCTTGTCGTCGCGGTTGAGGCCGAGGTTCGCCTGACGTCCCCAGATGCCACGCGTCCAGGTCTCGGTCCCGGTGTTCGTGAACTTGATCCAGAAGTCGGCGACCTGCGCCGGCGACATGATCAGGTAGTTCGACTGGCTCTGCCAGCGCGAGTGCCAGCCCGCTTCGAGCGCAACGCCGGCCGCGCCGCGCGCGAGACCCGAGTTGGGATCCAGCATGAGCGACGATGCATCGATCGCTTCGAACGCACCGGCCGGGATGCGCTTCAGCTCGTTGATCAGCTGATCGCTCCACCGCGAATCGACTTGGCCCTGATAGAACCAGTTCGATCCGTTGTCGGCGAGGATCAGTCCGTAGCGCTGCATCGCGAGCAGGACGACCTGCGCCTGCGCGCCGTACCCCGCAAAGCTGAAGTCGGCACGCAGGCGGAAGCGCGCGCCCATTGGCGGCAGCGACGCGTCGCGTGCCGCGCCGGCCTGATGCCGCGCGGGCCAGACGAAGCTTCGGTCGGTGCGCTGCGCGGTGAAGCGGATCGCGTGATCCACGACGCCGCGCAGGATCTCGTCGTAGCGGAGCACGCCGGGCCAGATCGGAAGACCGGCGGCGTCGGCGCTCGTCCACGTCGACGGCCGCAGCGCGTGCGACTTGAGATCGAAGACCGCGCCCGATCCCGCGGTCGGGCTGCCGCCGTTCCACGAGGCGGCGAAGAGCTCGTAGAGAAGACAGGTGTCCCTGTTGAGCATGAACGCGTGCGCGTCGCTGGCGGGCTCGATCGGCGTGCTCGCGGTGAATGGATACGAGACGTTGTCGCTCTCGTCGGCGTAGTCGAACGCGATGCGCTTCGTCGGCGTCGTGTTGTCCACGACCTGGAGCTGATAGCCGTACGGCCCGCCGAAGTCAGGATGCAAGAGGCGTGACGGCCCGCCCATGTTCGCGAGCCACGCCGCGCTCATCGGATGCACTGGCAGGTTCTGGATGCTCGAGTGCCACACGTCGTTGTCGGGGTAGATCGGGCAGTTCGGCGCTTCCGGCATCGCCGACGCGGCCGCGGACGTCGCCTGCGGCACGAGCAGCGCGAGCGCGATGGCGACCGCTAGGAGTCGACGAAGCATCACCGCCGTCAACGCTGGAGCACGAAATCCGGTCCGAATAGCCGTACTCTTGACACGCCGAACGGATGTTCCATATCGTTGGAGGCTATGTCGAACATACGTTCGGAAGAGCGCTTCACCGCGGAGTTCGAACTACACACGACAAGTGCCGACGCCGCAGTCCTGCAGAGTCGGTTCGAAGCAGCGCGGCAGGCCTACAACGCGGCTCTGCACGAATGCCTGCGCAAGCGGGATCTCATGCTCCAGTCACGCGCGTATCAAAGCGCTCGTCTTCTGCCACGAGGCGCCTCGCGCACGCGCACGTTCCGTCAGATAGGCCAGCGCTTCGGGCTTACCGAATTCGAGATGGATCGCTGGTGCACGCGAACGCTGAGCCGAAGTTGGCTCGCTGGTCATCTGCATGCCCAAATGCGCCGTGCACTCGCCCGGCGGGCCCTAACAGCAACGATGAACTTTCACTACGGCACCCAAGGCCGCCCACGTTTCAAAGGTTTCAATCAAATCTCGAGCATTGCCGGACAAGACCCAACGAACGGTCTACGGCTTCGGAATGGACAACTCCATTGGCTGGGCCTGTCGCTGCGTGTTGACGACCGAGGCGATCAGGAGCGTCGGCGACACGCGCTTGATTCGGAGCTTCGCCTCATTCGAATTGTCCGTCGTCGCGTGCGCTATCGGCTTCGCTTTTACGTCCAGTTGGTATGCGTTGGAAGGCCCTACTGCGAGGTTGATGTTGGCACGAAGTGCGTTGGGGTCGACCCAGGCCTTCGTTATCTTGCAGTAGCCACTGCCACGAGCGGCAGTCTCATTGACATCGCGTCAGCATCAAACGGACGGACGATTTCGCGCCTTGGTCGTGCCGTATCGAGAAAACGCAGCGCGGCGAGTGCGTCGCAGACAGACCGCCGTCACCAGAAGTCAAGACGCTTACAACGCCTGCAGTCACGACTTGCTGACGAACACCGCCGCGCCAAGGAAAGTCGCCGCACTCTTCACGGGCGCATTGCGAACGCGGTGATCCGACTTGGCGCAAACATCTACATAGAGAAGAACTCCTACCGCGCATTCCAACGTCGGTACGGCAGGACCATGCAGAACGCCGCTCCTGCCGCGATGATCCGGCACCTGATCCGCAAAGCCGCAAATGCTGGCGGCGAAGTGGTGCTGATCTCGCCGACTATGCGGATGTCCCAGTTGTGCCACGGCTGCGGTGCCATCGTTCCCAAGGATCTCGACCTGCGGACACACTCATGCGTCTGCGGCGTAGGTCCGGTGCAACGTGACATCTATTCGGCCTGGCTTGCGATCATGACCAGATCAGACCCGAGCGGGTCTGTCCGGTGGTTCGATGCGGATCAAGCGCGTAGCGCGTGGTCGGGTGCGGAGCAGCGCCTGCCGGCGGCATCGAAACCTGTCTCGATCGAGGTCTTCGAGGACTGGATCGAGACGCAAGTCGCGAGTGGCGACGTTTCGGTCGCCAGCCTCAGTCAGAGGACAGAGCGACTCGCCAGCGAAGCGCATGTGAAGCGCGGTGAGGCTCGGGACGTCGTAGGCGACCAGCCGAGGGCCCGAGAGAGCCGGGTGGAACTGCGCCACATTCAGGAGCCGCCGGCGATGTATGCAGGTGTCCCTTAATGAGCTCAAGAACGGCCGTTCGATTCCCCGCACGCACCAGCCTGGAGCAGATCCTCGATGGCTTTCTCCGCGACGAGCAGTTCCAGGAGATGGTCACGCGCTGGGAGACGCTCCCGGCGCGGCCCGCACGCTACGCGCCGTTCCCCGACTGGCTCGACGGACGCATCACCGCCGCGCTGCGGCGCCGCGGTATCGAGCAGCTCTATTCACATCAGGCCGCCGCGCTCGACGTCACGCGCGCCGGCAAGCACACCGTCGTGGTCACGCCGACCGCGTCGGGAAAGACGCTCTGCTACGACCTGCCGGTCATCGACGCGATCGCGAAGGATCCGTCGGCGCGCGCGCTGTACCTCTTCCCGACCAAGGCGCTCGCGCAGGATCAGCTCGCGGAGCTCGAGCGGCTCTCCGCAGACATCGACATCGAGCTCAAGACCTATACCTACGACGGTGACACGCCGCCGCAGGTCCGCGCCGCGATCCGCAGCGCCGGGCACGTCGTCATCACCAACCCGGACATGCTTCACACGGCGATCCTTCCCCACCACACGAAGTGGGTGAAGCTGTTCGAGAACCTGCAGTACGTCGTGCTCGACGAGCTGCACACGTACCGAGGGGTGTTCGGAAGTCACGTCGCGAACGTGCTGCGCCGGCTGCGACGCATCTGCGAGTTCTACGGATCGCATCCGGTGTTCATCTGCACGTCGGCGACGATCGCGAATCCCGGTGAGCTCGCGCAGCGGCACATCGAGGGCGAGGTCATCGTCATCGACGAGTCCGGTGCGCCGCGCGGCGAGAAGGTCCTCGTCTTCGTCAATCCACCGATCACACATCGCTCGCTCGGCGTCCGCCGAAGCGCCTTGATGACTGGCCGCGATATCGCGGCAACGCTGCTCGCCTCCGGAGTGCAGACCATCGCGTTCACTCGCTCGCGCATCCAGACTGAGCTGCTCCTCACCTACCTGCGCCAGCGCTTCCCGCAGCCCCAGTGGCCGCCGGGCCTGGTGCGCGGCTACCGCAGCGGCTATCTCCCGAGCGAGCGTCGAGCGGTCGAGCGCGGACTGCGCGACGGCTCGATCCGGGGGGTGGTCTCCACCAACGCGCTCGAGCTCGGGATCGACATCGGCGCGCTGCAGGCCGCGGTGCTCATCGGATACCCCGGAACCATCGCGTCGACGTGGCAGCAGATGGGTCGTGCCGGGCGGCGCGAGGACCTGTCGGTCGCGTTCCTCGTGGCGACATCGCAGCCGACGGATCAGTACATCGTGCAGCACCCGGAGTACGTGCTCCACCGTTCGCCCGAGGCAGGTCTGGTGAATCCCGACAACCTCCATGTACTGGTCCAGCACATCAAGTGCGGCGCATTCGAGATCCCCTTCGAACGGAAGGAGCGCTTCGGGACCGAGGACACGCCAGGCGTCCTCTCGTACCTCGATGAGCAGGGGATCCTCCACGAATCCGACGGGCGCTATCACTGGTCGGCGCAGTCATTCCCGGCCGAGGGAATGTCGCTCCGCACCGCGACCAGCGACAACGTGGTCATCATCGATCAGACCGACGGCAAACATCACGTGATCGGTGAGGTCGACCGTTTCGGCGCTCCGGTGATCCTTTACGAGCAGGCGATCTACCTCCACGAGTCCAAGCAGTTCCAGGTAGAGCGCCTCGACTGGGAGAACCAGAAGGCGTATGTCCGCGAGGTCAAGGTCGAGTACTACACGATGGCAGGCGTCTCGGTGCGCATCCGCGTCCTCGACGAGTTCGACCGCAAGGCTGCGCCCGAAGGGCGTGGTTTCGACCGCGCGCACGGCGAAGTGCTCGTCAGCGAGATCGCCACGATCTACAAGAAGCTGACGCTGTTCACGAACGAGAACGTCGGCTGGGGCAAGATCCACATCCCCGAGCAGGAGCTGCAGACGACGTCCTTCTGGTGCGCGATCCCGGAGCGCGCTGTCGCGGGATGGCCGAGAGAGCGGATCGAGATCGCGCTCGCCGGGCTCGGCAACCTGCTCCATGGACTCGCGCCGCTCTTCCTCATGTGTGCTCCGCACGACCTGGGGTTGGCCGTCGAGGTGCGCTCGCCACACACGGAGCGGCCGACGATCTACCTGTTCGACATGACGCCCGGCGGCATCGGATTCTCGGAGCGTCTCTTCCGCTCGTACGACGCGCTGATCGAGCGCGCGCGCGAGCACCTCGAGTCCTGCTCTTGTGAGACCGGCTGTCCGTCGTGCGTTGGTCCTGCTGCTGCCCTCGGGAGCGATGTTCGGGAGTCAGTGGCGCATCTGCTTTCGCTCGCCTAAATGAACGATCTGCGCTCTCGCATCGCTGCGATCGTCGAGCGCGATCGCGCACGGCAGACCGGGGAGCTGGGTGCGAGCGGCGCCGACCGAGGGACCCCGCGCGCGGGGGGACCCCGACCCGACAGGGGCGGGGTGCCGCGCGAAGAGAGGGTTTCGGTCGGCGCCGCCAGCAGCGAGCCGTTCTCGGTCTTCGAAAAGCGCATCGCACTCGACGATCTCGGCCTTGAGATCGTTGGCAGGGGAGCGTGCGATGCGCTCCTCCTGGCGCACCTCGGCCTCAAGGGCGAAGCCCCGGGCCGATGGCAGGACGTCCTGTGGTTGGACACGGAGACGACCGGGCTCGCAGGCGGCACCGGCACGTACGTCTTCTTGCTCGGCATCGCCTATTTCACTGATGGCGAGCTCGTCCTGCGGCAACACCTGCTTCACGACATCGGCGCCGAGCGCGCCTTCGTCGAGGCCGTCCAGGCCGAGATCGAGCCGTTCCGCGCGTGCGCGTCGTACAACGGCAAGAGCTTCGACCTGCCGCTGCTCCGCACGCGCTGGATCATGACTCTGCGCAGCGAGATCACGGTCGACGAATCGCACCTCGATCTGCTTCATCCGGCGCGGCGACTGTGGCGCGACCGCTTCGGATCGACCGGGCTCAAGCAGCTCGAAGAGTCGGTGCTCGATGAGGGCCGCATCGACGACATCCCGGGTTCGCTCATCCCCGATGCGTACTTCCATTACCTGCGCAAGCGCGATCCCGCGATCATCGCGCCGGTCCTCGAGCACAACGCGCGCGACATCATGTCGCTCGTGCGCATCGCCGACCGCGTCGCGATCGCCGTGCTCGCAGCGCGAACCGGCCGCGCGCCTGACCACGCGCCGGCGGCGTACGCGCTCGCGCGCAGCTTCGAGCGCACCGGCGAGCTCGACGCGGCCTTCGCGTGTTATGAGAGCGCGTACTACGACGGAGATAGCCCGCTCCGCGTGAAGCTGGCACTCGCGTTCGCGCGTCATCTCGAGCGCCGCGCTGAGATCGAGCGAGCGCTGCGGATGATGGAAACGCTGCTAGGTCTTGGCCTCGGCTCGGAGCGTTGGCGCGAGCAGGCCGAAGCTCGATTGCGCAGACTGACGAAGAAGAGATGGCGACAGCTCGCGACCGCCAGCTGACGGTCCGGCCGCTCACGGCCGCACGCGTCGACGACGTAAAGACCGTGACGCGCGGCACGTGGGGCTCCGCCTGCTGGGACCTCTTCCCGCGCTACTCGCCCGCGCAGCAGCGCGAGCTCGGCATCACCGGCGGCGGTCGCGGAACGATGGAGGAGAAGCGCCGGGCGGCGCTCGCGAAGCTGGCGCGGCGTCGGAAGAACTCCGCCGGGCTCGTCGCGTACCAGGGCGGCGAGCCGATCGGCTGGATCTCGCTCGGACCGCGTTACGACTTCTCGCGGGTCGAGAACTCCCGGGCGACGCCGCCCGTCGACGACGTTCCGGCCTGGGTGATCCCCTGCATCACCGTGCGCCGTGGCCACCGCGGACAGGGCGTCGCGGTCGCGATGCTCCGCGCGGCGGTCGAGTACGCCGGAAAGCGCGGCGCGCCCGCCGTCGAGGGCCACCCGCGGGCCGATGGCAAGCGCCTGCACGACGACCTGGCGTTCTTCGGCACCCAGGCGATGTTCCGCAAGGCGGGATTTCGCAAGGTGCGGGGCGTTCTGCCCGGCCTGCCCAAGGGCTGGGCGCCACGCGTCACTATGCGTGCGAAATGCGGATCGTCGCCGAAGACCTCGTCGGCCTCGCCGAAGCGCTCAAAGCCGGAGCGCTGACCAGCAGCGCGCTCGTCGAGCGCGCGCTGCGCCGGTATGCGGAGACCGAGCCGCAGATCCACGCCTTTGCCTGGCTCGACGCGGCGCGCGCACACCGGCTGGCCGCGGCATCGGACGAGCGCCGGCGGTCCGGCGGCGCGGCGGGTCCGCTCGAAGGCATCCCCATCGGCGTGAAGGACATCTTCGACACCGCAGGCATCCCGACCGAGAACGGCAGCGCCCTTTTCGCCGGTCGCGTGCCGGATTCCACGTGCCCCGCGGTCCGCGCGGCCGAGGCCGCGGGAGCGATCGTGCTCGGGAAGACCGTCACCGCCGAGCTCGCGTTCCTGACGCCCGGCCACACGCTCAATCCGTGGGATCCGTCGCGCACGTCAGGCGGCTCGTCGATGGGATCGGCCGCGGCGGTCGCGGCAGGCGTCGTTCCGGCAGCGATCGGCTCGCAAACGAATGGCTCGGTCATCCGCCCGGCCGCGTTCTGCGGCGTCGTCGGCTTCAAGCCCACAGTGGGACGCATCCCCACCGAAGGCGTGTTCGAGTTCTCGCGCACGCTCGATCACGTCGGCGTGTTCACGCGCAGCGTGCGCAGCGCCGGACTCCTCGCAGCGATCCTCGCCGGCGAGACGGAGCGCGCGCCGCACGCGGATCACGACCACGTCCCGCGCTTCGCCGCGCTGCGCACGAGCGAATGGGAGCACGCGTCGGATGACATGCGCGAGCGGTTCCAGGCCGACGTCGACGCGCTTGCCCTCGTCGGCGGCCCCGTGGAATGGCCGAAGCCACCCGCGGGCTTCGACGACGCGCCGCGCATCCTGCGCACGGTGATGCTCTACGAGGCCGGGCAAGCGGTGCTCCCGAAGGTCGCGCGCCGCCCCGAGACCGTGAGCGCGTACGCGCGCGCGCAGCTCGCCGAGGGCGCGCGGATCGATCACAGCGTGTACGCCGAGGCGCTTGCCGCCCGGGATCGGCTCGTCGCCGCATTCCTCGACTGGGCGTCGGACTACGACGCGATCCTCACGCCTCCCACGATCGGCGAGGCGCCGACGCCGGAGACGACCGGCGATCCGCGGTTCTGCTCGCGCTGGTCGCTCGTGGGCGCGCCCGCCATCACGATCCCGACCGGTCTCGGTCCGCATCGGCTGCCGCTCGGACTTCAGCTCGTCGGCGCTCCCGGCGATGACGAGCGTCTGCTCGCCGCGGCGGCGTGGGCCGAGGCGATGCTGCCGTCGATCGGCGCGCCGCCACTCTAGTTATCGCAGGGGCTTCGCCCCTTCCACCCCAATGAGGTTATCGCAGGGAGCTACGCCCCTTCCATCCAGGACGGAGGAACAACATGTCGCAGACGAACGCGATCATCCTTCGCATCAAGGCCGACCGGGCGAAGGAGTTCGAGCGGCTCTTCAAGAAGCACCAGTACCCGAATTGGGTGAGACATCATGACAGAGGCGGGATGCTTGCGGCCTCACTGACGCGCGTCGAGTACGGGGTCGAGGAGGAGGACGCGAAGCAGGGCGGGTACGTGAACTACATCGTGTTCGCGAAGCTCACCGGGATGCGCGCGCATAACGCGCATGACCGCGATCCCGACTTCAAGATGTGGGACGAGATGGCGGAGCAGTTCCAGACCGAGGGTCCTTCGGTGTGGGGCGGAAAGACGGTCCTCGAGATCGGCTAGCTGCGGAACTCCCGCTCAACGTTCTTGCCCGTTTCCGCGCCTGGCGCAAGAGACAGCGCGAGATCCACGGCCTCGGCCGGCGTCTTCGCATAGTGGAGCTCGCTCGTCCCGGCCTCGTCCAGGTGTTTCCCCTTGTACGCGATGTCGCGGATGCGATCGGACCAGCCGCCGGTCCCCTCGAGGATGATCTTGGTCTTGTCCTCATAGGCGACGTTGAGCTCGTTCAGCGTGCCGATGACGCCGCTGATCATGATCACCGCGTCGGCGGTACGGACGACGAGCGTGTTGCGCATCCAGCCCATGCCCGTCGTGATGGCGACGTCGACGTACGCGTTCGCGTCGCGCTTGTCGAGACCGGGCAGGATCCCGATGACGAGCCCGCCGGCGTTCTTCGCGCCGCGGCTCACCGCCTCCATGACGCCGGAGAGACCGCCGGTGACGACCACCGCACCGCGCTCCGCCAACAGCTTCCCCACCTCCTCCCCGGCACGCAGCGCCCGCGCGGGCACGGGATCACCGGGATTGCGCGCGCTCTTGCCGATGACCGTGATGACCGGCCGTCGTGTCATGCGCTCAGCTCAGCCGCCAGAACTCCGGATCGAGGCCGAGGTCGTCGAACAGCGTCTCCGCCTCGTCGGTCGTGAAGCGGCGCCAGTCGGGGTCGAGCTTCTTCGCGAACCACGCGTGGGCGAGTCCGGTCGCCTGCTCGATCGTGAGGATCGTGGACGCGGGTGGCTTGGCGCGTTCGCGCCACCGCTCCGCGTGCTCCTCCGACCGGAAGAGAAGGATCGTCGATCAGGTGAAGTAGATGTCCTTCCAGAACTCGATCGCCCGGACGCCGATCTGCATCACGGTCCACGTCTGTACGTCGGTGCCGCCGTCGGCGTCGACCTCGACGACGAGCGGCTCGCCACAGTCGGCGCAGTGCGTCTCGATGACGCCCGGCTCCCCCAGCGCCGCGGGGATCCCGAACGCGTCCCAGGCGCAGATGCCGAACCACACGCGGCCGGCCGCGGTGACGAAGAAGTCGGTCGGTCCGACGCAGAACGGATCGTAGGCGTAGATCTCGTGCGAATCCTTGCGCGGGATGAACACGTGGTCCTCGATCATCCGCGCGAACGAGGCCTCCACAGACGCGATGTCTTTCCCCATGTCCGCCGCGACGGCCGCGATCGTGGGGATCTTTCCGCGCGTCTTGATCGATCGCGCGATCGCGATGCGGACCTCGCGGTCGTCCTCAGCGTCGGTCATTCGCGATGTACTTCACAAGGTCGAGCTCGTAGTAGCGGGCGGGGCCAACGTAGCGCATGCCCGCCTTCTCCATGACGCGACGCGACGCGACGTGCTCCGGGAAGCAGATCGCGATGATCTCGCGCAGGCCGAGCTCCCGAAAGCCGTAGTCGAGACACGCGCGCGCTGCCTCGGTCGCGAGGCCGCGGCCCCACCACTCCTTCGCGAAGTGGTACGCGACCTCGACCTCGGGTCCCGTGCCCTCGACGTACACCAGGCCGCAGTCGCCGATGAACTCACCGGTGGCGCGCAGCTCGACCGCCCACAGGCCGAAGCCATGCTCCCGTTCGTGACGGATGAAGCGCTCGACCGCGCCGCGCGTGCGCTCGACCGAGGGCGACGCGCCACGCGGGATGAAGCGCATCGTCTCGTCGTCGCCGAACACGCGCTCGTGCAGCATCTCGGTATCGCCGATCTCGAACGAGCGGATGACGAGGCGCGGCGTTTCGATCGGGAAAGCCACCGCGCGACTGGCGCGATCGGACGTCGGCTCTGCGGTCACGGTGCCTTGAGCATAGGGTCGAGGAGCAGCAGCGCGCGCAGCGCCGCCGGCCACGCGAAGTGGTGGCGCGACGCGACGGCGCCGGTCGTTTCGTCGTACGCCTCGGGCAGCAGGCCGTCCCACATCTCGACTCGGTCGAGGCGCTCCCAGCCCCGGCGCTCGCGCTCCGCGTCGCCGAGGACGCGCGCCACGACGATCTCCTGCAGATCCCCCAGCGGCCAGGGATGCGGCGTGTGCAGCGAGCCGAGCCCGCCGAGCGGGCCCGCGAAGTAGCCATCGTTCTCCTTGCTCCAGGCGAAGTCGATCGTCGCGCGCCAGACCGGGTCGTCCGCGCCACAGAAGCCCCAGGCCGGTGCGAACACCGTCGGGAGGTCGTTCGCGTCGTGGTAATGGCGCGGCCCCTCGCCGCGCGCGCCGCGGACGGCGTACGCGAAGCGTCCCGAGTCGATGAAGCCGCTACGCGTCGCGCCGTGGACCTCGGCCGCCGCACGCGGATCCAGATCGCGCAGCGCGCGCCAGAGCAGCACGTGGCTCGAGAAATGGAAGGGCTGCTCGAGCGGATCGTCGGCAGGAGTCTCGTCGGTCGCGATGAGGCCGAAGGGCGTGCGTCGCGCCAGCATCGCGCGCATCAGCTCATCGCGGAGTGGCGCATACCGGTGGAGGAGCTCCGTCTCGCCGGTCAGCCGCGCGTGATCTTCGAGCAGGACGAACGGGAAGAGCTGCTGATCGAGCTGGAACGCGGGATCCTTCGCGGCACCGTTCGCCAGCGAAGCGCGCGGCCACCAGCCCGCGGGACGCTCCGCCGCCTCGAACAGCCAGCGCAGGAATCCGTCGACGACGGCGCGCACCCGTTCGTCGCGCGGCGCAAGCTCGAGGAGCATGCGACACACGTAGTACGCGTCGCGCGTCCAGACCAGCGGAAGGATCTCGTGATCCGCGAGCACCGCGACGAGATCGTCGCCGGCACGCGTGGCGGCGCAGTCGAGCGCGTAGGCCGTCGCGCGGCGGACCGCGTGGCCGGACTCCGCGTCGCGTCCGATGCCGATCCACCACGCCCGCCGCTCGCGTACCTCGGCACCGACGAGGTCGTGGCCCTCTCCGGCGAGCTGCACCGCTTCGCGGATCGCCTCATCCAGCGTGCCGCCGAATGCGACGGCCACGATGAGCGGCACGCTCATGTCGGCGGGCACCTCGGCGCCGGCCGGAAGGGCGATCGCCGCGGCGGCCCCGAGCTCCCGGTCGTCGATCCACACCAGGCGCCCGTCCTCGCCGAAGGTGGTGCGCTCAGGCGCGGGCGGCAGCGCGCCGCCGGGGGTCAGCTGCGTGTACGCCGCCCGTGCGAGGCGCATCGTGCCTCGCCAATCCGCCACGGCGAAGGTCGGTCTGTCGCGCGCAGCGACGCGCACGATCTGCAGCGCCCCACGACGGCCGCGGGGCGCGAGCGTCAGCACTTCGATGCGCACGTCGGTGGGCTCGAGCACCGCGAGCGGCAGCGTGTCCTCGACGAGGAACGCGTCGGCGTCGCCGCTCAGGATGGAGAGCCCGAAACCGCGCCGCGACGGGGAGGCGCGATCGGCACGGTAGCGGCGCGCCGCCGCTTGATCGCCGCGGCTCTCATCCGGGAACGCCGGAGCGTCGGTGAGCTCGATCCGGCCGTGGATCGGATGCGTGATCCCGAGCGACAGCCAGCGGCCGTTCGGGGTGAGCGTGCCGGCGACGTTGCCGTTGCCAACGTCGAGCGGCTTGTAGGGGCGCGCTGGGTCGAGACGGGTCGGGCGCAGGCTAGGCGTCCACCGCGGTGCCGCTGGCCGCGTCCATCCAGCGCACATGCGCCAGATCGAACGCGAGATGGACGTCCTGATCCGGCTTGACCGTCGTATCGACGGGCGCCTCGACCTTGACCGCTGTCT
>JBGPZT010000087.1:0-11590 GCA_041493915.1 Candidatus Limnocylindria bacterium
CGCAGCTGTCGGTGGCGACCGCGCAGACGAATCTCGACTACGCGACGCTGCGCGCGCCGAGCGCCGGCGTCATCCAGGCGATCAACGGCACCGTCGGCGAGCCCGCGTCGTCGAGCACGACGACACCGGTCGTCCTGCTCGCGAACACCGGCACCGTGCAGCTGCACGGCACCGTCGGCGAGTCCGACGTCTCGAAGCTGAAGCTCGGTCTCGTGGCGAACATCACCGTCGACGCGCTCGGCGCGACGACCCGGATGACCGGCAAGGTGACCGGCGTCGACCCGGTCGCCACGATCCAGCAGGGCGTGCCGGTGTACGGCGTCGACGTCACCATCGACGTACCGAACGCGCTGATCAAGCCCGGCATGAGCGGCACCGCGAACGTCATCCTGGTGAGCCGCCAGGACGTGCTCACGGTCCCGAACCTCGCGATCAAGACCCAGGGGACGCGGCGCTACGTGCAGGTGTTGAAGGACGGGCAACCGGTCGACGTCGACGCGACGTTCGGGATCGCCAACGACACACTCACCGAGGTCACCGGCGGCGGCCTCAAGGAAGGCGACCTCGTCGTCCTGCCGCAGGCTCGCGCGGGCGCGACCGTGGCGCCCAACCGCGGTGGTCAGGGCCCGGGCGGACCGGGCGGGATCGTGATCCGGTGACCGTCGTCGACCGCGCGTCGGTGCCGTACCGGTACGGCGCGCCGGCCGCGACGCGGCCGGTGGTGCGCCTGCGCGGCATCACGAAGACGTACCGCATCGGCAAGGAGATCGAGGTCCGCGCCCTCGCCGGGGTTGACCTCGACATAAACACGGGCGAATTCATCGCGATCATGGGGCCTTCCGGCTCGGGCAAGTCGACGCTCATGAACGTGCTCGGCTGCCTCGATGTCCCAGACGCCGGTACGTACGAGCTCGCCGGCGAGAACGTCGGAAAGCTGTCCGACGACCAGCTCGCGGCGATCCGCAACAAGCACATCGGCTTCGTGTTCCAGACGTTCAACCTCCTGTCGCGACTCAACGCCGTCGAGAATGTCGAGCTCCCTCTGGTCTACGGGGGCGATCGTCACGATCGTCGAGCGCGCGCGCTCGCGGCACTCGGGCAGGTCGGCCTCGCCGATCGCGTCAAGCACCGCCCGAGCGAGCTGTCGGGTGGCCAGCAGCAGCGTGTGGCGATCGCGCGCGCGCTCCTCAACGATCCGTCGATGATCCTGGCGGACGAGCCGACCGGGAACCTCGACTCGCACTCGAGCGCGGAGATCCTCGCGATCCTCCAGCGGCTCAACGAGGTCGGGAAGACCGTCGTCATGGTCACGCACGAGCCCGACGTCGCGGCGCACTGCCGGCGCATCGTGCGTATGCGCGACGGAGTCGTCTCACACGACGATCCCGTCCTCGAGCCGCGGCGCGCGCAGGACGAGATCGCGGCGGGGATCGGAGCCGAATGAAGCTCTACGACTCGTTCCGCTCGGCCCTGCAGTCTCTCGTCGTCAACAAGCTGCGCTCGGCCCTGACGATGCTCGGCGTCATCATCGGCGTCGCGTCGGTCATCGCCATGGTCGCGGTCGGCAACGGCGCGTCGCAGCAGGTGCAGAACACCATCCTGTCGCTGGGCTCCAACCTCATCACGGTCTCGCCGGCGAACCAGAGCGACCAGGGGCTCCGCGGCGCGGGTGCGCAGGCGCAGAACCTCACGCTCGACGACATGCGCTCGATCCAGGCGCAGCTCGGCGCGACCATCGCCGCGATCCACGCCGAGCAGGGCGCGGGCCGGTGGCAGGTGACCGCCGCCGGGCAGAACTGGAACACCAACGTCAACGGTGTGAGCGAGGACTACCCGATCGTGCGCGACTGGAACCTGCAGAGCGGCGATTTCTTCACTAGCTCGGACCTCACCGTCAACGCCCAGGTCGCGGTGATCGGATCAACGACGGCCACGAACCTCTTCGGCGAGGGCGACGCGGTCGGCCAGACCCTACAGCTGCGTCAGGTCTTCGGCGGAGGCGGACAGGGTCAGGGCCAACAGCGCGCGCGCATCGTGAACTTCAAGATCGTTGGCGTTCTCGAGCCGAAAGGCTCCACGTTCGGCTTCAGCCGTGACGACCAGATCCTCGTTCCGATCACCACGGCGCAGCACGTGCTCACCGGCCGCCTGAACGTCGTGAACACCATCGTGGTGAAGGCCACTTCCAGCGACACGATGGGCGTGACGACGGCGGACGTGACCGACGTCCTGCTGCTGCGCCACAACGTCAGCGACCCGACATCGGCGGACTTCACCGTGACGAATCAGAACGACACGCTCGCCGCGCTCGGTGCCGTGACCGGGACGTTCACACTCTTGCTCGGCGCGATCGGCGGCATCTCGCTGCTCGTCGGCGGCATCGGGATCATGAACATCATGCTCGTCTCCGTGAACGAGCGAACACGCGAGATCGGCATCCGCAAGGCCGTGGGCGCGCGGCGGCAGGACATCATGGTGCAGTTCCTGATCGAGTCGATGGCCCTGACGGGCATCGGCGGGATCCTCGGCATCCTTCTCGGCTGGTCGATCACGCTCGTCGTCGCGCTCATACCGCAGGCCAGCGGACTCGTCCTCGTCATCACCACGGGCACGGTCATCATCGCCGTCGGCGTTTCCGTCGCGATCGGCGTCGTCTTCGGGCTCTACCCGGCGATGCGCGCCGCGCGGCTGCACCCAATCCAGGCACTCCGTTACGAGTAAGAAGGGAACTCCATCGATGAAACCAGCACAGATCGCTATCGGCGCCGTCATCGCGCTCGCGCTCGTGGGCGGTGGGTTCGCGGCCGGCATGACGCTCGGAAAGGGCGCGGCCAACGAGACGAGCGCGTCGGCGTCGCCATCAGGCGCGGCCGGGCGCAGTGGGGTCGGTGGTCGCGTCGGTCAGGGCGGAGGGCAGGGCGGCGCGGGCGCGCTCGGCGGGCAGGCGATGAACGGCCGGATCATCTCCGTGAACGACGGGTCCATCACGATCGAGGTCCGCACCGGCGGCGCGCAGGGCGCTTCACCAACGGTGACGTCTCAGATCGTGCTCGTCGGGACCTCGACGCGGATCGTGAAGACGGTCGAGTCCGACATCAAGCTTGGCGACCTCAAGGCCAATGACCAGGTCACGATCGTCGGCACGACGGACGCGAGTGGGAATGTCGCGGCGACCGCGATCCTCGCCGGCGGGAACGCGCTGCAAGGTCTCTTCGGTGGTCAGGGCGGTTTTGGGGGTCAGGGCGGATCTGGAGCCGCTGGTCGCAGCGCGAGCCCGAGCCCGAGCGTGCGACCGTAACTACAGGCTAGCGAGGACGAGAGAGCGAGCGCGGCTCGCTCGTGAGGACGAGCGACGCCTGGGATCGCGAAGTGATCACATCGAGTCCGGAGCGCTGACGCCGAGCAGACCGAGCGTCTGACGCAGCGTGATCTGCACCGCCTGCACCAGACGCAGGCGCGCCTGCGACACGGCCGCGTCGTCGCTCACGACGCGGTGGTCGCGGTAGAAGCCGTGGAACGCACCTGCGAGCTCCAGCGCGTAGCCGGTGAGCAGGTGCACGCCGCGGTGGCCGACGATGTCGGCGAGCAGCTCCGGAAAACGCAGGCAGAGCTTGATGAGCGCGAGCTCGCCCGGTGTCGTGAGCACGGAGAGATCGGCACCCTCGGGCGTCATGCCGCGCTCGGCGGCCGTTCGGAAGATGCTCGCGATGCGCGCGTGAGCGTACTGCACGTAATAGACCGGGTTGTCGTTGGACTGCTGCACCGCGAGCTCGAAGTCGAAGTCGAGCTGGCTGTCGGCGCCGCGCTGCAATAACAGAAAGCGCGTCGCGTCTGCGCCCACGGCTTCGAGCACGTCCTCCAGGAGCAGGAACAGTCCGGTGCGCCTGCCCATCCGCTGAAGCACTCCCTCGTGGAGGAAGCGGACGTACTGGTAGAGCAGGACGCTCCACCGGTCCTCCGTGATCCCGAGCGCGGGCAGCGCGATCTTCATCTGCAGCAGGTGGTAGTGAGTGTTCGCGCCCCACACGTTGATCTTGAGATCGATACCGCGCTCCTCGAGGCAGAGGCGGTGATACGCGATGTCCGTTCCGAGATACGTGGGGTCGCCGTTCGAGCGGATGACGACCCATCCCTCCTCCCCTTCGCGATCGAGGGCGCGCGCCTCGGGCGTCTCGAACCACACCGCACCATCGTGGTCGACGAGACAGCCCCGGCGCCTCAGCTCGTCCATCGTCTTCGTGAAGTAGCCCGATTCGAGGAACGACGACTGCTTGAACCACGCATCGAACGTGATGCCGAACTTCCGGGTGACGCGCTGGGCGTCCGCGACGACCCAGTCGATGGCCATCGGCGCGAACACGCGGCCCTGCTCCTCGAGGGTGAGCGGCCGGTAGAGATCACCGTGGCGCTCCTTGACCTGCGCGGCGATGTCCTTCACGTAGTCGCCCGGATACGCGTCAGGAGGGACCTCGATCTGCTCGCCGAAGAGCTGGCGGTAACGGATCGCGACCGATTCGCCGAAGCGCTTCACCTGGGTGCCGCCGTCCTCGACGTAGTACTCGCGCTGCACGTCGGCGCCGGCGAACTGCAGCACCGACGAGAGCACGTCGCCGAGCGGACCGCCCCGCGCGTTCGCAAGCGTAAGCGGACCGGTGGGGTTCGCGGAGACGAACTCGACCTGGATGCGCTTCCCTCGCAATGTCGATGAGCGGCCGTAGTCGGTGGCTTCGGCGATGATCGCGTCGACCTGCCCGCGTAGCCAGGCCACATCGAGGCGTACGTTCACGAAGCCGCCGCCCGCGATCTCGGCCGCGGCGAGCGGCGGACGGAGATCCAGCTGATCCTTGATCGCGGCCGCGATCTCACGCGGCGGTTTCCGCAGCGTCTTCGCGAGACGCATCGCGATGCTGGTCGCGTAGTCGCCGTGCTCCGGATTCGCGGGCACTTCGACGTCGATGGGGACGCCCTCGGTGCCCTCCCACGAATGCTGGCGCGCGGCGCGCCCGAGCGCGTCCGAGAATGCGGCGGCGACGAGGTCGCGAGCGGGGGTGGTCACGCGCGTGAGTCTGGGGCAGCCATCACGACCGCGCCAACGTCGCCGCTCGGAACATGTTGGCGGAAGAACACCACGGTGAGAGCGCCGGCCGCCGCGTAGAAGACAACGAGGGTCATCAGATTGATGGTGTAACCGCTGGATCCGACCGCACCGCGGATGGCGCCGGAGATCACCGCGCCTGAGCCGGCGCCGGCGTTCCAGGCGAGCGCTGCGATAGCGTTCACGCCCGCGCGCTCGCGCGACGTGAACGACGAGAACGTGACGGCGTTCCAGGTCGCGCTCGACCCGTACATGAGCCACGCGCGCAGCGCGAGCGCGGCGACCGCGATGGACAGATCGGATGCGAACGCCGCCACGATCGCGAAGGGCAGAGAGCCGATGACCACGCCGACCACTGACGGAACGGCACCGAAGCGCCGCGCCAGGAACCGTCCGTGCGCGAGTGCGCCAAGGCTCCCCGCGACCGCGATGACGCCGAGGAGCACGCCCAGCGCCGCGAACGGCACGCCGAATCGCTCCGCGAAGAACAGGTTCGTGAACGGAAGGAAGCTCCCGGCGCCGAGCCCGAAGACGAACTCGACAGTGAGGAATCGCGCCAGCAGGCCGTACCGGCGTGTCGCGTCGAGCGTCGCGCCCACCACGGGCACGTTCTCGATGAAGAGCACGGGGATCGCGGAGAGCGCGGCGCAGATGCCTCCACCGCCGACGAGCGCGCGCAGCACGATCGTGTCATTGGGATCGGCGTGCAGGAACGCCGCGACCGGCGTGGCGAGGACGCCCGCGAGCGCGCTCGCGAAGAACGCGGCCATCGTGCCGAGCGCGATCTGCTGCCCGAAACGCGACGACCGCGCGCCCGCCGCAGTCGCGTCGGCGAGGAGCGCGGCGCCCGACGATGACGCGAGGATCCCGCCAAGGCCGAACAGCATCGCGGCGAGGAACAGCGGGACGAACGCATCAAAGATCACGAGTCCGCTGAGCCCGAACGCGGCCATGATGCCCCCGCTCAAGATGACGGTCCGCCGCGAGCGGCCGCGCGCGATCGTCGCGGCGGGCACCGCGCCGATGACCACGCCCAGCGCCGACGCGCCGACGAGCGCACCGAGCGCGACGCCGTCGTAGCCGAGCGAGCGGTACAGGAAGTTCAGATAGAAAGAGGCGACGCCGAGACCGAAGCTGCCGAGCGTCGCGGCGGCGAGATAGAGGAAGGCATCGCGCCTTCCGAGCGTCACCCGGCAGTCGCTCGGCCCAGCGTCACTTCGAGGGTCTGCGTCGCGGTGTCGCGGACGATCTCGAGACGCACCTTGTCACCCGGCCGGAACTTGACCATCAGCGACTGCAGCGGGTGCGCCTGGTCGATCTGCTGGTCGTTCAGCTTCGTGACGACATCCCCGACGCGCAGACCGGCCACCGACCCCGGCGATCCGGATACGACCGCGGAGATCTGGATACCGGCGGCGGGCGGAAGTCCGAGCGCGACCGCCGCGCGGGGCGACAGCGGCGCGTACTGGATGCCAATGAAGCCGCGCTCGATCTTTCCGCTCTTGATGAGCTCGTCGGCGACGGTGCGGATCGTGTTCGCGGAGATCGCGAAGCCGAGCCCCTGCGCCTGACTCGGATCGGCGATCAGCGTGTTCATGCCGATCACCTGGCGGACCGCGGCCCAGATGAGCGGGCCACCGGAGTTGCCGGGGTTGATCGCGGCGTCGGTCTGGATGAGGTCGTCGAGGAAGACGGTCTGCGATTCCTGCACCCGCCGGCCCTTGCCCGAGACCACACCGCTCGTGACGGTGTTCTGGTACTCGCCGAGCGGACTGCCGATCGCGATGACGGTCGCGCCGACCGGCACGTCGTCGCTGTTCGCGAGCTGCGCGACCTTGAGACCGGCGGCGGCGGGGATCTGCAGCACGGCTATGTCGGTGTCCGGATCGCGGCCTACGAGCGTGGCCTTCTGGGTGCGGTTGTCGCTGAAGATGACGTCGAACGACGCGCCTGCGCCACCGCCGCGAAGGTTCTCGACGACATGGTTGTTCGTCACCACGTAGCCGCGCGCGTCGACCACGAACCCTGAGCCGCTGGACTGCTGCTGACCGGAGGCCAAACGATTCACGACCGTGACGACCGATGGCAGCATCTCTCTCGCGACGTCGACGATCGGGTCAACGCCGGCGGGCACGACGACCGGTGCGGTCGTCGCCAGCGCGGAGGGCACCGGCGTCGGCACCAACTCGTCCGGTGTCCGACCATCCAAGAGAGTGGCCGTCGCGCCGCCTGCGACACCACCGAGGATCACGCCGACCAGGAGAAGAGCGGCGCCGCTCGGGCCCGTCGAGCGTGGTGGCGAACTGAGCGGCGTGGTGGACGGCGCGGGCTCGTACATCGGCGGAGGGTCTACCTCCGCGGACGCGCCGGGGTTTCGCCCGTAGGCGTTGTCGCCTTGCGGCGGCGCGCGGTCGGGCGCATGACCTCCGGCTCGACCATCTGGCCGAGCGCGGTACCGCGGATCTCGAGGTCGACATGACTGTCCGGCTCGATCTCGACGTTCCAGGTCATCGCGATCTCGAGCTGCTGGTAGACGCGCTCGAAACCCGAATCGGAGTTGGTCACCGCATAGATCGGCTTCGTGATCACGAGCGCGGGTGGATCGATCGCGAGCGCGAGGTCGAAGTGCTTGGACTCCGAATGCACCTGGACATCGGTGACGTTGCGGACCTCGATCGGCTTCCCCGCCGTCGTCTTGCGCGTGCCGACGGTGATGACATCAGCGGGCGCGTTCTCGCCGAGGAGCCCGATGTTCGACGCGCTCGTGAACGACAGCTCGATCGCCTCATCGCCATCGTTTCGCAGCCGGTATCGCACGCCCGCCGCGAGGCCCTCGTCCGCGATGCGGATGTCCTTGCGGATACCGAGACCCGGCGTTGCGGCGAGCGTCCGCGCCGGCGGCTCGAGCGTGAGGCTCACGGTGCGTGCCTCGCGCTGCGGCGTCAGCGTGTAGTAGACCGCGTGGAGATTCACGGGCTCGCCCTTGCGCACGGTGAAGCTGTCCTGGAAGAGACCGCGGCGCGCGGGATCGTATTCGAGCAGCTTCGAGAGCCCGCGCTCCTTCGCGCGCACCGCCTCGTGGATCGACCTCGTCTCCTTCTCGGCCGCCTTGCCCACGAGCACCTTGCCCGCCTTCTCCGCGCGGCGCAGATCGTCGTGCTCGGCCTCCGGACGGCGCGCGAGCGTGTCGACGAGATTCGTCGCCGACGCGTAGATGTCCCACTCGATGATCGCGCCGCCCTGCACGTGGACGAACACCGCGCCGGCGTTGCCGCGGAAGATGTATTCGTCGTAGCCGTCGACGTCGTAGTCGCGCGACTCGCCCGCGGCGACGCGCCGCTCCGACAGGATCCGCTCCGCTTTGAGCAGCGACGCATACGCGTCGGAGCGCAGATGCGGGAAGTAGATGCCGCCGAAAACGCCGTGCCAGTACACGTCGTTGCCCTGCGCGCGCCACAGATTCTGTTGGGCCTGGCGCACCTCGTTGGACGAATCGAGGATGCTGCGGCGCGCGAGCTCCTCGGACACGATGAGCATCCGCTTGTGGAGCGCGTTCGACTCGGGGTACTTGGCGAAGAAGTTGCGCCAGAGCGGCGCCGTCACGAGAGACTCGAGATCCTCGCCGAGCTTGTGGCGCGCCTGCTGCAGGCGGCGCGCCGCCGGCGCGTCGAGCGCCCACTCGCTCATCTCGGGATACGCGCCGCCGGGGATGTAGATGCGACGGGCGGGCTTTTGAAAGATCCAGGCGTCCTCGAGCGTCGCGGTCTGAATGAAATCCGCCTGCGCGAGGGCGGTGAAGAACTGCTCGAGCCAGCCGTCCTTGTGCACGCGCTGGTACGTGCCAGGCCACGCGCCGAACTTCTCGCCGTCGTCCGCGTACACGACGAGGCGCGCGCCGGCGGCATGCCGCTCGCGGAGCTCCTTGATCGTCGCGCTCACGTCGCGGAACGGGATGAGGTAGCGCAGCTTCATGCTGCCGGGGAACACGATCACCGGTAGGCCCTGGTCCTCGGTGATGTATGACTCGCCGGTCTCGTCCTTCTTCAGGCCGGCGCGCAGGAAGTGCTCGTCGTCGAGAACGGTGTACGCGATGCCCGCCTCAGCGAGGAGCGACGGAAGGTGCGGCTCCCACACGCGCTCGGTCAGCCACGCTCCCAGCGGCCGCTGCCCGAAGATCGCGTTGACCCGGTCGGTGAGGGCGCGGATCTGCCCCACGCCGTCGCGCCGTGGCACACCCACGAGCACGGGCTCGTAGTAGCCGCCCGACAGGAGTTCGATCTGGCCACGCCGAACGAGGTCGGAGAGATCGCCGATCACGTCGGGACGGTTGGCCTCGAGCCAGTCCAGGAGCGGGCCGGAGAAATGGAGGCTCGCCTTCACTTCGGGATGGCGATAGAGGGCGGCCACGAGCGGCGCATATGCGCGCTCGGTCACCTCTGAGAAGACAGACGGGAAGTTCCCCGCGGGTTGGTGCTGGTGGAAGACCAGCGCCACGCGCAGCCGGTCGGCCAATTGAGGGCATTTTAGCGTAAAACGCTTGTTGACGCCGTTTCGTACGCTCTGCGTACGAAGGGCTCGCCTGTTTGTCAGCGAACTCGACAGAGCAGCGCGGATGCGTCACGATCGAGGCGTTGATCGGTCGTCTCCTGCTCTACGGCGCCCTCTTGGTGGCCATCGCGGTCGTCGTGGTGAGCGCTTGTGGTCCAGAGCGCGTCGTCCTGCCACGCTCGAGCCCGAGCCCCACCACCCAGCCGACCGTGGCTCCGACGACCGCCGCGCCCATCGCCACCCGGACCGCGACCGTCGCCCCGACCACGGCGGCGCCGACGACCGCCGCGCCGAGTCCGACCGCGCCCGCCAGCCCGGGAAGCACGCCCGCGACCGCCTGCCCGGAGCGGACCGGGGGGGCCACGGCGAATCAGGCGCAGCTGGTGGCGATCCGGATCGCCCACAACCCAGGCTTCGACCGGCTGGTCTTCGAGTTCGGGCCCAGCACGGCCCCGGGCGTGTACGGCCTGCCGCCCTACCGGATCGCCGTCGCGACGTCGCTCTCGGGGCCGAGCGGCCAACCGGTGCCGATCGACGGGAGCGCCCTGTTCGGCGTCCGCTTCCAGAACGCATCGACGGTGAACCCGAACGACGGCTCCCGGAGCTACACCGGCGGGACCTCGCTCAAGCCCACGACGACGCCGCTGCTCAAAGAGGTGCGACTGGTCGAGGACTTCGAGCGCGTCCTGGTCTGGGGCGTCGGTCTACAGCGGCTGCAATGTCCCACATTGCTCGCTCTGAGCGGCCCAGTGCGCCTGGTCTTGGATTTCCCGACGCCGCCCTGAGATACTTAGGACCTCGCACGCATCCATTAGGGGAGTTCCGTTTTGGCCGAAGCCGAAAAGCTCACTGTCGGACCCCGCCAGGTGGTGGGTAAGAAGGTCGCCCAGCTGCGCCGCGACGGCGTGCTCCCGGGTGTCGTCTTCGGCGGGCGCAAAGACTCGACATCGGTCCAGACCGACCTCCGCTCCTTTGAACGCTCCTACCGCCGGTGGGGCAACACGACGCTGCTGTCGCTCGAAGGCCTCGACAGCGACGCGATCCCAGCCCTCATCCACGGCGTCGCGCGCGACACCCTGACCGGCCACCTGCTGCACGTGGACTTCCAGCGCGTGAGCCTCACCGAAAAGACGCACGCCGAGGTCCCGCTGCACTTCGTGCACGAGTCGCCCGCGGTGAAGACCCTCGGCGCGGTGCTCGTGCACGCTCGCGACCACGTCACGGTGGAGGCGTTCCCGCAGGACATGCCACACGCCATCGACGTCGATCTCTCACCGCTCATCGAGATCGACGACGCGCTCTTCGTTCGCGATCTGGTCGTCGACAAGACGACCGTCCGCATCGTCGACGACCCGGACGAGCTCATCGTGAAGGCCGTTCCGGTCCACATCGAAGTAGAGCCAGTGGCGGCGGTCGCCGCTCCCGTCGAGGGCGAGGTCGCGGCCGAGGGTGCGGAGGCGCCAGTCGAAGGTGCCGCGCCGGCTGTTGCCGGTGCTGCGGCGCCAGGTGCGGCTGGTGGCAAGCCGGGCGCGGCGGCGAAACCTGGCGCGCCTGCCGGAAAGTCCGGCGCACCCGCGCCGAAGGGCGAGGCGCCGAAGAAAGGCTAGGCCCGCGCAGCCACCGCGCCGCGTGCCGGCGAGAAATCGTCGGGGCTCGCGTCGGGGAACGGATTGTCCGTGCGCTCGAGGCTGCGCAGCTCGATCTCATCGGCACTCGTGCCAATGCGCGCGAGCTCCAGCGATCGACGGAAGCGCAGCGCGTGGCTGCGAAAGCGCTCCACCGCGTAGTCCGCGGCTTGACCTGTGGTGACCAGGAACGGCCAGTCGCTCGACTGCGCGAGCAGCAGCTCACGCGCGGCCTGACGCGCCGCGCGCAGTCGCAGCGGATCGCTCGGACGTGCCGCGCGCAGCTCGTGTATCTCGCCGGCCATGCGCGCGAGATCGCTCC
>JBGPZT010000006.1:0-42603 GCA_041493915.1 Candidatus Limnocylindria bacterium
CGGCAGCGCTACTGGGACGAAGGCAAGGTCTTCGCGCGCGAGCTCGGTGTCCCGGACGACCTCTTCCCGCCTACGATCGGCGATCTCGAGCGGTACGAGCGCGACATGCTCGAGACGGCGGTCGTGCCGAACATCACGAGCCGACTCGTTGCTCGGACGGTGACGCATCCGTTCGCCGCGCTGCCCGACGCCCTCTACTGGCCGACCGACGTGATCGCGGCCGGGCTGCTGCCGCCCCCACTCCGCAGTGCCTTCGAGCTGCGGTGGGGCACGGCGGAACGGCTCTTCTTCCGCTTCGTTATCGAGGCGCTGCGCATTTGGCGCGCGCTCGCGCCTCGGTGGCTCGCCATCGTTCCGCACGCGCGGCTTTACGACCACCGCGTGCGTTAGGCCGGGCCGAGCTCCTCTGCTGTCTCACGCACGCGCGGCGTTGTCTCGCGTCGCCTTCAGCAGCGCCGCCGAGTGCGGCTCGAGCGTGACGTCGTATCCCTCGGTGCGCCGGCCGACGTCCTGGCGCTCCCACAGATCGCGCACGAGCGCGGTGTCCGAACGCGAGCCGCCGACGAGATCCCACGTGACCTCGGCGCGCGCGGCGGCCTCACCCCGGTTCAGTAGCAGTACCGCGCGGCCATCACCATCGAGCTCGCGCACCCAGACTTCCACGCCGTTCTCCTGTCGCACACGCCGGCCCTGACGTCCCAGCGGGTCCTGATCGATCGCGATCACCTCGGGCGCGGTGAGGATCGCGCGCGTCTCCTCGCTCATCGCGCGCACGTCGTTCCCCGCCATCAGCGGCGCGGCGAGGATCGCCCAGAGCGAGAAGTGCGCGCGGTATTCGACCTCCGTCATCCCGCCGTTCCCGACCTCGAGCATGTCCGGATCGTTCCAATGATCGGGGCCAGCGAACTCCGCAAGCGCCTCCTGCTGGTCGAGGATGTCCATCACGCTGTCCCAGCGGTCGGCGATGTCTTCTGACGTCCGCCAGAGGTGCCCGACGCCGCCGGCCCACTCCCATGGACGGTCGTAGCCCCATTCGCAGATCGAGAGCACCATCCGCCGACCGGTCGCGCGTATCGCTTCCGACCACAACCTGTATGCGGCGCGGGTATCGAGGCCCTTGCTGTGGCACCAGTCGACCTTCATGAAGTCGACGTCCCAGCCGGCGAAGCGCCGCGCGTCGATGAACTCGTGGCCGCGGCTGCCGGGATAGCCCTGGCAGGTGCGATCGCCGCCACACGTGTACAGCCCGAACCGCAGGCCGCGGTCGTGGATGTAGGCGGCGAGGTCGCGCATGTTGGGGAAGCGCCAGAGGTTGGGCTCCAGATGCCCGTCGTCGCCGCGCAGGCTGCCCTCCCACGCATCGTCGATGACGACGTAGCGGTACCCCGCGTCGCGCATGCCGCTCTCGACGAGCGCATCGGCGGTCTCACGCACCAGCTGATCGGACACGAAAGGCCCGAAGCGGTTCCAGGAGTTCCAGCCCATCGGCGGGGTCGGTGCGAGGCCGTCGTGCGGCGCGCCCAGTCCCATCTAGCGGGGCGTGGTCAGTCCTTTGGGTTGCCGACCGGATCGAGGGAGACGAAGTACGACTCGCATGCCATCTCGACAAGTTGCGACGTGAGCGCGGGTGGCTGGCCGAGGAAGCGCGCCGTGTCGATCAGCTGCTCGATGATGTCGCGCGGGTGGCACGAGCGCAGCCCGATGTTCTTGGTACGGTAGATCGCGAGGATCTGGGACATCGACTCGGCGCGGTACTCGATGTTCTTCCGCGCGCACATGCGCTTGAAGATCTCTTCGTACTGCGCAACGGTCGGCGCCTCGATGCCGATCTTGTAGCGGATGCGCCGAAGGAAGGCCTCATCGACGAGATCGGCAGGATCCAGGTTGGTCGAGAAGATGATGAGCATGTCAAAGGGGATCTCGATCTTCTTGCCGGTGTGGAGCGTGAGGTAGTCGACGCGTTTCTCGAGCGGGACGATCCAGCGGTTCAGGAGGTCCTTCGGCGAGACGCGCTGCCGGCCGAAGTCGTCGACCATGAAGATGCCGCCGTTCGCCTTCATCTGGAACGGCGCCTCGTAGAACTTCGAGGTCTCGTCGTAGATGAGGTCGAGCGTCTCGAGCGTGAGCTCGCCGCCGGTCATCACGATGGGACGCTTGCTGATGATCCAGCGATGGTCGAAACGGAGTCGGTCGGACGCCGCCTGCTCCATGACCGGCCGGTGGTAGACCTGGTCGAAGATCTTGATGACCTGCTGGTCGATCTCGACCGCATACGGCAGGACAACTTCGCCACGCAACAGCGAAACGAGCACCTCGGCGATCGTGGTCTTGCCGTTGCCGGGTGGGCCGAACAGGAAGATCGACTTCCCCGAGTTCACGGCCGGCCCGAGCTGCGCGAGCGTCTCGCGCGGGATGACCATGTGCGCGAACGCGCGCGCGAGGTCCTCCGGCGTGACGTGGATGTTCGAGATGGACTGGCGCTGCACCGCCGCGATGTAGGTCGCGAGCGGCACCGGCGCCTTGCCGACGTACTGGCTGCGCGCGAGCGCCTCCTGCGCCTTCTCCGAGCCGCGGTCGACGATGACGAACTGGTACGACGCGGACGAGATGCCCGCGCCGCCGCGGATCTCGACCAAACGCTCGGTCTTGAGGAAATCCATGATCTTGTCGGTCACGCCCTGGATGCTCAGACCGAGCGCATTCGCGAGGTCGGCCATCGACATCTGGCCACGTAGGTAGAGCGTCTTCAACGCGAGGTCCGCGAGGAAGCCGAGCGTGAGTCCGGTCTGCTCGATCGTCTGCGGCTCGGGCGGCAGCGGGATCGCGGGCATCTCCGGGTGCATCCCGGGAGCGGAGCCCGCGGGTGCCACTGGTCGTGTCTGCGTTTGCGGTTGGTACAAGTCCGTCTGAACCCCTTCCTAAATGCCTAACGGAGCATAGCGTCGAAGGTCGCCTCGTCTACCACTTTGACACCCAGCTGATGTGCTTTCTCGAGCTTGGTGCCCGCGCCCGGTCCCGCAACGAGCAGATCCGTTTTCGCGCTGACGGAACTCGTCGTCTTACCCCCGAGCGAGCGCACGAGGGCCTCAGCATCTTCACGCGAGCGCCGCTCGAGCGTTCCGCTGAACACGACGGTCTTACCCGCGAACGGACCGCTCGCGGCCGCGACGGCATGTGGTGCGGGAAGGATCGGGCGTAGCTCCGCTTCGCTGAGTCGCTCCAGGAAGCGCTGCTCCTCCGGACGTTGGAAGTGTTCGCTGATGCTCCGCGCGACGACCTCGCCCACGCCATCGATCGACTGCAGCTCTTCGGCGGCCGTCGATCTGAGGATGCGCAGCACGTCCGCGAACGTCGCCTCCTTCGGCAGGCGCCCCGCCAGCCAGTGCGCGAGATCGTCGGCGGTCGTCTCTCCGACGTGCGGGATGCCGAGAGCGTTCAGCATCCGGCTCAGGGGCCGCTGGCGCGCCTTCTGTATCCGTTCGTAGATGTTCGAGGCGCTCTTCTCGGCGAAACGGTCGAGTTCGAGCAGCTGCTCCTTCGTGATGAAGAAGACGTCCGCCGGATTCGTCACGAGGCCCCGTTCCTGCAGCTGCGTGATGAGCGACCAGCCCATGCCTTCGATGTCGAAGCCACCGCGCCCCACGAAGTGACCGATGCGCTGTCCGGTCTTCGCGGGGCACTCCGGGTTCGCGCAGCGGTACGCGACCTCGCCCTCGGCGTGCTCGACCGCGCCCCCGCATTCGGGGCAGCGGTCGGGCATCGCGAAACGCCGATACCGCTTCCCTTTCGCTCGCGCCTCGTGCTCCGCGCGCACGACCTCCGGGATCACGTCGCCGGCACGCTGAATGACGACACGGTCCCCCACCCGCACATCGAGACGGCGCACCTCGTCGAGGTTGTGCAGAGTCGCGCGGCGCACCGTCGTGCCGCCGACGAGGACCGGCGCGAGCCACGCGACGGGCGTGAGGACGCCAGTGCGTCCGACGTACACCTTGATGTCCTCGACGGTGGTCGTCGCCTGCTCCGCCGGGAACTTGAACGCGATCGCCCACTTCGGACTCCGGGACACGAAGCCCAGGCGTTCCTGATCCTCGAAGCGATCGACCTTCACGACGACGCCGTCCGTGCCGTAGTCCAGCTCGTGCCGCTTGTCGCGCCACTCCGCGATGAAGGACAGCACCTCGTCGATGTCCTTGGCCGGCCTCCAATGCGGATTTGTTCGCACTCCGAGCTCGCGCAGCCGCTCGAGGAGCTGCCGCTGCGACATCACGTCGAGCCCCGCGGCTGAGTACGACCACATCGCGAGATTGCGCTTGGCGGTCGCGCTCGGGTCGAGCTGCCGCACCGCGCCCGCGGCCGCGTTGCGCGGATTCGCGAAGAGCGGCTCGCCGCGCTCGGCGCGCTCCTTGTTCGTCGCCTCGAACGACGCGGTCGGCAGATAGACCTCCCCGCGCACGTCGACGCGGCCGGGGACCTTTTCGCGGAGGGTGAGCGGGATCGACTTGATGGTCCGCAGATTCGCCGTGACCTCCTCGCCGATGAAGCCGTCGCCGCGCGTCGCGCCCTGAACGAACTTCCCGCCTTCGTAGGTCAGGTTGATCGCGAGCCCGTCGATCTTGAGCTCGCACACATAGCCAACGTCGTCGCGGCCTAGTCCCTTCCGCACACGTTGGTCGAACGCGCGGAGCTCCGTCTCGTCGAACGCGTTGGCGAGCGAGAGCATCGGGCGAGCGTGCTCCACCGGCGCGAAGCGGTTGGAGGCCGGCGCCCCGACGCGCTGCGTCGGCGAGTCGGGCGTGACGAGCTCGGGATGCTTCGCTTCGAGCTCCTGGAGCTCGCGCATGAGCGCGTCGTACGCCTCGTCGGCGATCGTCGGCGTGTCGAGGACGTGGTATTCGTAGTTCGCCTTCTCGATCCGCTCTCGCAGCTCGGCGGCGCGTTCCTCTTTGGACACTAGGTCTTCGCGCGGACGGCTTTCTTCTGCCTGGGACTCATCGTCTTCTTCGGCGGCTGCCACTTCGAGCGCTCTCGCCCGGGACGGCCGCCGTAGCGCGGATCGGGGACCGTCTCCCCACCCTGCTTTCGCTTGCGCGCGCGGCTCGTGACGCCGACCTCCTGATCCTGTCGGGCGCTCTTCTGCGCGCCTCTCAACGCTCGCTTTGATGGCGTTTCACCACGCCCTCGCGCTCGTTCAGCTCGCGTCTTCGGCATGTGATCCTCCTGACCGGGTTCGACGCGAGCGTACGCCGACAGCGTGGGCGAGTCGGCGATCGAGCGCACCTCGTCGCGTGCGAGCAAGCGGCGCCGCGAGCTCGTGGAGCTCGCGCGGCCATGCCGCGACTCTCGCTCAGCCGCCAGTGCTGACGTCGCGAGCGGTGGCCATGGTGGCCGACGTCGAAAGCTGAGCTAGAGCCGGCCCGGGGAGAAGACGAGGGCCGGCGACCGCCTCAGTCTGATCCTCTCGGTAGCTGAGGCGTCGAGGTGTAGGCGGCGCCGATCGTCGCTTCTCGATCCTGAGTCGCATCGTCGATGCGCTCGTTGCCGCCCTCAGCAGGACCTACCAGCAGAAGAGCGCGTCGAACCGATTCGGCGACACGAGCCGCACCCGAATCCTGTGATCGCTGATCCGTCACTTGCTCCACCTTCGGATCCGCACCCTTACTACGCGCGGTCGGTTGAGGTTCGGTTGAGACCGGACCTCGCGACCTGTCGAGATGGCCGAATGGCCGCCCTGCCGGTCCGCGCTTCAGGCTGGTGGGGCCGCGCCTGTCCCCCGCTCGGGTGAGGCAACAGCCACTGCGGTAGAGGAGATTCGTTAGTGCGCGGGGACCGCCCAGGTCCTGGTGGGTTAGACACAAGCGACGGCCCCCGCGCCGCACTACTAAACGTTTGTGCAAGTCATCTGTTCGACTGCTGTTGGTTGAGTTCTCGTTGCGGCTATTTCCGCCGGGGCTCGACGGGACTAGGCTGGCCGACGTCACGGAAGCGGGCGGCTCCTGAAGGTGGGTTTAGGAGCCGTCCTTTTGATTGAACTTCTCGTATGCGCCAACCCGAATGCGAATGGTGTTGGCAAGACGATCATCACGAGTCCGACGCGAGCGTAGGCTGACCGGCGTGGACGAGTCCGCGGTCGAGCGCATCCTCGTCGCCTGCGAGCACGGCTTGGCCCGACCCGGCGCGCTGGATCTGCGCGCGCTGGGCTTTTGGCGCGCGGTCGCCGCAGTCAAGCGGCGCCACGAGCTCGTTGACCGCTACGCGACGCGCATCGCCACGATCGATCGTCAAGCATTCCGTCGCCATGTTCGGTTGGCGTTCCCGGTCAGCCTCGGCGTCATCGCCCTCGACCTCGGGCTGTTCGGCGGCCTGCTGCTCCTCGGCCTGGCGCTCGGCGTCGATCATCCGTGGCGCGAGCTCCTCGTGCTCGTCGCCGCCGGCGCGCTGGATACGACGACGCACGGGCTCGCCCATCTGGCGGTCGGCACCTTGGTCGGCATCGATTTCACCGATTGGTTCGTCGACCTTCCGAAGAAGCCGCAGCCGGGATTCAAGATCGATTACGCGTCGTACTTGCGCGCATCACCGCGGCAGCGAGCGTGGATGCACGCTGCGGGCGCGATCGCCACGAAGCTCACTCCGTTCCTCGTCGTTCCGTACGCGGTGGCGATCGGCACCGACGCCTGGGCGGTGTTGCTGCTTCTCGCGCTCGGTGCCGTCCAGATCCTCACCGACGTGTTGTTCTCGGTGAAGGCCTCAGATTGGAAGAAGTTCCGCCGGGAGATGCGGCTCGCGCGCTAGGCTAGGCCTTCGCCAGCTTCGCGAACGACGCCATGAGCTTCTTAACGCCCTTGTCCGGGAAGGCGACGATCACTTCCTCGTCATCGCTGCGCACCTGGCTCGAGACGACGACGCCGGTCCCGAGCGAGGGATGGCGCACGTGGTCGCCCGCGCGGAACTTCGTATCACCGGCGGCGATGCGCCTCCGAGGCGCTTCGGCGCGGCCGGTCCACTGGCCGGGCAATCCGGCGAGCGCGGCGTCGTGTCGCGCCGCCTTGCGCTCCTCGTACCGCTCGCGGTCGCGATCCCAGTCGAGGTCGGCCCACACGTCGCGCTCCTCCGTCTCGACACGACCGCGGTGCTCGATCCCCTCCGATGGGAGCTCGAGCAGAAAGCGCGACGGCGGGTTCTCGTTGGTCCGCCCGAACAGCATCCGGCGGCGCGCGAACGTGAGGAATGCCCGGTCCTTTGCGCGAGTGATGCCGACGTACGCGAGGCGGCGCTCCTCTTCGAGCCGTGCTTCGTCGTCGAGTGACCGCGCGTGCGGGAAGACGCCATCCTCCATGCCCGTGAGGAAGACGATCGGGAACTCGAGTCCCTTCACGGCATGGAGCGTGATGAGTGTCGCGACCGGCTTCGCGTCGGCGAACTCGTCCACGTCCGACACGAGCGCGACCTGCTCAAGGAACGCCGGAAGCTGCTCCTCCTGCGGGAACGTGAGGAACTCTTCCGCGAGGCTGCGCAGCTCGAGCACGTTGGCGTGCCGCTCCTCCCCCTCCTCGGTGCCGTCCTTTAGATACGTGCCGTAGCTGGTCCCTTCGATGACCTGGTCGAGCAGATCCGGGAGCTCGCGCTTTGTCGCTTCCTCGCGCAACTTGACGACGAGCCGGCCGAACGCGGTGAGCGCGGTCTGTTGCCGCTTCGGGATGTCCGCGATCTCTTCAGCCCGGAGCAGCGCCTCCGTCGGCGTCAGCTCGTTCGCACGCGCGAAGGCCAAGAGCCTCGCGCGCGTCTTGTCGCCGATCCCACGGGGCGGCTTGTTGATCACGCGAGCGAGGGCGACGCTGTCGAGCGGGTTCCGAACGACCCGGAGGTACGCCAGGGTGTCTTTGACCTCGCGCCGCTGATAAAAGGACACGCCGCCGACGACCTGATACGCCAGGCCGAAGGAGCGGAACACGTCCTCGATCGCGCGGGACTGCGCGTTCGTGCGGTAGAGGACCGCGACGTCGCGGTTGTTCTTCACCTCGCCCTGCCGCTGCAGGCGTTCGATCTCACGCGCGATCGCCTGGGCCTCGTGATGCTCGTCGTAGGACTCGATCACCACGACGGCGGGACCGCCCTCGCGCTTGGTCCAGAGCTTCTTCTCTTTTCGCGCCGCGTTGTTGCGGACGACGGACCACGCGGCGTCGAGGATCTTCTGCGTGCTCCGGTAGTTCTGCTCGAGCTTCACGACCGTCGCGTTCGGGTAGTCCCGTTCGAAGTCGAGGATGTTGCGCACGTCGGCGCCTCGCCAGCTGAAAACGCTCTGGTCGTCGTCGCCGACGACGGCGAGGTTCCTCCGGAAGCCGGCGAGGTAGCGCAGGAGGACGTATTGCGCGCGGTTGGTGTCCTGGTACTCGTCGACGAGGATGTGCTGGTAGCGCTCCTGCCATTTCTCGAGCGCGCTGTCGCTCGTCTCGAACAGCCGGCAGACCAGGAGGAGGAGGTCGTCGAAGTCGACGGCGTTGTTCTCGCGGAGCAACGCGTCGTAGCGCTGCCAGACGAGCGACCCGATGCGGTCGAGCTGGTTGCGCGGCGCGCTCGCCATGTCGGCCGCGCCCTTGAGTTCGTTCTTCGCACCGGAGATGACGGCGCGGATGGCCCCCGGCGAGAAGAGGCGCTCGCTGACGCCCTGCTCCGACATCGCCTGGCGGATGAGCGCGCGCTGATCGCCCTCGTCGTAGATCGCGAACGCGCGGTCGATGCCGACCAGTGGGCCGTCACGGCGCAGCAGGCGGGCACAGAACGCGTGGAACGTCCCGACCGTCAGATCGTGGAGCTGCCCCTCACCGAGCAGGCGCTCGAGCCGCTCCCGCATCTCGCGCGCCGCCTTGTTCGTGAAGGTCACCGCAAGGATCGAGCGCGGCGGGACGCCGAGGTCGCGGATCAGGTAGGCGATGCGGTGCGTGAGGACGCGCGTCTTCCCGGAGCCCGCGCCGGCCAGGATCAGCAGCGGCCCTTCGCCGTGGGTCACGGCGGCGCGCTGCTCGGGATTGAGGGGGTCGAGGATGGGGTCGAACACCGTTTCGATGTTAGGTGCGACCGCCGCTTGTGGACGGAGCGTGGAAACTTCCGCGAGCCCGTGGACAACACGGGCGCGTGATTGTGGAAAAGGGACTTCACCGCCAGCGCGAGCCGCGTCAGATTGCTCGCCATTCCCGGGGAGCTTGCGTCTGGGGGAGCGATCTCCCGACGCCGGAGCCTCGGGATTTCTTTCGAATCGGGCCGAAGTCGACCGCGAACTTTTTCGACCCTCCTTCATGACGAAGCCGCTGTCGATGGCGTGTTGAAAACTTGTCGCGTTTGTGGACGACTTGGCTGGCGTTACGTGGATAAGCCGGTTGCCCGCTCTCCGGTGCGCCAAGTAGATTTCCTCTTGTCCCGAGGGGACTGTCAAAGGGAACGGGTCCGAGATTCCATCAAGGACACCGGTCCCCGGGAGCGCAACCGGAGATAGCATCAAAGGCGGTCCGAGAGGATATCGAGGATCGGCTCCACGGCCAGGCCGCTGACCATCGATGCAGCGGTAGGGCACGGAGGCAGTTCGCTCGGGACGCTTTTTTGTCCCCCCTCATCCGGCACTGGACGCCGTCCGTACAGTCGTCGCAGTGCCGAACACCTCCGACCAGCCTGACGACGTCCTCATCGTCGCGCTCGCAGAGCGCGATCTCGGCGCGCTCGCGACGCTTTACGACCGCTACGGCCGCCTGGCCTACGCGCTCGCATACCGGATCCTGGGCGAGGGCGAGGCCGCGGAGGACGTCGTCCACGACGCGTACATCTCAGCCTGGCGGGGCGCCGGCAGCTACCGCCGGGAGCGCGGCAACGTCCGCGGCTGGCTCATGTCGATCGTTCACCACCGCGCCGTCGACGTGCTCCGGCGCAAGACGACCTTCCGCCCGGCCCCGCTCGAGGCGGCGGCCGAGCGAGCAGCCGACGACGACACGGCGGAAGCCGCCGAGCGCAACGTCGAGCATCAGACCGTCCGCGCGGCGCTCGAGGGACTGCCGCAGGCGCAGCGGCGCACGATCGAGCTCGCATACTTCGGTGGCTACACCCACGTTGAGCTGGCCGAGCTCATGGGCGTGCCGCTCGGAACGGTGAAAGGTCGGATGCGCATCGGGCTGCAGAAGCTCCGACGCGCGCTCGAGCTCCAGGGAACCTTCCGGGAGCAGTCGCGATGACGCACGTCACTGACGAGCTGGAGCTGTATGCGCTCGGCGCGCTGGCGCCGATCGACGTCGCTCGCGTCGCCGCACATCTTTCGGAGTGCCCCGCCTGCCGCGAGCAGGCGCGCGCCATCGACGAGGTCGTCCAGGAGCTGCCCGAGACCCTGCCCGACCGCGACGTGCCCGGCCAACTGCGCGAGCGCATCCTCGCCTCGGCCCGCGCCGTGCTCGCCGCCGACCGTGCCCCGAAGCGCGAGACGGCGTGGATCCCGCGTCTGCTTCGGCCGGCCCTCGCCCTGGCCGCGGTGATGTGGCTCGCGGTGGGCGCCGCGGCGCTCGTCAACGAGAACCTGAGCCTCTCGAATGAGCTGAAGGTCGTCGCGAGCGAGCGCGCGTCGTACGAGTCGATCGTCGAGGGGCTCCGGGAGGGCGGCCGGTGGTGGTACATGGCCGGCACGAACGACTGGACCGGATCCGGCGGAACGCTCATCGCACCGCGTGTCGAGGGGCGGCCGCCGTTCGTTGTCTTCCACGACCTCAAGCCGCTGCCGCAGGGCCAGTTCTACACGATCTGGCTCGTGAGCGCGGACAACACCTGGGTCCGCGGCGCGAACTTCGTCCCGAACGGCAGGGACGTGCAGGCCGTCGACGTCACGGCGGCGATCGCGGGATTCGATCGCTGCGCGGTGACCATCGAGGACTCCGCGTGGGGCCGCCGCGCCGGTCCGATCGTCATGGAGTCAAAGATCGTCACGCCCGCCGCCCAGTAGGTTCGAGGCCAGGTCTCCGCGTCTAGATCTTCCCGCGGGTGCCCTGGCGTGTCTCCAGGTGACGACGGTCAAGACCGCCGGTCGGCAGGAACTGATGATCGGCGGCACCCCTGCCCGCAGGACAGTACGCCCAACTTGATTGGTGGACGAACACGCGCTCTTTCGTCTTCTGGACCAAGTGCTCGCCGCGGATGCAGCGATACTGGATGAGGTGAGAGAGATCGGGCACGAGCTCAGCATTGCGCCGCCGCCGCAGAAGGCTTCACCTATGCGAGGGATTCGAGGCATGCGAACGCGAACCCTGTCAGCCCTCCTCACGCTTGTCGTCGCGGCGTGTATCCCGTTCCTGTCGGATACCGCTGCGGGTGCTCCTGCATCGGTCGCGGCTCCGCCGGGTTGGCCCGCCACGTTGCAGCTCGGTATGTCGAGCGGACCCGGTGACGCTGGTGAAATGCGGGCGACCGCCCCGTTCGGCCTGCGGTCGCAGTACCTCGCCGGCGGTGTCAATACGGGCAGCGGCTGGGCCACGTGGAACCCGAATGGCGCATTCGTCACGAACTACGCGCAGGAGTCTCAGGCCAACGGAATGAGATCGGTCTTCGACTACTACATGCTGCTGCAGTCCCTGCCGGCTACCGGCGCCAACGAGGCGGCCAAGCTCACGTCCAATCTAAGCAACACCTCGACGATGACGGCGTACTTCAACGATCTCAAGCTGTTCTTCCAGCGCGCCGCGCCATTTGGGAACTCGGTCGTCCTGCACATGGAACCCGACCTCTGGGGTTATCTCCAGCAGCGCGCGACCGGCGACGACGCGTCGACCGTGACCGGCGTCCGGGTCGCATCGACCGGCCTGTCCGATCTTGCCGGGCTGCCTGACACGGCCGCCGGGCTCGCCCGGGCGATCCTTCGACTGCGTGATCTCTACGCGCCGGGCGTGCTGGTCGCATTCCACCTGAGCGTGTGGGCCACGGGAAATGACATCCTGTATTCGGATCCGAGCGACGCGACCGTCGACGCGCTCGGAGCGCGCGCCGGCAACTTCTATCTCTCGCTCGGTGCGAATTTCGATCTGGCGTTCATCGACCCGAGCGACCGCGACGCGGCATTCAAGCAATTCCAATACGGCGACGGCGGTGCGTCCTCGTGGTCGGCCGCGGACTACGCGCGGAACGTGCGCTTCGTCGCGAGGTTCGACGCGCTGACGCAGAGGCCTCTGGTCATGTGGCAGGTCCCGCTCGGCAACACGAAGATGAGGGCGATGAACAACACCTGGGATCACTATCAGGACAATCACGTCGAGTGGCTCATCGACGATCCTGGCCGGGCGCACCTCATCACGTACGCGAACGCGGGCGTCATCGCGATCGTCTTCGGACGAGGCGCTGACGGCGCGACTTGTGCGTGCGACTCCGCGGGTGATGGACTGACCGACCCCGCGCCGATCAACGGGAACACGATGGCGTCGCTGAGTGCGGATGACGACGGTGGCTTCTTTCGCGCCAAGGCGGCGCAGTACTACGCGGCCGGCGCGCTTCCGCTCTCAGGTGGAGTGACTTCGACGCCAAGCCCGCCGCCCGCACCGAGCCCGACCTCTCCTCCTCCGTCGACGCCGCCACCCAGTCCGACAGCGTCGCCGACCGGTGCGCCGTCACCCAGTCCGACCGCATCACCGGGTCCTCCCGGAGCCTGCATTGCCTCCGTAGGACCGGGCATCCCCGCGCCCTCCAGCGTTGCGTCGGGCGTCGGGGGACTTCATGCGTCGTGGTACGGGCAGAGTGGTTACCCGACACTCTGCGTCGGTCAGCGTTCGACGGCGACGGTCGCGTTCTACAACTCCGGTGCGATCGGTTGGGTCAGCGGGCGCATGGGGGAGGTCGCGTACCTCGGCACCTGGAGTCCAGAGCCGGGACAAGACATGGCCAGCCCGCTGGGGGGCGACGGTCAGGCCGGTTCACCCAACACGGGGTGGCCGCGCTACAACCGGATCGCGATCCAGCCCGCGCAGTACGTCGGCCCCGGACAGATCGCGTGGTTCCAGTTCACGATCCAGGCTCCGATGACACCGGGCACATACCGCCTGTATCTGCGTCCCCTCATCGAAGGCGCCTCGTGGCTCGAGGACTACGGTGTGTTCTGGCTGGTGACCGTCCGCTAACGGACCCGCGGACCTTAGGGCGCGGTCGTCTCCTCATGATCCGGTCGGTGGAACGACGCCCTGCGGTATTGGTCCGCCGACAGGCCGGCCGTGCAAGGGCAGAGTGAGAAGATCTTGCCGAGCGCGCGGTGCACGTCGTATTGAAGCCCCTCGTTCTGGCGAATCGGATACTCGATAGCGTCGAGCAGATAGTGGCCGAGACCGCTTTCTGGCCTGGCCACGTAGATCGCAAGAACGCCGGCCGTCAGGATCACTACGGCGCAGATGGCGACCACGGCCCTGCGAAGCAAGCGTCGCACGCGGGGAGTTGGGACTGGAGCAGGTCCCGTCACACGGGGACGATCGCCGCGGCGCGGCGATGGACTCGATCGGCCTCCCCATGGTTGCCCAGCCCGAGGTACGTCCGTTCGAGATTGAGCAACGTCTCGGCCACATCCGGATGGTCGGGGCCCAGCGCACGCTCGCGCATCTCGAGCACGCGTACGTAAAGCCGCTCCGCATCAGCGAGCTTCCAGTCGACGCGATAGAGAGTCGCGAGCTCCTGGATCGCCTCCGCGACCGCGATCTCGTTCGGCGGCATCCTGCGCTGTCGCATCTCGATGGCCGATGAGAGAAGCGTCTCGGCCTCAGGTACCTTGCGTCGGTCGCGAAGCACCACACCGAGCGCGACCATTGCATCGCTCAAGACGGCCTCGTCGGCCCCGGCGCGCTGGCGCGCCAGAAGCGCACGCCGGAGGACCGCCTCCCCCTCCGCAAGCTCGCCGCGTCCGCGGAGAACGGCGCCGAGGCCGTCGAGGACGGCCAGCACTTCGGGATCACTTGAACCGCGCGTGCGCTCCTGAACGGCGAGCGAGCGCCTGAAATTCTCCGTCGCGTCCGCGAGCCGACCGGCCGCGGCCAGGGCGTGCCCGAGGTCGGCAGCGAGGTCGGCCGTGCGGAGGTCGATCGCACCATATGTCGCTTCACCGGCGGCGAGAGCTCGCTCGAGCAACGCCACCGCTTCGGTGACATGACCGGCCGCGAGGCGCGCGAGTCCGAGCTCGTGCGACGTTTCCGCGACGCGCGCGTCGTACGCGCCGAGCGAGCGCTCGCGGATCCCAAGCGCCGTCGTGAGCGCAGCCTCCGCAGCCGCGACATCACCGGCACGGCGGCTTGCGGCACCAAGCTCGTGCATCGCCTCGCCGACCGCGGGGTCGTCGGGGCCCAGAACGCGTTGCCGGGAGGCCACGAGGCGCTCGTACAGGTCCGCGGCTTCCGCGTGCCGGCCGCGCCGAACGAGTAGGCGACCAAGCCGCGTCAGCGTCTCATCGATTTCCGGTGATCCCTCGGGGTTCTGCCGCTCGCGGATCCACAGCGATCGGGCGTAGAGCGGCTCGGCGTCCTCCCCGTTCGGGAGCGCCTCCTCGACGAGCGCGAGGTCGTGCAGCGCGCGCGCGACCTCAGCGTGCTCCGATCCAAGAAGCTTCTCGCGGATCGCGAGTGCGCGACGGGCGAGCGGCTCGGCGTCTCGCACACGCGCCGTGTCGCGACGGACCTCGGCGAGACCCGCGAGTGAGCCCGCGACATCGATGTTGTCCGCCCCGAGGACGCGCTCCCGGATCGCCAGCGACCGCACGTAGAGCTCGTCCGCGTCCGTCACGCGACCTGTCCTCGCGCAGATCGTCGCGAGCGTATGCAGGTCGGAACCGAGCGCGGCATCTTCTTCGCCTCCTAGTCGAGCGCGCGTTGCGAGCGCGCGCCGGATCAGCGGTTCGGCGTGGACGTCATCGCCTCGGACGGCGCATATCGCGCCGAGCGCGCTCTCGAGCGGCACGAGGTCGGGATGCCCGATGCCGACGGCACGCTCCCGAAGCGTCAGCGCTCGGGCCAGGATCGATCCGGCGTCGGCGATCCGGCCCTGCACGTTGCGCGCGAGACCGAGCTCCGCGAGCGCCTCTCCGACGTCCGCGTGCTCGGGCCCGAGCGCACGCTCCGAGATCGCGGCGGCGGACGCGAACGCCTCGCCGGCCTGCTCGACACGTCCGAGGCGCATCCGGATACGGCCCAGCGCGATGGCGGTCCGCGCAAGACCAGGGTGATCCGCACCGAATGCCTCTTGCTGTTTCGCGAGCGAACGCTCGAGGAGCGCCACCGCCTCATCCTCTCGTCCCTGTCGCTCGCGGACGCGCGCCAGCGTTTCCAGCGTCGCCCCGACCTTCGCATCTCGGCGTGAGCTGAGCTCATCAACGATGGTCGCGGCTCTCGTGGCGGCGCTTTCGGCGTCGGCGGCGCGACCGTCGAGCTGATATGTCGTCGCGAGTGACGCGAGCAGGCCAGCGTCGTCGATACCGGCGCCGGTCGCGGGGATGGGACGGATCGCCAGCGCCTGCTCGAGCAGGGTCGCAGCCTCGGAATGTCGACCCATCTCTGCCTGCACCGCCGCGAGCTGGCGATACGCGGTGCCGACATCGGGATGCGCGGGGCCCATGATCGCGACCCGCGCGTCGATCACGCGACGGAGCAGCTGCTCGGCCTCCTCGAATGCGCGCTGCGAGAAGCAAAGGGCCGCCAAGTCCTCGGCGGTCGTGGCGACGTCGGGATGTGTCGGGCCGAACGCGCGCTCGCGGATCGCGAAGGCCCTACGAACAAGCGGCTCTTCCTCGGCATAACGACCGAGTCCGTGCAAGTGCGCCGCGAGGATCGCGAGCGCCGCGGCGACATCAGGGTGACTCGGGCCAAGCGCATCTTCGCGCACCGCAAGGACTCGACGGTGACGCCGCTCCGCATCGTCGTCGCGCGAAGGGCTTGCGACAGATACGGGCGCCGGCTCGGCCGATGGGACCTCGAGACCGCCTTTGCTCCGCTGCCTGATCGCACCGAGCAGCGCGTACGCCAATACGACGATGCTGAGGGCGAGCGCGAGAACGGCGAGATCAAAGCCGGTGACCATCTCGTCCGTATTTGACATGGTCGCGGCGCGCAACTCCATCCCCCTCAACCGCATCTCAACCCGATGAGGCCATCGCGCCAACGGGCGTACTCAAAATCGGTACCTAGGTGGGAAGCAGGCTGGGCGTCTCTCTCGACAACTCGGCGCGGTCGCTCATGGGGAGGAGTGCACCGCGTTTCGTGCTGGCCGAGCCCGCAGACTCGCGTGTAGGCGCGAAGCTCGCGGGCCTCGGCTGGCATCCGAGCGCCACCGCGGCCGACCTCGCCGGCCTCGACGCCCGCACGCTCTCCGGGGCCGACGTCCTCGTCCTCGTGTGTGCCGAGCGCACCCTCCTCACACCAGCCCTCCAGGCCGAGGCTGAGCGCGTAGGGCGCCGCGTTCCGCGCATCGCGGTGATCGCGGACGCTGGTCCTGAAGCCGCTGCGTACGCGGCACGGCTTGGGTGGCACGGCTTCGTTCCCGCTGAGGCATCCCCGTCGACCATCGCGCGGGCGATTGCCGCGGTGTCACGTGGCGACCTCTCGTTCCCGGCGAGCGCGACACGGGCGCTCGTGCGCGCGCTCGCGCGCGTCGCGCCCCTCGACGACTACTCCGCCCCGGCGCTGACACCACGTCAGCGCCAGATCGTCACCCTCATCGCGCAGGGCGCGACGGACGCGGAGATCGCGTCCCTCCTGCAGATCAGCCGATCCACCGCGCACAAGCACGTCCAGAACGCGCGGCGGAGGCTGCACGCGAAGACCCGGAGCCAACTCGTCGCGGCAAGCCGCAATCTGGCGCCGACTGGAATCGAGGCCGTCGTGGCCCTGAGGCCACAGGTCGTATGAGTACGATCGTCGGACCCTTCGCACGCGCGGCGGTGGACGAACGTGGCCAGAGCCTCGTCGAGGTCGCGCTGACGCTGCCGGTGCTGCTGCTGATCGTCATCGGCATCGTCGACATCGGCCGCCTCTATGCATACAAGGTCGCTGTGACGAACGCGGCGCGTGAAGCCGCGTTCTATGGCGCCCGCGATCCGCAGTCCGCGGCGGACGGAACGACCGGCATCTGCCAGCGTGCCCGTAGCGAGCTCGGTGCGGGCGCGGCGCCGAATCCGTGCACCACCGCACCGATCACGGTCGACTGCCTTCGGGGTGGGATCGCGTGCGGGACCGCGCCCGCGGTCCCGGCCCTCTTCCAGACGCAGACGGCCGGCGGCGCCGACGTGACCGTCACGGTGACCTATCGCGTCAACCTGCTGAGCACCTATCTCGTCAGTCGGGCCTTCAGCCTGAACCCCGTCGCGATCAGCTCGAGCGCGACGTTCGTTGGTCTCGGCCAATGACCATGTCACCGACGTTCGCGCGCGATGAGCGTGGAGCGACCCTCGTGGAGTTCGCGCTGGTGACTCCGGTGCTGCTCCTCGCGCTCGTCGCGTGTTTCGACTTCACCCGCGCGCTGAACGCATACGTGACCGTCGCGAACGCGGCTCGCGAAGGCGCGCGGTACGCCTCCATCATCGACGATCCCGACACCACCAAGGTCCGCGCCTACCTGATCACTCGTGTCGCTCCGCTCGATACCTCTGTGTCCGCGTTCGGCGTCACGCTGGCTCCCCTGGTGCGGACGAATCCGACGTGGAGCCCGGACGCGCCGGCCCCCACGAGATTCACGGTCGTCGTGACCTACCAGTGGCACTCGTCGACCTGGCTCATCGGCAGGTTCTTCTCCGCAGCATCGGGCTCTCCCACATTCGCGAGCTCGTCGTCTATGGAGGCCGTGCGATGAGAACGACGGGCTTCTCGCGTGACGACGGGGGCCAGGCCCTGGTGATCGTCGCCCTGGCCATGGTCGCGCTGATGGCCGGGCTCGCGCTCACGCTCGACTGGGGCTACGCCTACGTCCAGCGCCGCGGCACGCAGAACGTCGTTGATGGCGCGACGCTCGCCGCTGGTCGTCACGTGGCATCGACGTTCAAGCTCGTCGGCGGTGCTCCTGCGTTCGACGCCACGCTCGAAGACGTGTGCGAGGACGTCGCGGCTCGCACGACCCCCCTCCGCGGACCCACGGAGATCTCGTTCTTCGCCGATCCCGCCGATCCGGATGGGTGGACGACGGTCGCGACCAGCGACTGCGCCGCCGGCTCGGGCGTGGCAGTGCCGAGCGACACCCTCTTCGTACGCGTCCGATCGACCGGGAGCTTCAGATCGCTCACCCAGCAGACGATCACGATCGCCGCGTCTGCGCGGGCGCGTCTCACCGGAAGCGCCGGCTGCGACACCATCGACTGCACCGCACTGCGGCCGCTCGAGCTACCGTCGAGCGGGACACCGGGTCAAGGCATCTCCGGCTACACGACCGGACCCAACGCGGCCATCTGGCCGCTGGTCCTTCATCTCGGCCCCACGGACTTTCAGGGCACACCATGCGGCCAGTACTGCGGTACGACAGGGCCGAGTCGACTGACCATTTGGCCGAGGGCGTCGTACGGACCGTCAGGCGCTTTCAAGGGACTCATCACGTACACGCATTTCTCGCCACGCGAGGCCGACGATGGATCAGGTCAGGTGCACCAGTTCATGACCGAGTCTGACTACACAGGAACGACCGACCTTTCGATCAGGCAGGCGCATGACCACGATGACAACGCGATCTACCCGCCGGCGCGGATGCCCAACGCCGACGCAGCGGCGTGCGGCGGAGCATCTGACTGGGACACGTTGGGCAGACAGGACCTCTCGGATGCGGCGCCGTGTGACCTGCCCAACTGGTTCGCCTATGGATTTCGCGGGAGCGTCGGCGTGAGCACGGATTGGTCGACGTCGTTCAATGGATTGCCCGGGAGCGGCGTCGACCGGCCTGAGGCATTGGCGCCCGGCCGGTCGAGCTGCAACCGATCCGTCTACCTGCCGAGGCCGTCGTGCACCGGACCGTCGAACCGCATCGGCGACTGGATCGAGACGGTCCCGGGCGACCTGACGCCGTTGATGGCGCAGCAGATGCTCGCTTTCGTCGGGCAGTACGGCCGAGTGGTGCCGAACTCATCCACTCCCGTCTCCGCGAGTCCGGGCGCGCCCCTCCTCGGCAAGGCCGTCGTCGTCTTCATCCCGCTGTGGGACTGCGCGGAGCACTTCGATCAGAGCGCGGGCCAGGGCGACCCCGATCGCTGGACCCTTTTGACGCCTGCCGGCGGCGATTGCTCGCAGCTTGGGAGCGGCAGCGCCACGGTCGATCGCGTCCACATCGTGTCGGCCGTCCCGTTCACGTTCTACGAGGGCCTCATCACTACGAGTCCGGTCACCGTGGAGGGCTACTGGGGAGATGTCTTCGGCGACGCCGGCGTCTGCTCTGAGGACCCGCTCGCCGCGGGCTGCGCTCTCAACCAGATCATGAATTCCGCGTTCCTGGTCCCGGACGAGTAGCCGGACCGAAGGAGGAAAACGATGCGTGAGCTGCGTTCATGGATCTTCCTGGGACTGGGCCTGCTTCTCGCAGGGCTCACCGGCTTGTCCCTGTACGGCGTGTCGCAGGACGTCGGCGCGCGGCAGGCGGCGGGAGCGAGTGACATCTCACAGATCGTCGTCGCCCGCTCCGACATTGCCACGCGCTCGGTGTTGACGGCCGACATGCTCACGCTCCAGAGCTACCCGAAGAACCTCGTGCCCGCGGGCGCGGTCACGAACGCAGCGGACGCCGTCGGGCAGACCACGTTGTCCGCGATCCCGTCCGGGGCCGCGGTCGTGCGCTCGCAGCTCGTTGCGGCGAACGGCAGGAGCGGCGCGTCAGTGACACTCGAGAAGGGCACGGTGCTCGTCGCGTTCCCGACCACCGATCCATTGACGCTCGCGGGTCTGGTGCGGCCCGGGGACCGCATCGATGTGCTCGCCACGGTCACGGCCGGCACCGGCGAACTCGCGCGCAAGACGCAGACGACGGTCCAGAACCTCGAGGTCATCGATGTCCTCACGAGCGGACGTGAAGGTCAGAAGGCGGCCTCGCTCACGTTCGTCGTCGACCATCAGGTCGCACTCGTCCTCAAGTACCTCCGCGACACGCAGGCGACCATCGACATCGCGGTCCGCTCGCGGGCCGAGAGCGAGACCGCGGCGACGACGAGCGTCGACCTCGGCTACCTGCTCCAGGCCTACGGTGTGAAGCGATGACCAATGCCAGCCCACTCAATCTGATCGCGCTCGAATCAGACCACACGGCCGCCATGGCGATCCGTGCCGCCACCGCGGATGGGCGGATCACGCTGCTTGGTGTCGTGACCGACTTCGCGACGCTCCTGTCGGCGGTGAGCGAAAAGCGGCCCGGCGTCATCGTGCTGGATCTCGCGCACGCGGGGCCAGATGTCGGCGTGACCGTGCGCACGGTGCTCTCCGCATCACCGGAATCGTGCGTCGTGGTCACCGGCACCGATGTCACGCCGATCACGATCTCGCGAGCGGTCAGCGCCGGCGCGCGTGGCTTCCTTCTCCGGCCCTTCGAGCCGAGCGACCTCGCGAACACGATCCGCGACGCCCACACCAATCAGACCGAGCTGCGACGCATGCAACGAGGCGATCTCACACCTGCGCGCAATCGAGGGATGATCATCACGGTCTACAGCCCGAAGGGCGGCGTCGGCTGCACGACGATCGCGACGAACCTGGCCGTGGCGTTGTCGAACAGATCGAAGCGGCGCGTCGCGGTCGTCGATCTCGACCTTCAATTCGGCGACGTCGGTGTGGCGCTCGATCTTCGGAGCGCCAACAGCGTTGTCGAGCTCGTCGCGCACGACGGACAGCTTGACGCCGGACTCGTCGAGGACGTCTTCGTGCGCCACGAATCCGGCGTCCACGTCCTCGTCGCGCCAGAGCATGTCGGCACAGCGGATTCGGCCGATCCGGCGCGGATCGTGCGAGCCATCGACGCGCTGCGCGATCACTTCGCGTACATCGTGTGCGATCTCTGGTCCAGCCTCGACGATCTCACGCTCGGCATGCTGCGGGCGGCGGATCAGGTCATGCTGGTCACGACTCCCGAGCTTCCGTCGCTGAAGAACATACGGCGCGTCATCGCCGCGACTCCCCTGCTCGGGGACGAACGCACGCAGATCGTGCTGAACCGACATCCCGGCAAGGCCGGCGTGAGCATCGCGGACGTCGAGAAGAACCTCGGACGACGCGTGTCCGCGACGATCCCGAGCGAGGGAATCGGCGTCACCGATGCGATCAACCAGGGCATTTCGATGTTCGACTCGCGCGCGCGTGTGCGAGCGAGCCAGAGCTACATGCGACTCGCCGACGCACTACTCCGCGAAGACGGCCCCCGACAGGCCGGCCAGATCATCTCGACCGTAAGGGCATAGGGAGGAAGAAGCATGGCCGCGCTCCGCCCGATCACGAAGCTCCCACCGCTCTCGGAGCGACCGGCACTCCGCGCCATCTCACCGACGATGATCGACGACGGCTGGACGCCGGAGGTCCTGAAGCTCAGTCGCACCAATGACGAGGCGGAGGTGCAGCTCGTCAACCGGGTCCACGCGCGCGTCGCCGCGTCGCTCGGTCGCGCCTCGGAAGCGGCCTCGGGGGACCAGATCCGTGCCCTCCTGGCCGAGCAGTTCCCCATCGCCCTGGACGAGGAACGTCTCACGCTGAACCGGACCGACCGACTCCGGCTCCAGGACGCGGTCCTGGCCGAGATCGTCGGATACGGTCCGATCCAGGACCTCATCCTCGACGACACCGTCTCCGAGATCATGGTGAACGGGCCGCGACAGGTGTGGATCGAGCGCGACGGCAAGCTCTACCTCACCGACATCGTCTTCGCGAATGCGGAGCACGTGATCCGCGTGATCCAGCGGATCGTCGCGCCACTGGGGAGACGCTGCGACGAGTCCTCGCCGATGGTCGACGCCCGCCTCCCGGACGGATCGCGCGTGAACGCGATCATCCCACCGCTGTCGCTCGTCGGACCGACGCTGACCATCCGGAAGTTCCGGAGGTCCCCGCTCGGCCCCTTGGATCTTCTACGGAACGCGACCATCACCGCCAACGCGCTGCAGGTCCTGCGTGCGTGCGTCCAGGGTCGGCTGAACATCGTGGTTGCCGGTGGGACGGGTGCCGGCAAGACCACCCTGCTGAACGCACTTTCGTCGTATATCTCGGGGCGCGAGCGGATCGTCACGATCGAGGACGCCGCCGAGGTGCGACTGCAGCAGATGCATGTGATCACCCTCGAAACGCGGCCACCGAATGTCGAGGGCACCGGCGAAGTGACGATCCGTGACCTTTTCCGGAACGCGTTGCGTATGCGGCCCGACCGCATCGTGATCGGGGAATGCCGCGGCGGCGAGGCGCTCGACATGCTTCAAGCGATGAACACCGGACACGACGGCTCCTTGACCACGATCCACGCGAACGGGCCGCGTGACGCTCTCTCGCGTATCGAGACGATGGTCCTGATGGCGGGGCACGAGCTGCCGCTGCGCGCGATCCGCGAGCAGACCGTCGCGGCACTCGATCTCGTGGTGTACATCGAACGACTCCAGGACGGGACGCGCCGGGTCACACAGATCAGCGAAGTGCGCGGACTCGAAGGCGACGTCATCACGATGCAGGACGTCTTCGCCTTCCACCGCGAGGGATTCGAAGGTGAGCGCGTCGTCGGCAGCCTCCGCCCGACGGGGATCCGTCCGAGCTTCAACGACAAGCTCGTCGCGCGGGGCATCGACATGCCCGCAAGCTGGTTCGGCTACGAGTCAGAGTCAGGTCGCATGGCGTGAGCTCGCCCCTTCTGGTCGCGGCTCTTGGCTCGGCGGCGATGGCCGTCCTCGCGCTCGGTCTGTGGCTGCCCGCTTACCTCCGCCACCGCGCATTGACTCGTAGGCTCATCGGCTTCGTGCAGGCCGACACCGCATCCGGCTTCGCCATGGATCTCGGCGGCAGGCGTCGTATGCGGATCAGGCGGCGAGCCGTCGACGAGCGGAATCGCTGGTTCATCAGGCAGGTCGGGCGGATGATCCTGCAGGCACAGGTGGACGTGTCGATCGGAGAGGTGATCGCGGCGATGGCGGTCCTCGGCGTGCTCGCTTTCACGCTCACCGCGATCTGGTCGGGGTTCCTCATCGTCGCCGGTGTGGTCGGAGCCACCGCGGCCGCGGCGCCGATCGCCTGGCTCCACTGGCGCCGGCGGCGCGTCGAGCGGCGGTTCGAAACGCAATTGCTCGACACGATCGCGCTGCTGTCGAGCTCAGTGCGCTCGGGGCACAGTCTGTTGCAGGCCTTGGAGCACGTCACGAGCGAAGCGCCAGAGCCCACGCGGAGCGCGATCGGGCTCGTGGTGCGCGAGATCGGTCTCGGTGCCTCACAGGAGGACGCGCTAGAGCGGCTCGCCGACCGACTCCCATCAGAAGACCTCGAGCTGATCGTGAGCGCCGTGAATGTGCACCACCAGATCGGCGGAAGCCTCGCCAAGATCCTCGACGCGATCGCGCAAACGATCCGCGAGCGAGTGCGGGTCGCCGGAGACATCCGAGGGCTGACCGCGCAGCAGCGCTATTCGGCCTACGTGCTGTCACTGCTGCCCGTCGCGGCCGCCGGAGCGCTCATGCTGTTCAGTCCCGACTACGTGAGCGTCCTCTTCGCGCCCGGTCCGCTTCGTGCCGTCCTGATCGCAGCCGTAGCGATGGTCACGCTCGGATTCCTCGTCATGAACCGAATGGCGCGGATAGATGTTTAGCTCGGTCATGCGGGCGGCCACGATCGCCCTCGTCATCCTGGGCGTCCTGGGCCTCGCGGGGGTCGCGGGCAGCGCCGATGAAGGGACGCGCATCGCGGTCACGCAGATCGATGCCGGTGCGTTCCCGCAGGTCCGCATCGTCGCGTCGGTGACCGATGCCCAGGGGCACGCCGTCCGGGGTCTCACCGCAGCCGATCTGACGGTCAGCGAGGGCGGCGTTCTCCAGAACGCCTCGATAGACCTCGCTTCGCAAACGAGTCCCGTCTCCATCGCGCTCGTCCTCGACACCAGCGGAAGCATGGCCGGTCGACCGCTGGCCGACGCCAAGGCCGCGATGATCTCGCTGATCCAGACTCTGGCTCCCGCCGACCAGGCCGCCGTCATCACCTTTGACGTAAATGTGCGCATTGACCGGCCGCTCACGAGCGACAAGCCGGCGCTGGTCGGCGCGACGAATGGAGCGAACGCCGCGGGCAACACCGCGATCTACGACGGCCTCGCCGCGGCGATCACCGTGCTCGACAAGGTCCAGAACGCCCGGCGCGCGATCATCCTGTTGACCGACGGCGTCGACAACTCGAGCAAGACAAGCGCGACGAGCGCGGTCGCCGCGCTCGCCAAGACCCAGGTGCCCACCCACGTCATCGCGCTCGGGAATGATCTCGACCGCGCCGCGCTCGCAAGGATCGCGTCGGCGACCCCGGGAGGCGAGCTCATCGAGGCACCTACGTCGTCGCAGCTCGCGACGATCTACGCCGGCCTCAGCGAGCAGCTGCTCACGCAGTACTCGGTGAGCTACCAATCCTCGTCGCGTGTTTCCGAGGGCACGACGCTCTCACCCGAGCTCACGCTGCGGCGCGGCGGAGTGGTGATCGCCACCACGAGCGTGTCGTTCCGCGTGCCCGCGCGAGTCGGCGGGCCCGCCGCGACAGACACGCCGTCCGTGGCGTCAGCGCCATCGCCCCAGCCGCAGCCCGCCGCGGTCGCAGGTCTCCCGCGGGTGCGGATGGCGCCGGAGCTGATCGGGCTGCTGGGCGCAGCGGCCGTGCTCACGCTGCTGCTGTGGATCTCCGAGCTCGCGAGCCGTTTCCCATCACGTCAGCGCCGGCGGCTCGAGATCTTCGTGCGCGGCCTCGCGCTCACCTCACCCGAACACGCCAAGCGCCGCTCGATCGTGCAGCGTGTCATCGTCCCGACGCTGCGCTCAGCCGGTCGCCCCCTGCTGAGGATCACACCGGCTGGGGTCGTCGCCTCGACGCGCGAGCGCCTCCTGGCCGCGGGCGAGCCGATGGGCCTTGGACCGTCCGAGTTCCTAGGGGTCCGGGCCGGACTCGCGATGCTCGCGGCGATCGCCGGTCTCGCCGGGACGACGGCCCTCACGGGCCACGCCGGCTCGGCACCGTTCGGGACGCTCGCCGGTGCGTTCCTCGGCTACGCGGTGCCGGGGTTCGTCATCGACTGGATCGGCAAGGGACGGAAGGCGGAGATCAGACGCGCCCTGCCCGCGGCGCTCGACATGCTGGCCCTGAGCGCCGAGGCCGGTTTGTCCTTTGATGGGGCCATCGGCCAGGTCGCGCATCGTTGGGACACGGCCCTGTCAGATGAGCTTCGGCGGCTCTTGGTCGAGTTCCAGATGGGCCGCGAGCGGCGGGAGGCCCTTCGCGAGCTCGCGCGGCGCACCGGGGTACCCGACCTGGAGCGCTTCGCGAGCGCCGTGATCCAGGCCGATTCGCTCGGCGTCCCGCTCTCGGGCGTTCTCTACGAGCAGTCCGCTGAGATCCGGCGGCGGCGCCGGCAGCGCGCGGAGGAGGCGGCGCACAAGGCGCCCGTCAAGATGCTGTTCCCGATGGTGCTGTTCATCTTCCCGGCGCTCTTCGTCGTCGTGCTCGGGCCGGCCGTGCCACGCCTCCTCGAGGCGTTCCAGGCATTCAACTGATCGGCGCGACCGTGGGCCAAATGCGCCGGCGCGATGAACTGGCGACACCCCGGCTCCGGATCCTCATGCTCATGGCCGCTCTACCGTATCCACCGATCTGGGGAACGGGACTGCGCAACTACCACCTGCTGCGATTCCTCGCGCAGCGACACGATGTGACGCTCCTAACGTATGCGACATCGTGGGACCCGGGTGCGGCCAAGGCGCTCAGCGACCTCGGCGTCCGGACGATCCTCGAGGCACAGCCAGGCGGTTTCGAAGGCCCAGCGAAGCGCCGCCGCCAACTCCGCTCACTCATGTCGCGCCGGTCCTATCACTCCGCCGCGATCTTCTCGCGCTCCTTCCAGGTCACCCTCGATCGACAGATGGCCGACCGCCCCTATGACATTATCCAGGTCGAGCAGAGCACGATGAGCCTCTTTGAGCTGAGCGCCAGCCCCGCGCCCGTCGTCCTCGACGAGCACAACATCGAATACGAGATCCTTCGCCGCAGCGTCGGCGTTGAAAGTTCACCGCTGCGAAAGCTGTACTACATGAGTGAATACCTCAAACACCGCCGCGAGGAGATCGCGTCCTGGCGCGCGGCATCGGGTTGCACGTTGACCTCTCCACGCGAGGAACGACTGCTGCAACAGATCGTGCCCGGTAAGCCGACGGCCGTGGTCGCGAACAGCGTCGACGTGGCACATTTCCACCCTTCGGATCGTGCGGTCGATCCGAACGAGCTCGTCTTCACCGGACTCATGAGCTACCGACCGAACGTCGACGCCATGGTCCACTTCGTCGGGACCGTGCTACCGCGCATCCGCCGTGTGAGGCCTCGCGTCCATCTCACGATCGTGGGTGCCGGACCAGCGCCCGAGGTGACTCGACTGGCTGGACCCAACGTGCGCGTGACTGGCGCTGTGGCCGACGTCCGACCCTACCTTGAACGCGCCGCGGCCGTTGTCGTCCCCATCCGCAGCGGCAGCGGGACCCGCTTCAAGGTCGCCGAAGGGCTCGCGATGCGCAAGGCGGTGGTCTCCACCAGCCTGGGAGCCGAGGGGATCGACGTTCGCCATGGCGAGCACCTTCTCATCGCGGATGATGCCGCACAGTTCGCGGAACAGGTCGTGCGCGTGCTCGAGGACACGCAGCTTGCGAGCTCGCTCGGTGAGCGCGGCAGAGAGCTCGCAGAGCAGAAGCTCTCGTGGGAAAGCGCCGGTGCACGTCTGGAGAGCTTCTACGCGGAGCTCCGCCAGCGCGCGGCCGGGACCGGTCAGCACATCGACACCCGGGTCGTCTACCGAGGTGCCGCCGGCGTCTGAAGCGCGGTGTTACGCCCCTGTGGCGCGCTCTCCCAGTACCTGTGGCCTATACCAATCTTCTCCCTCGTAAACTGTCCCGCTACGCACGCACCCTTAGTGCGATGTTCGCAGCGGCGACCGGGACGGTCGCACGAAGACAGGGTGGACTGCGCGTCCGGCATGTCCTCGTGTGCCTCCTCGTGGCCGAGTTGATCGCGGCTGGCGCGGTGTTGTGGTCCCCGGCCGTGACGCTCACCTCCGCGCTCGCATTCCGCAGTGCGCTCGTGGACCAGGTCGCGACCGTGGCGCTCGCCCCCGGCGCGACCAAGACGATCACGTTGCGCTTCCGGAATACAGGCATCGCCGCATGGGAGCGCGGGAGCCCGCGCTCTCAGGTTGAACTCGCTGTGAGCGGCGACCGCTCAGAGTTCGCGGGCGCGAATATCGCGGTCAACTGGCTGTCCGCGAACCGCATCACCACGACGCAGGAGGCGATAGTCGCACCGGGTGCCATCGGCACGTTCATCTTCGATGTCCGCGCGCCGGCGGCGCTTGGCATGTACCGCCTTCCGCTCCGCCTGGTGATCGATGGGCTGACCTGGCTGGACGACGAAGGCATCGTCCTCGTACTGGTGAGCGACTTCGGATTCCACACCGAGCTGGTCGATCAGACGCTGCATCCATCGCTCCGTGCGGGAGAAACGAGCGGTCCGCTCACCGTGCGACTCGCCAACACCGGCACACGCACCTGGACGCGAGGCGTACCGGATCAGCAGGTCAATCTCGGTGTCGAAGGTGACGACCTCGCGCTGGGCTCGCTCGCCGCCGGCTGGCCGTCGCCAGATCGGGTCGCGATCCAGACCGAGCCGAGCGTTCCACCCGGCGCGATCGCGACATTCACATTCCGTGTGCGCGCGCCGACGACCCCCGGGACGTACCAGCTGCGTCTGCGCCCGGTCGTCGACGGCGTGACGTGGCTGGACGCGAGCCTCATGACCCTTATCACCGTCCTACCAGCTTCCGGCGCGTCGACCGCTGGCGTCGACCGGTCCGCATCACAGCCGGTGTTCGCCTTGAGCGCGACCGTGGATCCGACCAGCGTCGCGGCGGGTATGGCGGTCAACATCACCGCGACTTTCGGGAGCGACCTGGCCGCAAACGCCTTCGTGGGGATCGAAGTCCACGCACCGGGCGGAGCGGCGATCGCGTACGAGGAGTGGTTCCAAGGTCAGAGCTTCTCGCCGGGTCAGCACCGCGATTTCCCGGTCGCGTGGCAGATCCCCGCGAGCGCAGCGACAGGTGTCTACACGGTGCACCTCCGCGCGTTCTCGCCCGGATGGAAGGCGCTGTACGGATCGAACGACGCCGCGGCGACGATCTCCGTAACGGCGGCCTCCACCACGCCCCTCGCCACGCCGGCTCCTAGCCCAGTCCCACCGCCGTCTGCAACGATTCCGGGCGCGGCGCCGACTTCCCCGAACGCGACGGCCACTCCTGCGCCTACGTCGACCGGCGCGGGCGTGAACCCGACGCCGTCACCCACGTCGTCTTCGTCGCCGGCACCGAGCTTCACATCGAGCGCGTCGGTCGCGCCCGCGAGCGTCACGGCCGGAGGCGCTGTCGCGATCAGTGCCACGTTCAGGAGCGCCACTGCTACCAGCGCGCTTGTGAGCATCTCCGTGTACCCACCGGGCGGAGCTATCGCAGTCATGCAGCAGTGGTTCGACAATCAGAGCTTCGGCGCGGGCCAGTCGCGCAGCTATCCCGTGACGTGGCAAACCGCCACCGGTGCTGCGGCAGGCTCCTACCGCGTGAGCCTCGGTGTGTTCTCGCCGGGATGGGCAACGCAGTACAGCTGGACGGACACGGCCGCGACGATCGGGGTCGCTGCGACGCCGACACCTTCACCGTCGCCCACACCGATGCCGACGCCGACGCCCGCGACCACGCCGACGGCAACCCCCGCTCCGACGAGCACGCCAGCGCCGGTCCCGACTCCATCCAACAATCTCTTGGTCAATGCGGGCTTCGAGAGTGGGAGCGCGAGCTGGGCGTTGGACGCGCATGCCAGCGTCGACACGAGTCCCGGCAACGCCCGCTCTGGTACCGGCTCGCTCAAGTTGGTCGCCACGGGCCCGTGGCAGGGGACAGCACAGAGCGTCCTCGTGACGCCTGGACAGATGTACAGCGTCAGCGGCTGGGCTCGTTCAACAAGCGCCGGTGCGTATGTGACCTTCGTCAGCATCGCCGCCAGCGGGGCCGAACTGGGCGCGCACATCGACCTTATCTTCCCGGCCTCCACCGCTTGGACCCCGCAGAGCGGGACTTACGTACCGCCGGCCGGCACCGTCCGCGTCTCGGTCTGGATGCAGAGCTCTGGCAGCGGAACGTTCTGGCTCGACGACGTGAGTCTCACCGCAAGCGGCCCAGTGCCCACGCCAGCACCGACGCCTGTGCCCACGCCAGTGCCGACCCCGGCACCAACACCTGTGCCCACTCCAGTGCCGACCCCGGCACCAACACCTGTGCCCACTCCAGTGCCGACCCCGGCACCAACACCTGTGCCCACTCCAGTGCCGACCCCGGCACCGACGCCTGTACCCACGCCCGTGCCGACGCCGGTGCCACCCACTGGTCTGTCGCCGCTGCACGTGCAGGGCAACCACATCGTCAATGCCCAGGGACAGACGGTGACGCTGCGCGGCGTCAATCGCGCCGGCACTGAGTACGCCTGTATACAGGGCTGGGGCTTCTTTGACGGGCCCAACGATCAGGCCTCGATCCTGGCGATGAAGAGCTGGAAGGTGAACGCCGTGCGCGTGCCTCTGAATGAGGACTGCTGGCTGGCGATCAACGGCTCGCCCGCGGCCTTCTCCGGCACCGCATACCAGAACGCGATCAAGAGCTACGTGAACCTGCTGATCCAGAACGGCGTCTACCCGATCGTCGAGCTGCACTGGACGGCACCTGGCGCGCAGCAGTCCACCGGATTGCAGCCGATGCTGAACATGGATCACTCGGTCACCTTCTGGTCGCAGGTCGCCAGCGCCTTCAACGGCAACGACCGGGTCATCCTCGAGCCGCATAACGAGCCGTACCCCGACAGCAACCGCGACACCACGGCAGCCTGGACCTGCTGGCGGGACGGCGGCACCTGCCCGGGCATGTCCTTCCAGGCGGCCGGGATGCAAACGATCGTGAGCGCCATCCGCGCCACCGGCGCCTCGAACATCGTCGCGCTGGGTGGCCTCCAGTACAGCAACGCCCTCTCACAGTGGCTGACGTACAAGCCCAGCGACCCGCTCAACAACCTGGTCGCGGCCTGGCACGTCTACAACATCAACGTCTGCAGCAACGTCGCGTGCTATGACCAGCGAGCCGGCGCCGTCGCCGCACAGGTTCCGATCCTTGCGACCGAGATCGGCAATGACTCCTGCGACGCGGCGTTCATGAATACGCTCATGAGCTGGCTCGACGCGCGGCAGCAGGGTTACCTCGCTTGGACCTGGGATACGTGGGGTTCGGCGTGCAGCAACATCGCGCTCATCACCAACTACACCGGCACGCCGACTCCGTATGGGCAGGCCGTCAAAGACCACCTCGCGATCGCTCCCTAGACCTCACGGACAACGATCCGGGTTCGGTCAGGCCAGGCGGAGCGCCACACGCACGCTGTTTATCTGCCGTCGTCCGAGCACCCCGAGCGCGAACGCAGACGCGAGGTAGGCGACGCCGCCACATCCGAGCGCGAAGATAAGGCTGTACGGGCGAAGCGGCAGCGTGACTGCGAGCATCAGGACGCCAGCGACGGCGATCCGCACCGCGCTGCTCAGGTTGTCTCGTCCGAGGAGATGGCGTGGCGTAAGGCTGATCGCGCCAGTTAGAAAGAGCAGCTCTGTCGCGAGCTCCACGAGCGCGGCACCGATCGCGCCGTTTCCCGTGAGCGATGCGGCGATGGGGATGACCAGCAGGTTCAGCATCGGATTGAACAATGCTCCGGCCGCCGCGACGGCGAGCCACTTCCGCTCCAGCCCGAGCGCGACGAGCCCCGTCGCGAGGACCATGTCGACGCCAACAAGCGTCTGCTGGAAGGCAAGCAGCTGCATGAGCGGAATCGAGCGGTGGAATGTTTCCGGCCAACCGAGGAGCGTGGGGATCGAAGGCGCAAGCGCGAAGATGCTGGCGCTGATCGGCACCGTGAGCAGGAGCACCGTCGAGAGGCTTTCACCGAGCACGGACCGGTAAACATCTGGCTGGCTTTTGCTGCGGCTCAGCGCGGGCAGCAGCGGCGTCGTGATCGCCGCCGGGATGAAGACGGTGATGTTGATGATCCGATACGCAGCGGCAAGCCAGCCGGCAACGCTCGAGTGAAGGAGGATGCCGGTGAGGACCACATCAATGTCTGCGCGCACTCGGATCGCGATGTTCCATCCGAGGAAAGGAAGCCCTCCGACGACGAGCTGTCGCCACAGGGCCGGGTTCAGGGCGGAGATCGTGAACCGCGGTCCCCCGGCAAGCCAGACGAACGCGGTCGAGCCGCTCCACGCCGCGAGGAAGGCGAGCGCGTACCCGATCGCGTCGCCACCGAGGGCGAGAGTGCCGAGTCCGACGACCGTGCCGACGATGCTGCCCGCGGCGAGCGACCACGCAAAGCGGGCGTTCCGCCCGAGGCCGATGAGTGTTGCCATGAGGACACCGTTCACGCCCAGGACGAGCGCGGTCACGATTGCGATCGCGGCTAACCAAAGGTCGATCTCAAGCTGGAACACGACCGTGGCTGAAAGCACAAGGCCCCCGACGAGCAGGGAACAGATCGTTACGACGGCTACGCCGCCCCAGGCGTAGGTCGCCGCGAGTGCGGGCTCTGTTGCGATCAGGCGTGTCAGCAGGCTCTGGACGCCGACGGACCCGAGAGTTCCGACCAGTACGCCGACGGTCGAGGCGACTGCGAAGCGGCCCAGACCGTCGTCGCCGAGGTACCGAGGCACCAGCGCCACGGTGGCTAGGCTGACGGCCCACGTGAGCGGCTGCGTGCTGAGGAGGGCGAACGCGCCGCGAATGACCTCGGAGTTCGTTCGTTTCGCGTCGCCGAGCGGTTCGATCGCCCCGCGCGAAACGATCGCGTTCGCTGCGACGCGAGGCAAAGGCAGACGCACTAGCGGCCACCCATCAGAATCGCCGGACGACCTTGGCCGGCACGCCTGCGACCAGGCTGCGCGGCGGAACGTCGTGCGTGACGATCGCGCCGGCGGCCACCACAGCGTCGTGCCCGACACGTACGCCCTTCAGGACCATCGATCGATTCCCGAGCCAAACCCGGTCCTCGATGACGATCGGCCGGCCGGTGGTGTCCCAGGCCTTGTCCTCGACGCGATGAAAGTCGCAGTCCATCACCATGACGTGCGACCCGATGAGGCAGTCGTTCCCGATCTTGACGTGCGCACTCGAGACGAGCGAAGTGCCGTAGTTCACGAACACGTTGTCGCCGATCTCGAGGTGGCCGCTGGGGAGCGTGACGAGCTCGAGCCGGGCGACAGTCGATACGAGCCGGGTCTGTTCACCGATCGTCATCCGGCCGGCATTGGACACGACCGGGTTCCCTTGGAGTCTCACGCGCCGGCCGAGCGACGTCGCGTGGCGGAGTCGGATCCGCGCGTTCACGGCCGGCCACGCCAGGAGAACGTAGCGCGCGAAGCTGGCGGCACGCGCGATCCGACTCTCGGTGGTCCGCGGCGCGGTGGCGGCCGAGGACGAGCTCACGAGACGCCGCGCGCGCCACGGACCGTGGCACGATCCAGTCGTTCGAGCACGCCGAGCATGCCGAGCATCGTCCCGAGGAACACGGTCGTGCGCCCGGAAACGAACGCGAGATCCACCCAGCCGTAAACGATGATTCCGACCAGTGCGACGAGGCCGACGAGTGCCGCCATTCGAAGGCCCTGGTCACGTAGATTCCTCGCGCCGAACGCCGCCCGGCTCATCGCCGTTCCCATCAGCACCCAGAACGCGACATAGCCAGCGACCCCGGTCTTGAGCCAGATCCAAAGTACGTTGTTGTGTGTCTCGTAGTGCCAGAACGGCCACCAGGAAAGATCCGGGAGCGGCACGACCATGTGAAAGGGCCGCCCGAATCCCACACCCAGGATCGGGTCCTCCTGGAGCGTCGCGCTGATGTCGTACGTCTCGATCAGGCGGTACACATTTGACGAGGCGTCGCGCGCATCGGGCTCGTACAGCGAGCGGACGGCGCGAGCAGGCTGGCCAAGCACGCCCGAGGCGTTCCAGGTCAAAGCGAAGAACACGCACGTCGCCACGAGGATCGGAAGCGTGCTTGCGAAGAAGGCCCTTCGCTTTACGACCAGCAGCGTTAGCGCGACCACCAGCAGTCCGACGAGCACGACGATGATCCCGGCCCGGCGATTCGAAGCGAGCAAAGTGTAGAAGAGCACTGGAGCGGCGCACGCACCCAAGATCCTGATGCGCCCCGGTACGCGAAACACGAAGGCCGAGAGCGCGAGGATCAGAAATGTGGCGAGGAAGATCACATCGTCGTGTTCGAAATAACGCTCGGGGTTGACCCCCAGCAGTCCGGTGTTGATCAGCGCGAGCTTGCGCCATACGCCTTCGACACCAAACACCGTCGCGGCGATGAGTCCGACTCGGAGGAGCGAGAAGACATGCTCCGGCCGCCGCAGCGAGGTCCGAGCGATCACGAAGCACGCCGGGACATAGAGGAGGTAGCGGACCTCCCAGAGCCCGACATACATGTCACCGTTCGCGAGCATGCCGCGCGCGATGCCAAGCACGACCGTCGTCAGGAAGAGGAACGTCGGCCAACCAAGGATGGACGCCTCGCCCTCCCGATGCTCGACCGACGCAGAGGCCACGGCGATCACGACACCGACGATCAGGAGTATCTCGAGGGGTGTGAGCAGCACCGGCAGTCCCGTCCAGCTGCCGATCCCGCGGTGGATATATGTGCCGATCGCCAGCAGTGGGTCCGCGGTGATGGACTCCAGTGCGATGACCGAGACAAATAGGACTTGCAGCACTGCTCGCGCCGCACCACCTCCCTCTCTGGCCGCGTCGACGCTGGCGGTCCGCGGCCTGGCAGTGGGCCTTCCGAGGAGAACGTCCTGGGCAATCATCCCCGGCTCACAGGAAACGCGGGAATCTGAACTGCACCACCGCGAGGGTGATCGCCGCGACGACGATGAGCGCCTGCTGGCGCCAGTCGAAGCGTCGTGAGCTGAGGCCGATCACGATGAACAACAGGACGGTCCCGAGAACGATCGGCATCGTGTGTGTTCTCGACCGCTAGAGGCGCACGATCCGGCGGATCGCCGTCGGAACGGACGAACGTGCATCGTTCACTACGATCCCGCGGACTCTGGCGCCCTGGATCCGCGCCAGGCCTGACGCGAGATCGCGTGTCGGAGTGACCCCCGTCCTTACCACGAACACAACGTCGTCCACCATGCGCGCGAGCAACGCGACCTCGCTGTGGGCGAGTGCCGCGGGCGTGTCGACGATCACGACATCGTGCGTGCGCCTCAACTCTTCGATGATCTGCGGCATGCGCGCCGAACGCAGCAGCCGCTGCGCGCCTGCAGCCGGCGCACCCGCAACGACGAGGGAAAGGTTATCGAGCGATGTCGCGCGGAGCGTGCCGAGTGCGGGGACGCGGTCGAGTAAGCTGTCGACCAGGCCCGGCGTGGCCTCGATGCCGAAGTCCTTGGCCAGGACGGGCCGCCAGAGATCCGTCTCAACGACGACGACGCGACGATCAGGTAGATCCTGCGCGATGGCGAGCGCCAGCCCCAAGCTGATCGTCGTCTTTCCCTCGCCGGAGACAGCGCTGCAGACGGCGAAGCTCGTCCCCTGCATGACCTCGAAGCTCGTGTACAGCGAACGGAACAGCTCGTCCGCACCAGGAATGAGCCAGCTACGTCGCTGTTGCGCCCCCCGCGGTCGGAGGTCCGCGATCGCGCCGATCCGTGCCTGCGTAACGGCATTTCCGGTCACGACGCCTTCCTTTCGCGGCTCGCCCGCAGAGGAACCACGGCTCCCGCGAGGAATCCGACCGCTCGACGGGTCACCGCGGCGCCAGGGCGTCGTGCCACGCCCCGCGGACGAAGGTGTGGCAGCACGCCGAGGATGACGACGTCGGGACCGAGGTCCGCAAGCGAACGAACGGAGCGGTCCGAAAGAGCAAAGAGAAGTAGCAGGGACGCACCAAGGATCAAGCCCAAGAGCAGCGCCGCGATCGGGTAGATCAGCACCTTCCGGAGCTGTCGCGAAGGCGTCGCTGAAGCCAGGACCGGGTCCACGATCCTGAAGCCGAGCTCCAGACCCTGGACTCCGGCCGCCACATCGAGCTCCGCTCGCTCCAGCGAACTGCGTGCGGCGTCGGCATCCTTCTGTGCCGTGTCAACGCCCCGCTGCACTTCCGCGTACTTGGGATCGAATCGTGCCGGGTCGCTCGCGGCCACGGCCAGCGCCGCTGCCACCGCCGGATTTTCGGCCAGGTACTTCGCGAGACCATTTCGGGCGGCCGCAAGCTCCGCCTCGGCATCGGTGACGCGCGACTTATAGAAGGTGATCGCCACCTGCGCCTGCCCGTAACGGTCCGCGGCTGCCCGGGCCTTGAAGGCTGCCACCATCTTGTCAAGCACGACGACCGCATCATTGCGGTCCTCGGCTCGGAACCGAAGCGTAAGGAGATGGTCGCCGGTCGCCGCGGCCTCGAAATCCCGGGCGAAGAGCTGCCGAAGTGCATCATCACCATTCGCATCCCCGATGATCGGTGCGAGGGGCGTGTCGTTGGCGACCTCTGACAGGAAGCTGCGCGTCTGCATGAGCTCCGCCAAACGGTTCTTCTGGTTCATCGCGGGCGGCAGATAGCGGTTGATGTCATCGGTGCTGTAGCTGAGATACGTCGCCTGCTCGACCCACATGCCGGCCTGCGCCTCGTACTGCGGTGGCGTCGATAGCATCGCGGCCGCGACATCCAAAGGGATCACCACGATCGGCAGCAGGATCAGCACCGCGTGTCGGAAGAACGCTTCGAGGAGCCGTTCGATCATGCGACGCTCCGGGCCGCAGCGGGGTGAGCCATAGACGTGACGAGCTCCAGGATCCTTCCGTTATTCCGATCCGCGTCGAACTTCGACCGCGCGAGCGCGTATGCATCCCGGCCGAGCCTCGCGCGAAGCGCATCGTCATCGACGAGCCTCTCGATCGCGAGACGAAGAGACACCGGGTCGCCCGGTCGAACGACCAACGCCGATCGACCATCGATCGCAGCCTCGGAGAGGCCCCCGACATTCGTCGAGATCATCGGCAGCCCGGCCGCGGAAGCTTCCATCAATGCGACCGAGAGGCACTCGCCCAGACTGGGTAGCACGAAGACGTCCGACTTGGCGAACAACGCAAGCAGCTCTGGGCTATTTGGCCCGATGCCATGGTGCACGACGACGCCGGGCGTCGCGGGTAACGCGTCGCGGGTGACCACGTGCAACTCGAACGCCCGGCGAGTCCGCGCGGCTCGCACGGCCTCGAGCAAGAGGAAGCCGCCCTTGCGAACGAAGTCTCCTCCGACGAACAGCAGCCGCACCGTCGCGTGGGGCTCGACCACGGGCGCGCGGCACTCGCCGAGCGCGAAGTACGCGGCCGAGGCGCCCGGCGCGACGACGACGATCCGCTCGCGCGGGATGCCGTAATCGGCGACGAGCGAAGCCGCCGACCACTCCGACCAGGCGACCAGAGCGCGCGCGGCTCCGAACGCATCCCTGTTCATCCGGTACTTGCGCGAATCGAGCCAGCCGTCGCTAGCTGGGCGATGACCGTACGAAGCCCCCACCGTGTCGAAGTTCTTCGGTGTCGCGTCGAGGGAGATGACTGACGGCACGCGTCGCATCAGGCCCAGAGAGAACAACGCCGTCACCTGGGTATGGAAAAAGAGGACGTCGAATGAGCGGCGAGCTTGCTCTCGAGCGAGCCACGTGCGCGCACGGTAGCTGGCTCGCACCGACCAGTTCCCGCCGTACCCTGGGACGAATCGCTCCACGCCGCCGACCTCGAACTGGATAGGGAACCAGGTGACTTCGACGTTGGCCTGTCGAGCGGCCGCTGCCCGCAGGTTCTGCGCGTGCGTGATGTGGCCGAGCGTCTGCTCCATGACAAAGGCGGCGCGAAGCGCACTCAACTCACACCCCTAGGCTCCACGCCACACGGGTCACAGCCCGCGGCGCTCCCACTTCCCTATGGTCATTCGGGCGCCGTGCGGGTCCGTTCAGCACGGGTTGAGAAACGGTTGAGCTAGTACGCCCCCCGATTCGCGACCACAGCGGGGATCGTCCGAAGCATGATCTCCAGGTCCAGGCCGAGCGACCAGTTGCGGACGTAGTGCAGGTCCAGGCGGACCATGTCATTGAACGGGACCTCGCTGCGCCCGCTCACCTGCCAGAGGCCGGTCATACCGGGCAGGGCGCGGAGTCGCGCCATCTGCCACTCCTCGTATCTCGCGACCTCGCCCGGCAGCGGCGGCCGAGGACCGACCAGGCTCATCTCGCCGCGGAGGACGTTCAGGAGCTGCGGCACCTCATCAAGACTCCACCGCCGCAGGAGTCGACCGACACGCGTGACGCGCGGGTCGCGCCGGATCTTGAAGAGCGGGCCCGTCGCCTCGTTCAGCGTGCCGAGCTCGTCGAGCATCCGATCCGCGTCGCGACGCATCGAGCGGAATTTGAGCATGTCGAACTCGACGCCGTCCTTCCCCACGCGACGCTGCCGGTACAGGACGGGGCCTTGCGAGTCGGCCCGGATCGCGACGGAGATCGCGGCCAGCACGACGGAACCGGCGCCGAGCGCAGTGACCGCGAGTACGAGATCCACCGCGCGCTTCAGCCACGTCACGCGCGCCACCGGCGCGAAGCCGATGTACGGGCGCGATCCGAAGCGCCCGACCTCCAGACGACGTGGCAGCTGCTCTCCGAGCTCAGCGACGACCTTGACATCGACCTGGCGCCCGAAGCCTCGGGCGACCACGCGGTCGACCTGTTCGCGCCGATCCTCGGGAAGTGCGATCACCAGCTCGTCGACAGCACCGGAGCGCACGATCGCTTCGAGCTCGGCGATCGGCCCGAGGAGGGGCCGCTCCAGCTCGGGTACATCGGTGCCGTTGTCGACGTAGCCAAGGACGTCGTACCGGGGCGCCAGCTCCCTAGCGAGCTCCTGACCAAGGACGTTCGCGCCGACAACGACGACTCGGCGACGCGGCGCGAGCTTGCGACGGATGGCCAGGTACGCCGTCGGCGCGATCATGCGCCAGCCCGTTATCGCAACGATCGAGAGCGACCAGCCCAGGGCGAGCCACGCCCGCGACAGACGCTGGTCCTGATCGAACGTAACGACGACGGCGAGGACGGTGCCGGTCGAGACGGCTGACGTGATCGCGCGCAGCCGGGTCGGCCAGGAGCGCTGACGATCAAGGTCACCCAGCCCCTGCAGAACGAGAAGGATCATCGCGAAAGCCCCGACGACGACCCCGGTGCGGAGGTAGAGCTCGAAAGGGAACGCCTCGGCGACCGCGTCCGACAGCACGAAGCGCAGGTCGTACGCGATGACGAACGCGACGACGACGACGGCGATATCGAACGAGAGCAACGTCACGACCGACAGAGCCGAGAACAGGCGCAGGGTCCGCACCGATGCGCGACCCTCGAGCGCCTGGGTCGCGAGCTCGATCGTGCTCATGCGTCCGCCGCGGTGCGGTCGGCCCGGAGGGCCCGCGTGCCCATCTTCGCCAGGAACGGCAGGTCCTGCAGCAGATAGCGCCGCCAGAGGCGCCGTGGCTCCCGCGCCAGCCGCCACACCCATTCCAGGCCAGTGCGTTGCATCCAAGTTGGGGCTCGTGGAATGGCGCCCGCGAGGATGTCGAGCGTGCCGCCGACACCCATGGCGATCGCGGCGTCGATCTCCGAGAGGTGCGCACTGATGAACCGGTCTTGGCGGGGCGCGCCGAACGCGACGAACAGAATGCATCGGCCGGCCGCGCGGATCAGCCTGACTATCTCGGCATCGCCTTCGCTGGTCGCCGGCCCGTAGGCGGGCGCGAAGGTGCCGGCAAGGCGTAGGCCGGGGTGCCGTAGAGCGAGGGCGCGTCCCGCCGCCACGCCGACCCCCGACGCGGCGCCAAGGAGAAAGACGGGGACGCCCGCGCGCGCCGCGACCCGGCAGCATTCCTCGACGAGGTCGATCCCCGCGACGCGCTCGGGAATCGGATCCCCCGCCAGCCGCGACAGCCACACGAGCGGCATGCCGTCGGCGACGGCGAGGTCGGCGCCGTTGAGTACGGCGCGGTAATCGGGATCGGCGTCGGCGATGCGGATGAAATCGGTGTTCACGGTGACGATCTGGTGCCGCCCGCCGTCGGTGAGGAAACCGCGGATCGCGGCGACGGCACTCGACCGATCGACGCGATCGACGAGGACGCCGGAAAGCGAGACTCTCCGGCGCGGCGAGGCACCATTTCCACCTGTCGCCACCACGCACCCACACCCACGGGACGAATTCGGCCTCTCTCGGCGCTGCCCGCACGGGCAGTTTCCGGTCGTGAGGTTTGCCAACGGTCTAGCGTCGGTTGGGGCGCGGTTGCGTACGAAATCCGTGCAGTCTCAAATGCGCATCCGAACTCAACCGATTGGATACTTCAACGTGTTTACAACTGGTCGCGCTCCGATTAGAACTTCGTACTAGCGAGAAGGTCCTGGGTGGTACCAGGCTTCTTCTGTCAGGGTGGGGAGCTGGTTGTGGGTGGGTGTGGTGCGCTTTCGTTCGTCTTGCGTACGGCGTTATTGCCGTGATCGCATCAACACGCGAACGACCAAGTTGGCTGGCGACCGTCGCGCATGAGCTTCGCGGTCCGTTGAGCGCACTCGAGACCGCATCCGAGCTGCTCGATCGCGACTTCGACCAACTCAATGAAGAACAGATCAGGACGATGGTCTCTGCGATCCACCGCCGCACACTGTGGCTCCGCGGACTCACGGAGAATCTGCTCTGTAGCGCGGCGATCGGTGAAGGTCGACTGCGCGTCCACCTCAGCCCCCTTGACATCGTTGAAACGGTGCGCGAAGTCGAGGCCGTGGTCAGTCCGCTCCTCGACCGCAAGAAGCAAACGATCCGTGTGTCCACTGCAGCGACGTATCCGCTCGTCGAGGCAGACGCGCACCGGATCTCGCAGGTGCTCCTCAACCTCCTGTCGAACGCGAACAAGTACGCCGACGCGGGGACGGAGATCGAGATCGCCGTCGCGGCGGTGCGCGGGTCGGTACGCGTGAGCGTGTCGGACCGCGGGCCCGGCCTCCCTGCCGCGACGACAGAGAGTGCTTTCCGCGCATACGACCGTGCCGGACGTACGGGCGGCGAAGGACTCGGCATCGGGCTCTGGGTGGTGCGATCGATCGTCCGCGCTCACGGCGGACGGGTCGGCGCATTCAATCGCGCGGGTGGCGGAGCGACGTTCTGGTTCGAGCTGCGTCCCATGTTGGCAACACCAAAAGCAACGACGGAGATGGCGAGCACGATGAAGGAGACAGCTGTTGTGATGAGCGCCGTATGAAAGTCCTCTTGGTAGAAGACGACGCCGATCTGCTGGATCTACTGACGTATGCGCTTGGTCGTGAGGGATACACCGTCCTCACGGCGATGGACGGACAACAGGCGCTGCGGCGCTGGGAAGATGACACGCCGGACGTCGTGCTGCTGGACGCGAATCTGCCGAAGATCGACGGCTACGAGGTCTGCCGGCGGATCCGTCACGACGGAGCGACTCCGATCATCATGCTCACCGCGCGCGACGAGGAAGAAGACGTCCTGCACGGTTTTCGCGTCGGCGCCGATGACTACGTGAACAAGCCGTTCAGCGCGAAGCAGCTCGCGGCGCGCATCAAAGCGGTGCTTCGACGCGCACAGGCCGATCCTTATCGGCAGCCGGTGCGCGAGGTCAAGGTCGGAGATGTCCGGCTCGATCTCCAGTCGTACAACGTGACCTCCGGCGACAGGCAGATCCAGCTCACGCCGCTCGAGTTCCGCATCCTTTATCTGCTGGGAGTCAACGAAGGTCGAGTGATCCCCTACTCGCGACTCGTTGAGTACGCGTGGGGCTATGAGGGCGGCGATTCGAGCCTGCTCAAGACCCACATCTGCCACATCCGGCAGAAGCTCAACCTGTCGGCAGGAAAGAACGGCGGCATTCGCGCGGTTCCCGGCGTCGGTTACAGCCTCGCGCTCTAACGAGCCAGATAGATCGTCCGGAATGACTTTCAGTTTGAGCGTGGGTCTGGACCTCAACCGTTGCGCAACCCTGCGCCCTCTTCGTCTTCACCGCTGCCCGAAATGATTGCAGCGTGAACACCGTCGGATCGCGCGCTTTCGGGAGCGCGGACCCTGTTCGCGCCGATCGCGGAATCCAGCGCGTGATGTTCGTGCTCCAGACGACGGCGATCGGCGGAATGGAATCACACTGCATCGATCTGGCGGGCGAGTACGTCCGCCGTGGCATCACGGTCCTGGCGGTCGTCCCGGGTGCTGCTGCCTTCGACGTTCTGGAGGATCGTTTTCGCGCGGCCGGCGCCGCGGTCCACCGCATGGACACCGATGCCCGGCGCGGGCGCCGGAGACAGATGCAACAGCTGGCGCGATTCATCTCGCGCGCGAGAAGTTTTCACCCTGACGTCGTGCATGTGCAGACGGGCGGTGCCACCGGTGGTACCGCCGTCGTCGCGATCGCCCGGTTGATCGGAGCTGTCGCGGTGATCACCGAGCACGATGTGCCGGACGAGCGCCCGAGCTGGCGCGCTCGAGCATCGCGCTACGCACTCGACCGCGCGACGCACGCGCTCATCGGGGTGTCGCGTCGGAACGCGCGTCTTCGGTCCACCCGGATCAAGCCGGTCGAAAAGCGGTTCGCCGTCGTCCTCAACGGGGTACCGCTCCCGGGGGTCGACGAAGCTACGCGGCGTGAGAACCGCGTGGCCGTGAGAGAGCAGTTCGGGATCGACCAGCGGAACGTCGTGCTCGGCAGCGTTGTGCGTCTGGCGGAAGGAAAGGGTCTGCGCGATCTGCTGCAGGCGATCGCGATCCTGTGCGCCCAGGGAGCCGAGTGCGAGCTCTTGCTCGTCGGTGACGGCCCCCTTCGCCCTGATCTCGATGCCCTCTGCGCGACGCTCGGGGTCGCGGAGCACGTCCACTTCGCGGGGAACCAGCGACAGCCTGGCCGATTCGTCGATGCATTCGACGCATTCGTTCTCGCGGTGCCCGCGGGATCCATGTCGATCGCATTGCTGGAGGCGATGGCGCGCGGCGTGGCGCCGGTGATCACGTTCTGCGGGCCCGAGGAGGCAGTGTGCGCGGGCGAAACAGGACTCTGTGCCCCACCCGAAGATCCGGCCGGCTTGGCTGCGACACTCGCTCCCCTGGTGCGCGACCGAGACCTTCGCGAGCGGCTCGGCAAGGCGGCGGCGGCACACGTGCGCGATCACTACTCGGTGGCCCGAGTGGCGGACGACATCCTCGACATCTATGCAGGTGCTCAGAAGGGCATGCTCCCGC
>JBGPZT010000159.1:0-5953 GCA_041493915.1 Candidatus Limnocylindria bacterium
CTTCACGATCTCGCCGACGGTCACGCCGATCTCGCGCGCCGCGTCCTGCGCCGTGCGCGTGCTCGCGGGGAAGCGGCGGATCTCGATCGGGACGCCGCGCTCGGCGGCGTAGGCGCGCACGCGCGCGACGTTGGGATGCTCAGCGACGGTCACGTCGGTAGTGTCGCGCGAAATCCCATGAGCGAGGACGCAGACGACGAGCGCGCGGTGGCGGGCGTCTTTCGAGCGAAGTTGAGCCCGCGGTAACGAGGGACGACTTGGAGGGTGGACCGAGCGGGCGAGTTTGAGCGAGAAAGACGCCCGCCGCCGCGCCTCAGCGGCGCGTCTCCGAAGTTACCTCCAGATGCGGGCGATACCAGAGACGAGGCGCGCCGGCAGCAGACCGACGAGCGTGCGCGCGAGCCTCCGCCATCCCGACACGGCGCGCTCGACGTCCTCCTCGGTCGCGCCGGCCGGCGTGTAGCGGTCGTGCACGCGCGCCTCGGCGATGTCCTGGATCGGCGACTTCGCATCGGGCACAGCTTCGCCCAGCATCGTCGCGTACTCGTACGCCGTTTGCGACGGGTCCGCGGCGAAGCCCGCATACGACGCGAGGAGTCGCGCCTTGCCCCAAGCGGAGTCGACCGACGGTTGGCCGCGGAAGCGCAGCTGGAAGCGCGCGAACGCGAGCAGGAGAAGGAGCAGGAGCGCGCCGATCAGCGCTGCGAGAGGACGCGGGTCGAAGTTCTGCACCGCCTGGACGACCCCGCTGCCGAAGCCCTGGCCTTCGTCCGGGGCATTGTCGTTCTGGAGGTCGCGGTCGCCGCGGTCGATCGCGCTGCCGTCGCCGAGCGGATCGGAATCCCCGCCCGGCGAGCCGCCACCGATCGCCTCGCTGTCGACGCGGAAGATCGGCGCTTGCGAGGGCGTCGGCTCGAACTCGATCCAGCCGTAGAGCGGGAAGTACACCTCGACCCACGCGTGCGCGTCGAGCTCCTTCACCACGAACTTGCCGGTCGCGGGGTCGAGCGTCCCGGCGGTGTAGCCCTCGACGACGCGCGCAGGCACACCGAGCTCACGCAGCATCACGACCATCGCCGACGCGAAGTACTCGCAGAAGTCTTCCTTCAGGTCGAAGAGGAAGAAGTCCACCGGGTCGCGCCCCGGCGGTGGTGCGCGGACGACCGGGGCGTACCTGTAGGTCGTGCGCAGGTACGACTCGACGACCTCGGCCTTGTTGTACGGGTCGGTCTGATCGCCGGCGACCTTGTGCGCGAGATCGCGCACACGCTGCGGCAGGGTCGAGGGCAGCTGCAGGTACTTCTGCCGGATGTAATCGGGATAGGTGTTCGACGCGCGACGCAGCGCGGCCTTGTCGGCGACGGACACGTATGAGGTCACCGTGTATTTCGCGGAGGCCTGTCCGCCGCGGACTGCCCGGAGCGCGGTCGAATAGGTCTTGTCGGCGCCGGTCTGGAACTGGTACGGCACCGACGCCCTCACCGGCTCGTTCGCCGCGAAAAGCAGATTCTGCTGCGGCACCAGCATCTCGAAGGTCGCGTCGAACTTCTCGCGTCCGAGCACGGTGGGGTTGATCCTGTCGACCTTGTCCGTCTCCGTCGTGCGCCACCCGTTCCCCGTGTAGAAGTCGTAGGCGACGGCGCGCCAAAAGCGGCCCTGCTGAGCGTCGACAGTCATAACGACGCGGTCGGCGAGGTTCGGCGACTGCCCGAGACGGATCGCGTCGGTGAAGGAGACGCCGCGCAGCCGGCTCGGACCCGACACGCCGGCGAAGAAGCGCTGCCACTCGGCCTCGACTGAGTGGTAGGGCGTCTCGAACACGCTGTAGGCGCGGTTCAGCACCTCGGCTGCCCCGACCCGCGGCGTGACGAGCGCCATGATCACGAGGACCATCGTCCAGGTCATACCGCCGCGCAGGAGGCGCCAGTCCATCTCGCCGGACGGCACGATGTTGTTGCGGGTCCACCGCTCCTGCAGCAGGACGATGTGCAGCCGCACGAGCAGCACGAGCGCCGAGAGGGAGAAGACGACGAGATCGGCGATGAGGTTGGTGAGGGCCATCGAGACGTTGACGACGAGGCAGAAGCCCATGAACAGGATGGCGTCCCACGGCCGCAGCGACCGCGACAGCGCGAAGGTGCCGACGTACGCCGAGGTCCACACCGTCGCGCCGAGGAAGAGCACGAACACCGTCGGGTCGGTCGCCGCTTCTCCGGCGAGCACCTGCGTGATCCAGTTGTTCACGTTCACGGCGAGATGCACGACGCGTTCGCGAATGGGTCCTTCGTCCGACGCGAACGCGGTCGCGAGCACGATCGCGACGGTGCCGACGAGGCCGCCGAGGATCATCGCGCGCCGCGTCGGCATCGTTCCGTTGCCGACGAGGATCGCGAGCACGATCGCGCTGAAGACGAGCCAGGTGAAGTGCTCCTGCGTCACGACCCAGTCCGCCTGCTGCAGCGAGAGCGGGTAGACGCTCATCATCAGTAGGTAGATCGGGAGCGCGAACCAGCCGCCGCGGAAGCGCAGGCGACGCCACGCGATCGGCGGGAACAGCGAGCGCATAGATCGTCCGAGCCACGCGCGCGCCCGCCTTACTGCGGCGGGGCCGCGAAGCGGCAACCCGCCTAGCAGCAAGCCCGAAGGCGAAGCCGAGGGCTTACGCAGCATTGCCGGCCGCCTCACGGAAGATGTCGGAGATCGCTGCGCCGGGGGCGAGATACGTCGCGGTCACACCGGCGATCGCGAGCTCGCCCAGGAGGGCATGCCGGCGCGCGCGGTCGCGCTCGTCGGTCGGGACGGACGGACCGACGATCACGGCCTGCGTCGCGATCGCGGCCTCACGCAGCGTGCTCGCGGGCCGGACCCAGCCGCGGTCGAGCGAGGGCGTGATAAGGACGCACGCGGAGCCGCGGCGCAGACGCGGGAGCGTTTCCACGAGCGTCTCGGCCATCGAGCGCGAGCCGCCCGCGGTGATCTCCGCGAGGTACTGCATGAGCTTCCCGTACTGCTTGGTGCCGCGGTCGGGCTGAAGGACCTCGGCCCGCGTACCGCTGGTGATCATGCCGACGTTGCGATGCTCGCGGAGGGCCTTCGCGACGATCGACGCCGCGACGGTGACAGCGCGCTCCTCCGTCGAGTCCTCGCCGTCGCCGCGGTGCCAGTGGCGCTCGAGGTCGACGTAGATCCAGAGATCGGCGGTCTTGTCGAGCTCGAACTCCTTGACCTGCAGCCCGCGATGGCGCACCGACGACGGCCAGTGGATCCGGTTCATCGCGTCGCCGGGACGGTAGGCGCGGATGCCCATGACCATCGAGGTGGACTGGAGCGAGCGCTGCCCGGTGAGCACGCCGCCCTCGAGGACGGAGCCCGGCAGCTGCCAGTGCGGAAGCGGCATCACACGCGGATACACCAGGAGCAGCGCTTCGGTTGCGACGCGCGCCTCCTTGGGGAAGAGCCCGAACGGATCGCCGCTGCGCAGGACGATCGGACCGAGCTTGTAACGGCCGCGGCGGATCGCCTTCGCGAGGACCTTCCATTTGCGGGTCTTGCCCTTGCCCCCGATGGAAAGCACACGGCCGGGCAGCGGCTCAGGCCAGTTGGACTCCTCCGAGATCTCGAGCCAGAGCTTGCCGAAGGAGCTGTCGTTGCGGAGCTCGTACACGAGCTCGATCGTGTCGCCGAGATGCGCATACGACTGCGAGAGGGCGCGCTTGATCGAAAGACCGTCGAGCGTCATCCGCGACTGCACCCACGCGATCACCGCCACGAACAGGAGCAGGTAGCTCAGATAGCTGAGCAGCTCGACGCCCGTCGAGGCGGCCACCAGGAAGAGCGCGATCCAGAGGACCGCGAAATGCCAGGGCTTCACGGCTCTTAGGCTCGCGCCGCGGTCTGCGAGAGCTCGACCGGAACGCTCGCCAACACCTCCGCGATGACCGTCGTTGACGCGAGGTCCTTGAGGCGCGCCTGCGGCTGCAGGATGAGGCGGTGCGAGAGCGTCGGGCCCGCGAGCGCCTTCACATCGTCGGGCAGGACGAAGTCACGTCCCTGCATGAGCGCGTACGCCTGTGATGCGCGAGCGAGCGCGAGCGATCCGCGAGGCGATGCGCCGAGGTAGACGTCGGGGTGTGAGCGCGTCGCGTTCACGACGCCGACGACGTAAGTCTTCACCTGCTCAGCGATGTGCACGTCTTTCACCGCGCTCATCGCCTTCAGCAGCTCATCCGCGCCCATGACCTGCTCGATCGTCTCGAGCGGGTGGATGACGCGCTGCGCGTCGAGGATCGCGATCTCCTCGCGCGGCTTGGGGTAGCCGAGCTGCAGTCGGATGAAGAAGCGGTCCAGCTGCGCCTCGGGTAGCGGGAACGTGCCTTCGTACTCGATCGGGTTCTGCGTCGCCATGACGAGGAATGGATCGGGAAGGTGGTAGGTGACGCCATCGACGGTCACCTGGTGCTCCTCCATCGCTTCGAGGAGGGCGGACTGCGTCTTGGGCGTGGCGCGGTTGATCTCGTCGGCGAGGACGATCTGCGTCATCACCGGACCCGGCCGGAACTCGAACTGGCTGGTCCGCTGGTTGAAGATCGAGACGCCGGTCACGTCGGAGGGCAGCAGGTCGGGCGTGAACTGGATGCGCTTGAAGGAGCAGCCCAGCGATCGGGCGATGGCCTTGGCGAGCATCGTCTTGCCGGTCCCCGGGACGTCCTCCACCAGGATGTGCCCGCGGCAGACGAGGGCGACGAGCGCAAGCTCGACCTCGTGGTGCTTGCCGAAGATGACGCGTTCGACGTTGGCGACGACCGCGCCTATCCGCGTGGCGAGCCCGCTCTTGTCCATTGCCCTCTCCCAGACCAGTTTGTCGCGGAGCACGAGCCATGCGGGCCCGTCTGAACATGCTAATTGCCGGACAGGTGTTAACCGAAAGAACGCGCCAGGCCGCCACTTGGTTCACACCGAGCCGAAACTCGGACTATCTGCCCAGCGCCGCCTGCATGACGCGCCCGCCAAGGGGCGCGGCGTCCTCACCGCCTTTGGGCGAGTTCTCCAGAAGGATCGCGACGGCGACGGTGGGCGCCTCGGCGGGTGCGAATCCGACGAACCAGCCGTGCGGCGCGCCGGACGGGTTCTCGGCGCTTCCGGTCTTGCCCGCGACGCTCGTGCCGGGGATCTTCGCCGCGAAAGCGAACGCGCCGGGTCCGCTGACCGCGCCCACGAGCATCGTCGTGAGAGCCCTCGCGGTCTCGGGCTGGATCACCTGGCCGAGGGGACCTGGCGCGATCACGCGGATCGCGTGGCCCGCGGCGTCGCGCACCTCGGCAGCGTAGTGCGGCGTCGGCATGATGCCGCCCATGCCGATGGTGGCGGCGACGAGCGCCATCTGCAGCGGCGACACGAGAAGCTCGCCCTGCCCGTACGCCGTGTCGGCGATCAGCGTCGGACGGTCCAGCGCGCCGGTCTGCGAGAGCTGGCCTTTCGTGGCCGCGATGTCGCAGTGCGTCGTCATGCCGATGCCGAAGCGCTGCGCGTACTCCGCGATCTTCTGCCCGCCGATCTGCAGCCCGATCTTCGCGAAGTAGATGTTCTCGGAGAGCCGGTAAGCGTCGGCCATCGTGTAGTCGCCGTGCGCCCGCGACGACGAGCGCACGAAGTACGTGCCCCAGGACTTGTCGGCCTGCCACGGGTCGTCCACACGCACCTTCGCGTTCGGATCGACGCCGTTCTCGAGCGCCGCGGCGCCGGTGATGATCTTGAACGTCGAGCCGGGCGGATAGAGGCCCTGCGTCGCTCGGTTGATCAGTGGATGGTCCGGATCCTCGTTGACCTGCTTCCACGCGGATTCCTCCGTCGCGGGGTCGGAGATCAGGCTCGCGTCGTACTCGGGCCAGCTGACCGAGGCCAGGATCGCGCCGTTGCGCGGATCGATCGCCACGATCGCGCCGCGCCGGCCGCC
>JBGPZT010000134.1:0-7388 GCA_041493915.1 Candidatus Limnocylindria bacterium
GATCCAGTCGCGGTCGCTGGTGCGCAAGGTCGACACGTCGAAGCGCACGACCGCCTCGCCGGCCGAGAAGTCGACGAGCTGGCTCGGGGTGAGATAGATGAGCCCATAGCCCTCGGCCTTGATCGCGGTCATGACGTGGTCGTTGCACTGGAAGACCGCGTCGTCATAACTGGAGACGTCGTGCGTCGCGGGCGGGGCCGAGCAGTCCGAGCCGTGCGCGGCATGCATCGCATCGAGTGTCGTGAACGTATTCACGTCGCGTGAGTGAACGGTGACGTCCCAGTTCGCCGGGCGCCAGGGCATCGGCATCGCCGGCACGCCGTCGAACGTTTCTAGGAAGGAGCCACTGGCCGCCGATCGGGATGCGGTCCCAGGCACGACCGTCGTGGCCAGCGCACACAACATGAGCCAGGCGACGATCAACGCGCCGCGGCGGATCCCTCTCATCACCCTCCCGCAAGACAAGGCGTCCGCCGGAGCGGACGAGCTTGTTCTCTTCTAGATCCCGACCATAGCAGTTTAGCCACGGTGGACGCCACCGGCCCGACGGCACACGCGGGGTGTTGCTCAACGGCAATTCAACCCCGAAGTAACGCTCGGAACGGGGCCGGAACGTGAACATCACGGCAAGTGCAGGAGCGACGCGAGCATGTCGTCGTGACTGGCGGCGCGGGCTTTATCGGAAGTCACGTCGTCGACGCGCTGCTGGAAGGCAGCGTCGCTCGGGTCACGGTGGTCGATAACCTGGCCCGTGGCCGGAGGGAGAACCTCGCGCACCGTGAGGGCGACCCGCGGCTCCGCTTCATTCAGGCGGACATTCGCGACAACGACGAGTTGCGTGCGGCTTTTCACGGCGCGACGCTCGTTTACCACCTGGCCGCGCAGTCGACCGTCATGGGCGCGGCCGCAGATATGGACTACACGTTCAGCGCGAACGTCGTCGGAACGTACAACGTCCTGAAGGCCGCGGCCGACGAGGGCGCGCGACGGGTCATCTTCACGAGCTCGCGCGAGGTGTACGGAGAACCGGTGAGTCTGCCGGTCGATGAATCGCATCCGCTCTTCTCGATCAACTCGTACGGCGCCAGTAAGGTCGCGGGCGAGGCGCTGTGCCGCGCCTTCGCTCGCGAGCGCGACCTCGAGACGACGGTGTTGCGGCTCGCGAACGTCTACGGAGCCCGTGACTTCGGCCGCGTGATCCCTCACTGGATCGCCCAGGCGCGGGATGGCCGCGATCTCGTCGTCTATGGCGGCGAGCAGGTCATCGACTTCATCTGGGTCGGCGACGTGGCCCGCGCGATCGTCCACGCGGCGGATGCCGAGGTACAGCTGCCGCCCATCAATGTCGCCAGCGGCACCGGGACCAAGATCCTCGACCTGGCACGCAGGATCGCCCATCTCTCCGGCACTGGCGCCGAGGTCCGCGTCGTGCCGCGCCGCTCGATCGAGGTCATGCGTTTTGTCGGCAGCACCGATCGGATGTCGCAGTTCCTGGGGGTCGCGCCCGCCCCGGATCCCTTGTCTCATCTTGTCGGGATGATCCGAGCTGTAGCCGGCGCCGCGGCGTGACACGCGCGCCCCGTGTTCTCGTCGTCGTCGGCACCGACACCACGCGTGACACGATCGCGGGGCCGCGGCGTGACTACGCCGTCCTGGCAGCGCTCCTCAACGCCACCATCCTCGACCGCAGCGCCATCGACCGCTCATTCGCGGCGCGGATGATCCACGCGACCCTCGGCGCCGCTCCGGCCCAGGCGTGGCTCGCATACCGCCGTCGCGGCGACCATGAGGTGATCGTCACTGACGGCGAGCATGTGGGGATCCCGCTCGCATTGCTGTTGCGATTGTCCCGCTCGCCGGTGCGGCATGTCACCATCGGGCACCGACTGTCGGCGCGGAAGAAGCGGCTCTTCTTCCGTCTCCTCGGAGTCCACCGCCGCATCGATCGGGTCGCCCTGCACTCACGCCGGCAGTACGACTTCGCCGTCGGCGCGCTCGGCATCGAGCCACACCGGTTGTCGCTGATCCCCTATCAGGTCGACACGACCTTCTGGTCGCCTCGGGCAGTGCCGGCGGAGCGGCTCGTCGTCAGCGCCGGGCTCGAGCATCGCGACTACGCCACGCTCTTCCGCGCCGTCGACGGTCTCGACGTCCAGGTCGTGATAGGTGCGGCAAGCAACTGGTCGCGGCACGCGTTCGCCGATGTTGCGCGACCGCACAACGTTCGGGTGGACTCCTTTGACTACGCGTCGCTGCGAGATCTTTACGCACGCGCCGCGCTGGTCGTCGTGCCGCTCGCGGACGTCGACAACCAAGCGGGCGTCACAACGATCCTCGAGGCGATGGCGATGGGAAAGCCCGTGGTCGTTACGCAGTCGCTCGGCCAGACCGACGTCGTCGAAGATCGCCGACTCCAGGCTCGCGGCGCTCTGCGACAGCGGCCGGCCAGTCTCACCCGGACGTTCGCCGAGCAGGCGGGGATACCGCTCGAGCCGACCGGCCTGTACGTCGCACCCGGCGACGCCGATGGGCTTCGACGCGCGATCTCGTTTCTGCTCGAACATCCCGACGAACGCGCGCGCCTGGGGCGAGCAGCGCGCGCCAGCGCCGAGGCATTCTTCACCGTGGAGCAGTTCGCGGAAAGAATGAGGTCCCTGGTCGATGCCAGCACGCGACCATCGCGGGAGAACCGACTCGAGCGACGCGCGTCGTACGGTTGATCGACGTGAGCGCACTGGGTTGGGTGCTGGCGCCCGTCGCCGTCGCGGTGAGCGCGATGGCGGCATATCTCGGGCTCCTCAGCGTCGCCGCTTTCCTCAGGCGTCCTGGCATACCTCCGCCCGGGCCGCGAACGCGACGCTTCGCGGTGCTCGTGCCGGCGCACGACGAGGCAGCCGTCATCGAACGACTGCTGCGATCCCTGGACCTCCTGCGCTACCCGCGCGAGCGCTTCGACGTCTTCGTCGTCGCGGACAACTGCACCGACGCGACCGCAGAGCTCGCACGCGGTGCCGGCGCGATCGTCCACGAGCGCGAGGATGCGAGGCTGAGAGCGAAGGGGCACGCGCTCCGTTGGCTTTTCGAGCGCGTGAAAGCCCACGGGACCTACGACGCCTACGTCATCTTCGACGCAGACTCAGAGGTAGCGCCCGATTTCTTGGAGCGGATGGACGCACGGCTCGCGGCGGGATCGCTGGTCGTGCAATCGCACTACCGAGTGCTCAACGCGGAGGCGTCATCAGTTACGGCGCTGCGCGAGGCGGCCCTCGCCTCACTCCACTATCTACGGCCACTCGGACGCGCGGCGCTCGGGCTGAGCTGCGGGCTCAAAGGGAACGGCATGTGCTTCGAGGCGCGCACGCTGGACCAGCATGGCTGGGGCAGCGTCGGCCTGGCGGAGGACGTGGAGCTTCATCTCGAACTTGTTCGGCACGGGATCCGAACGGACTTCGCGCCTGAGGCTGTCGTGCGGGCCGACATGCCTTTCACGCTTGAAGGGGCTTCGAGCCAGAATCTCCGCTGGGAGGCCGGACGTCTCGCAACCCTTCGGCAGCTAGCCCTCCCCCTTCTATTCAGGGGCTTCGCGCGTGCCGATCCGATGATGGTCGACGCGGCGGCGGAGCAGCTCATCCCACCGCTATCGGTCGCGGTGAGCGCCGGCGCGGCGTGCGCGCTGGCTGGCGCGCTCACCGGTAACGCGACGGTCGCGGCTCTGGGCATCCTTGGGACCGGCGGTCTGGTTTCGCATGTCTTCGCCGGGCTCGTTGCCGTCCACGCCCCGGCGGCGGTATACCGCGCGTTGCTCGGCACGCCTGCGTACATCGGGTGGAAGCTGTTGCTCTACGCACGCGCGACCGCGGTACCCACCGGACAAGCGTGGGTCCGCACAGGTCGCCAGGGTCCGGCTGCGGGCCGCCGCGGTCCAGCCGGATCGTGACCCGGTCGTTCTAGGTCTGCCCGGGCGCGGTGCCGTTCCGGCCAAGCTCCAACGTCACGCTCAGCGGTGCGCGCTTCGGAACCGAGAGAAGACTCGCGCGATCCAAATCGAAGCGGTCGAGATAGCGCCTCCGGCCGAGGGCGCGACATCGCCACGTGTACTCATCCAGAATGGCTCGCAGCGGTGAACGCACGGCGGAGGTGATAACGGCCATCGCCTGTCGCGGTCTGCCCCATTCGCGACCGAGACGATGGTCCCACAGTTGGAGCTTCGCCAGGACCGCGCCGCCTCCCAACGCGGAGCTGCGTTTGTATCGCAGCAATTCGCGCAGGCCGTATCGCCGCCCATAGCTGTGAAATACGACCGACCGCGGCGTTGTCACCATCACCGTGTCGAGTGCCTCTGCGCGCAGCGCGAAGTCAACGTCCTCCGCGCCAGGGAAATCGCTGCCAGCCCCCAGGTATTCGTCAAATGGACCGATCCTGTTCATCGCCGAGCGCCGCACGGCGAAGTTGCCGCCGCCCCAATAGAAACCCGGTGGGCCCACGAACCCGGTCGTCGAGGGGCGGTAGGTCGCCTCGACCGTGCGCGTCGCAGGGCACATCGAGATCGCCAATTTTGGGGGGACGGGCGCCACGCAGTCCCCGGCGACGATGCCGGCGTCGGGCACGCGTTCGAAGGTTCGGAGGATCGTGGAAAGCCAGTCGGGGGCGGCTTCGCAATCGTCGTCGGTAAAGGCGAAAATGTCACTCGTCGCGTGCTGGACCGCCGCATTCAGCGCGCGGCTTCGACCGAACTTGTCCAGGTTCAAGGTTCGGATACGACCGTCGCGCGCGGATGCGTCGGCAACGATGCGCCGCAGCTGCGAATCTTGACCCTGAGTGACGATGATGAGCTCCCATGCGGGGCACTCCTGGCCTCGTATCGAGTCGATGAGATGGCTCACCGTGGTTGCGCGGATCGAACCCACGCAGACCGACACCAACGCCGTCACGACCCTGGGGCCTCGCCGAGATCCGTCATCGGTGCGACGATGCCGTCGGTGCATCGACCCACCGTCGGCCACGTGTTGTTTTTCGGTTGAGGAGCGCCGGAGCCGCCGCAGCCCAGCCCGCTCCAGCTATCGTGTGTCGCGGCATAACCAGAGTGGAGCACTGATGCCATCGTTCCGCACGCTCACGATCGTCTGCGTTTTGGTGGCGATCCAGGTGGCCCTCGCGCTCACGGGACTCAGCTTCGTTCCGCTCCCGACCGGCCTGAACGTCACGATCCTTGCGATTCCAGCCGTGCTCGCGGCCGTGCTCGCCGGACCGATCGCGGGTGCGGTCGTTGGCGGCGTCTTCGGTGTGATGAGTCTTGCGCTCGCCACGAGCCCGCTATTCCAGAACCCGGCCGTCGCGATCGTGCCACGGGTGCTGATCGGTCCGATCGCGGCGTTCGTCTATCGCACTGTTCGGCCCGTGAACGAAGTCCTCGCGCTGGCGCTAGCCGGTGCGGCAGGCGCGGTCGCGAACACGGGTCTGGTCCTTGGTCTCGCGATCGTTCTTCCCGGACCGCTCGACGCACCATATCTCGCGCCGGGGGCCGCCCTGGACGTCGCGCGTACGAATCTGCCGTCCGAGGCGGTTCTCGCCGCGGTGGTCACGGTCGCGGTCGGTCTCGCGCGAGTCGTCGCAGCGCGTCGCTGAAGATGGCCCCGGGCGCGGGCGCGCCGGCGCAGCGCGTGCTCCTCGTTCTCCAGTCGGTGACGGTGGGTGGGATGGAAACTCAATGCGTCGCATTGGCGACGGAGTTTCTGACACGCGGCGTGGATGTCGCGGTCGTGGTGCCCGAATCTCCGATCTTCCATGACCTTGCCGCGGCTTTTCTGGCCGCCGGCACGAAGGTCGAGCGACTGGACACCGACGCTCGAGGGGGCCGCGCCTCAGAGGCTGCACGGATCCTCCGGCTGATCCGCTTCGCTCGCATATGGCAGCCCGACGTGGTCCACGTTCACACGGGGGGTCCGACAGGAGGGGTCGCGATCGTCGCCGCGGCACGCCTTCTCACGCGGGCGACCGTCGTCCTGACCGAGCACAACGTGCCCTTCGCCGATCCCGGAACGCGTCTCCGCCTAGCCACCTTCTTGAAGGATCGCCTGGTCCACGGGCTGATCGCGCTCTCGGCGAGGAACGCCGCCCAGCGGCGAAGATGGCTCGGCGCGCCCGCGCGGAAATTCGCCGGCAGTCGGCCCGGCGTCCGTGTCCACGACAACGCCTCGCACACCGGCGTCACGCGGTCCGACGGGATGCGCGAGAGCCTCGGCATCGCACGATCGACCGTCGTGATGGGTAGCGCCGTTCGGCTCGCGGGCGACAAGGGGCTGGACGACCTGCTCCGCGCATTCGCCAACGTGCGCAGAGAAGAGACATGCGAGCTGCTGTTCGTCGGCGACGGACCTCTCCGTCGCACGCTGCAAGCGCTCGCGAATGAGCTCGCGGTCGCAGACCACGTGCACTTTGCTGGATACCACGCCGACCCCGCACCGTTCTTTGAAGCCATGGATATCTTCGTTCTCGCTGCGCCGACCGGCTCGGGGTCGATCGCGCTCCTGGAGGCGATGGCTCACGGACTTCCTGCGGTGATCACGTACTGCGGACGCGGAGAGTTCGTCGTGCCAGACCAGACCGGCCTCTGTGCTCCGCCCAACGATCCCGCCGGTCTCGGGCGTGTGCTCCTGCGGCTCGCAAGAGACGCGCGGCTGCGATCGGACTTGGGTGCCGCGGCTGCGAAGCACGTGCGAACGAATTTCAACGTGGAGCGCGCCGCGGAGGACCTGCTCGAGATCTACGCAACTGCGAAAGGCGGCACGATCCCACGCCGCCTCCTGGCAACAAGCCTCGAGGACGAATAGCCGATCGATCGTTACGGCCCGAGAGAGCCAGTACTAAAGTTCGCCGTAGTCCAAATGGGCTAGTGCTCTTACCCCAATCACGCTAGGGTCAGGCTCGCGGTCGGCCTGTTACACGTTGTGACCGTGAAGCTCACCGGCACGCTCGTCCTCTCGATCGCGCTGACGTTCACCGCGATCGGTGCGCTCGGCCATCCTGAGCGCGCGCTCGCCTCCGCCTCCTTTCTCGAGTCGTTCGACGGCGCGCCGGCGGTGCCGACGCCCTGGCGCCCGGCGAACTGGGACGTCACCGTTCACTCACGCGATACGTGGACCTTCAACACGCTCGACACCGTCCATGCCGCGCATGGCTCGGACTGCTCGGCCCCGCCCGCGACGCACGACGTCTCCAGTTATGACGATGCGGTCTTCCAGTGCAAAGACCACGTCATGACCGCGATCAAGGCCGAGGGCTATGGGCTCATCTATCTCACCCCGAGCCAGCTCGTCGACTTCTCGGCCGGCGAGGCGGTCGTGCGCTTCGACGTGTCGACCTTGCGCACCAGCGACCGCGACTGGATC
>JBGPZT010000248.1:0-2342 GCA_041493915.1 Candidatus Limnocylindria bacterium
GATCCCACGCGCGACTACCAGCGGCAGTCGGCGTGATGTCTACGATGTCTCGCGACATCGTCTCCGATGTCGCGACACATCACACAGTAGCCCGGAGGGGATTCGAACCCCTGACCTCTTCCTTGAAAGGGAAGCGCCCTGGACCACTAGGCGACCGGGCCGTGTCCCAAGGATACGGGCGCAGAACGCACTACGCGGCCCTTCCCAGCGCGCTTCGCTTGGTACATCGCCTCGTCGGCTTCGTGGACGAGCTCATCGGCGCCGCCGCTGCCATCGGCTCGGAGCGCGACGCCGATCGACGCGCTGATGTTCACCGACTGGCCCGCGAGATCGAACGGGGTCCTAAAGAGGCTCACCGCACGCTCGGCGACGACGAGCGCACCATCGGCGGTAGTCAGCTCCTCGAGCAGCAGCGCGAACTCGTCGCCGCCGAGGCGGGCGACGGTGTCCATGACGCGCACCACCGTGCGAAGCCGCTCCGCAACGAGCGCGAGCAGCCGATCGCCACGTGCGTGGCCAAGCGTGTCATTCACGGTCTTGAAGTTGTCGAGGTCGATGAAGAGCACGGCGACCATGACGCCGGGTCGTCGCCCGAGCCGCGCGATGGCGTGACTGACACGGTCGAAGAAGAGGCTTCGGTTGGCAAGACCAGTCAGCGGGTCATGAAGCGAGCGTTCACGCAGCTGGTGGTACAAACGCCCGTTCTCGATCGCCATCGCCGCTTCGAACGCGAGCGTTCGGGCGAGCGCGATCCGACGCTCGTCGATCGAACGGTTTTGGGCGGACGTCAATTCCGCGACACCGACGGGTTCCGAGTGCGCGACGAGCGGAAGGAGCAGCATCACTCTGCGGCCGAGGGCGCCCAGACGAGCTCGCTCCGCGGGGTCCGCCCGCTCGTCGGCGGCGTCGACGACCATGCGCACGTGATCGTGGATGACACGTCCGAGCGTCGGTCGCTCCATCAAGGACTCCGCTTCGGTCACCGCCGAGCGCTCCACAGGATGCGACCCGAACGGAGTAAGTCGGCCGGTCCCCGAGGCGAGCGCGTAGATCACGCAGTCGTCCATGCCGGTCGCCTCGGCGAGATGGCGGGCGACGAGATCACCGAGAACTCCCGGCTCGGTGCTTTCGGCCAGATCCGACGAAAGGCTGAAGAGCCGGCGGAACTCGCGGCTTGACGCCTTCAGCTTCTCGCTCGATTGATAGAGAAGGAAGAGCACCAGCCCAGAGACCACCGCGGCACCCCAGAGCTGACCGAGAGTGTCGCCGCTCGCCGTCGAACCGGGTAGCAAGCCCGCCGCCGCCGTGGCGGTAGCGCCTACCCAAGCGACGATCATCAGTAGGCGGAGCGACTTGGCCTCGAGATACGGCACCGCGGCGGTGATCGGGATCAGCAGGATCGCGACGACGAGCGCGCCAGAGGGCGCGATGATCGCGCTGGCCAAGATGACAGCGGTGCCGGCGAGGGCCATCACCGTCACGGCCAACTCCACGCGACCGTCGGCGAGGATCCGGCGGGGGTACACCACGAGCAGCACGGCGAATCCCGCGAGCATGATCGCGATCACCCCGTATCCCCAGTTACCACTCGCGATCGCCTGCGCAGCTGTAAGAGCGCCCGACAACACCGCTACCCCAGTCATTACATCCAGGGTTCGCCGTACCTGGTCGCGCTGGGTCGCTTCATCCGGACTGAGGTGCGCTCGTCTCACGTTCCGCTCTCCTGGCGCAGGGCCCGGTCACTCCCTGCGCAATGCCGATGTTAGTAAGGGTGTCGACTACTCCCGTCAGGCTGCGTGGGTCACATGACCCCGAGCACGTTGCGCGCAAGGTGGCGGAGTGACGGCCTGGCCCGGGCGCTCGCCACGCGCGCACCGCGCTCCAGCGCGCGGATCGCAGTTCGGGTGTCGAGGTCATCGTCGAGCGCCGCGACCACCTCTCGCGTCACCCTATCGCGACCGAGCGGCCCGACCGGACCGCGGCCCAGTGCATCAGCCAGCGCCGACGCGCGCTCACCCGCCCGGACGAGCTCGGCCTCGTCGTGATCGAACGGGCGGCGGTAGTGACGATCGAGGAGATACAGGCGCAGGGCCTGCCGCGTGGTCGTTTCGAGCGCGGTCCGCACGAAGACCATGTTTCCGAGCGACTTCGACATCTTCTCGGCCTCGAGACGCACCGGCCCGGCGTGCATCCACCAGCCCACGAACGGCCGCTGTCCCGTCGCGCACTCCGACTGCGCGATCTCGTTCTCGTGATGCGGATACACGAGGTCGCTGCCTCCGCCGTGGATGTCGATGCGCGGACCGAGATGGCGCAGCGACATGGCTGAACATTCGATGTGC
>JBGPZT010000030.1:0-20142 GCA_041493915.1 Candidatus Limnocylindria bacterium
CTGTCCCTCGGCCTGGAGGATGTTCGACTGCTTGTCGCCCTCGGCCACGAGGATCGCGGAGGCGCGCTTGCCCTCGGCCTCGGTCACCGATGCGCGCCGGGTGCGCTCGGCGGTGAGCTGGCGGTTCATGGCCTCCTGCACGTCGCGCGGCGGAGTCAGCTCGCGGATTTCGACCGTCGTGACCTTCACGCCCCACCGCTGGGTCACCTCGTCGAGCTTCGTACGCAGGACTTCATTGATCTGCTCGCGCTTGGCGAGGACGTCGTCGAGAAGGATGTCGCCGATCACGGCGCGGAGCGTCGTGGTCGCGATGCCCGTCACGGCGGTCCGGAAGTTCTGGATCTTGAGGACGGAGTCGGCGGCCTGCTCCTCCATCACCTTCTGGTAGATGAGGAAGTCGATCGAGATGGGCGCGTTGTCCTTGGTAATGCAGGTCTGCTGCGGGATCTCGACCACGAACTCACGCAGGTCGACATTGATGCCGACCTGGATCGGAGGCGGCAACAAGAGCACTAAGCCCGGGCCGGCCATCTTCTGATACCTCCCGAGCGCCAGCACCACGAGGCGCTGGTACTGCGGCACGATGTGGATGATCGTGCGCAGGATGAGGATCACGATGACTGCCGCGAAGATCGCGATGGCAAGACCGACATCCATCAGGACGCTCCCCTCCCCGGTGACGAATCGCTTGGCTCGACGATAAGGCTCAGGCCTTCCTTGCGTTTTACACGGACTTCGCTTCCCTTCGGGATCGCGCCGCTCTCACTGCGCGCGGACCATTCCTCACCCGCGACGTAGGCGACTCCATTCGGACTGATGTCGCTCTTGGCGACGCCCGTCGCACCCACGAGGACGGGCGAGCCGCCTGCCCACGCAAGCTGGCGCGTCGTGAGCGCGAACCGCGCGACGAAGAAGAAGAATCCGCCCGACACCAGCGCGACAGTGGCGATCACGACAGGATCGACGTCAGCGCGGAGGCCCGGGAAGGTCGGTCGCAGCGGCGGGAACAGGATGATCGTCCCCACGACTAACGAGACGAGACCGCCCGCGGTGAGCAGGAAGTGGCTCGCGATCTTGATCTCGGCCACGAAGAGCACAACTGAGAACATCAGGAGAGCTATCCCCGCGGCGCTCGCATCGAGGGTGCCGAACGCGAAGAGCGCGAGGATGATCGCGATCACGCCGATGATGCCGGGGAAGATGAGGCTCGGATTGCTGAGCTCGAAGATGATCCCGTAGGTCCCGATCGTGAACAGGAGAACGGCTATCTGCGGATCGACGACCAAGTGCAGCAGCGCCTCGAATGGATTCGGGCCGCTCTCCTCGAGCGCCGCGCCCTTCGTCGCGAGCGTCACCGCGCCGCGCGAGGTCGTCACCTGGCGACCGTCGATGCGATCCACGAGGTCGCGCACGTCGGTCGCCACGAGCTCGACGACCTTGAGGCTCACGGCCTCATCGGCACCGATGCTCACGCTGTTGCGGACCGCGTCCTCGGCCCACTGCGCGTTGTGTCCGCGCGCGCGGGCGATGTTGGTGATCTGCGCCACGGCGTCGTTCTCCACCTTGGTGCGAAGATCGCCCTGGATGTCGCCGCCCGAGGAGTCGACCGGGTGCGCCGCGCCGATGTTCGTCGACGGCGCCATCGCCGCAACGTGCCCAGCGAGCGTGATGAACGTGCCCGCGGACGCGGCGTGCGCCCCCGACGGTGCGACGTAGGTGACGATCGGCACGCCGGCGTTCAGCATCCTCCCGGTGATCTTGTAGGTCGAGTCGATGAGGCCGCCCGGCGTATCGATCACCAGGACGAGGGCCGCGACCTTTCGCTCCTCCCCCTCGTCCAGCAGACGATCGACGTATCGCGCGGTGATCGGGTTGATGACGCCTTCGATGTGCCCGACGAGCACGGTGTGCGCGTCGTCCGCCGCGAACGCGAAGCTTGAGACGCCGAGCGCCATCGCGATGACCGATGCCAGGCGTAACGCGATGCGCACGGTTCGAGGATAGACCCGCGCGGTCAGCGCTCGAGCCGGAGCCGCACCGGCGCACGTCCGCGCTCGACATACCAGTCCGAGACCCACTCCGCTCCGTATTTGGCGCGGAAGAGCTCGACGACGTGACGCAGCGCCGCCGCCTCGTCGGCGATCGGCTCGCTCACGGCGGGGAGCTCGGCCGTCCCGACCCGGATGCGGCACTGCGGGTCGCGCCGGAGGTTGCGATACCAATCGCTGCCTTGGTCCGCACGCAGCCAGACCGCTCCGTCCTCGTATGCGCACCACACGGTCGCGTCGTGCGGGCGACCGGTCTTCCGGCCGCGCGTCACGAGCACGATCTCCTCCGTCTCGCGAAGGGCCGCCTCAAACTGCTGGTCCACGCCTCAGACCACGGCCGCGCGGAGCTGTGGGGCCAACCGCGACAGCGCGGCGTGCTGGTGCTCCCGGTACGCCGGTGTCCAGCCGTGACCGCCGGGGAAACGCTCGATGAGCATCTGTGGCGCGGCTGCGGTCAGCGCGACGACGGTCCGCGGTGTATCCACGAAGGCATCGTGGTCCGCCAGAAGCACGGCGAGCGGACCCGTCCATTCGTGGACGCTCGCGGTGCGATCGATCGTGAGCAGATCGCGCGCGAGCTCGCGGCCCGCGCGCACGTCGGCGACGAGCAGGTCCGCCTGATCGTGCGCGAGATGTTCGGCGTCCACCTGCGCACCCTCCGCGAAGAGCCTGCGATGCAGCATCGACAGCGTCGTGCTCCTGCGGACAGGACCCCACAGCGCGCCGGCCGGCGACACGAGGACCGCGAGCTGGGCACGTATGAGCGGCCGGATCAGCGCCGGGCGCAGGAACGGCGTGTGCAGCAAGAGGGCGGCGACGCGCTCCGGAGCGACGTCCGCGAGTGCGAGCGCGATGGCCGTGCCCGAGCAGAGGCCGCCAACGGCAACACGATCGAGACCCTGCGCGGCGAGCAGATCCAGCGCCCATGTCGCGTACGCGCGCGCCGTGTGTCGCGACGCCAGCGGCGCGACGCCGGCGCAGCCGGGAAGGTCGGGAGCGAGCACGCGGAAGTGGGGCTCGAGCGCAGGCAGCCAGGCGCCGAAGTTGTGGCTCGAGCCGTTCCATCCGTGGAAAAGCACGAGCGGCGGTCCGTCGCCCCGCATCACCCGCACGGCATGACGCTAGCGCAGGTCAGCGGGCTCGGACGATCCGTCCCACCGCGAGCAAGAGGCCTTCGATGATCGCTTCTGGGCGTGGCGGACAACCGGGAATGAAGACGTCCACCGGCAGGATGCTCGCCGCGCCCTCGCCTGACGCGTACCCGCTCGGATACGGCGAGCCGCTGGTCGCGCACGCGCCGACCGCGACGACCAGGCGCGGCGCGGCCATCGCGTCGTACGTCCGTCGTGCTGCGATCTCGAGGCTGCGCGTCACGGTCCCCGTCACCAGGAGCACGTCGGCGTGCCGGGGCGATGCGACGAAGTCGATGCCGAAGCGCTGGATGTCGTGCACCGCGTTCGTCGTCGCGTTGATCTCCCAGTCGCAGCCGTTGCACGAGCCGGCGTCGAGGTGTCGCACGTGCAGCGAGCGGCCGAGTATGCCGTGGGCGCGGGCCGCGAGCTCCTGCCCCGTCGCGGCGAGCGAGGGCGGCGGTTCGACGAGTTCGCGCCGCGTGCGCTCCGGCGCCGCGAAGGCGAGGCCCTGCGCGAGCGCACCCGTGGGGCAGACCTCGATGCAGCGGCTGCACGAGATGCATCTCGCACGGTCGAGCGCGAAACGCGTGTCGACATTTATCGCGCCGACCGGACACACCTGCGCGCAGGCGCCGTTCAGATCGCAGCGCGCTGCGTCGAACACCGGCTGTGCTCGGTCGAACGGTGGCGCCGGAACGGCGGGCCACCGCGAGGTCGCGGTGGCAAGACGCAGTCGACGACGAATGAGTGACAGCATCAGCGCCTCACCGATCCAGACACGCGTAGCAGAGCTCGAAGCTCTTGTTGATGAGCGGGAAGTCGGGCAGCAGGTTGCCCGCGACCGCGAACGGTACCAGTGCCCAGTTGTATGAGGCTGAGCGCACGCGATAGCGCACGATCTCACCCGCCGCTCCCGTCATGAGCCAATGCACGTTCTCCCCGCGCGGGGACTCGACCATGCCCAGCGCCCAGCGGTCGGCTGGCAACGGGCCGATGGGCGTCACGAGCTCCTCCGACGCGACTTCCGCGAGCTCGCGCAGCAGCTCGCGGACGAGCCCGAACGACGCGAAAGCCTCGTCCACGCGAACGAGCATCCGAGCGCGTACGTCGCCCTCCGTCCGCACCACCGGGCTCACCGCGCCCGGCCGGAGCGCCGCGTACGGCCTGCTTGCGCGAACGTCGCGCGCGACACCGCTCGCTCGGGCGGCGACACCGACGGCACCGAGTTCGTCCGCGAGATCGTGGTCCAGCACGCCGGTGCCGATAAGACGCTCCATGAACGATTCCGTGTCGAGGAGCGCATCTACGTAGGTGCGGAATTCGCGCTCGATGGCCCCCGTCTCGCGTCGGATCCGCCCCTGCGCCGCGGCGTCGAGATCCCGTCGCACGCCGCCGGGGCACGCGACGCCGAAGAGATACCGGTGGCCGGCGACCTCCGCATTCAGCGCCTGCAGTCGCTCCTTGAGGATGCCGCCCTGGTAGACGCCGAGCTGCAGCGCGGCCCCCGCGCAGATGTTGGCGACGTCGCCGACGTGGTTGTACAGACGTTCGAGCTCGAGCAGGACGCTGCGGATGAGCCGGGCGCGAAGGCCCGGGCGACGGTCCGTGAGCTCTTCGATCGCCTGCGCGTACGCGACCGCATTCGAGAGTGAGCAGGCGCCGCAGAGTCGCTCCGCGAGGAAAAGCACGCGCTCCACGCTGGCGCCCTCGGCGGCCTTCTCGATGCCACGGTGCGTGTAGAAGAGGCGAGCTTCGAGCTGGAAGACGAGCTCACCGACGCCGCCGAAACGGAAGTGCCCGGGCTCGATGATGCCCGCGTGGATCGGGCCGACCGGCACCTCCATCACACCGTCGCCGCGTACGCCGGTGATCGCCTCGTGCGGATGTGGATCGCGCATGACGGCGCGACGCCCATCGAAGTCCTTCCGCAGCGGATGCAGCCCGTGCGGCCAGTCGTCGTGCAGGACCAGGCGACGCGGATCGGGATGCCCGCGCGGCTCGATGCCGAGCAGGTCCTTCACCTCGCGCTCATACCAGTGCGCGGCGGGGACCACGCGCGTGACGGCCGGGAACTCGGGACGCGCCGGATCGACCTGTGCCTCGACGGAGATCAGTTCGCCGGTGGGGAGCGCGAACACGTAGTAGAGGCCGTAGCCACGCCCACGCTCGCGCTCGTCGGTGCCCGTCATGACGACGAGCCGCGCCTGTCGGTCCCGGACGAGCGCTGCGCAGGCCTCCGGCAGCGCATCGGCCGAGACGCCCTGGGTTTCGATCACGGCGCCACCCTCAGCACACCCGCCGCTGCCGTGAACGCGTCCCGCAGCGGCGGCGGCAGCCAGATGCCCATGACCAGCAGCAGGACGAGGGGCGCGCCAACGAATGCCGCGGCGAACGGGAACGATGCGGCGTGAAGACGCCGGGGCGCCGTACGGAGGACGACATTCAGGACGTGGAACAGCATCCCGCCGAAGACCAGGACGCTCCCCCCGATGAGCACGACCGCCGCCGCGAGCGCGGCGGGACGGCCGGCGAAACCCGCCTGCGCGATGCCGAACTCGCTCGCGAACGGCGCGAACGGCGGAGCACCGGTGATCGCAAGCGTGCCGATGACGAGCGCGAGCGCGGGAATCGGCGCGACCTCGAACGCGCCGCGCATCCGGGTGAGGCGGAGGGTCCCGTAGCGCTGGCCCAGCGCGCCCGCCGCGACGAAGAGGGTCGTCTTCGCGAGCGAGTGGTTGAACATATGGAACGCCGCCGCGAACAGACCGAGCGGCCCGCCGATCCCGACAGCGAGCGCCACGATGCCCATGTGCTCGACCGATGAATACGCCAGCAGACGCTTGAGGTCGTGCTGGACGAGCACGAATGGGACGGCCACGATGATCGAGATCGCGCCCAGGCCCAGAAGCAGGTCCGAGGAGAAGCCCGCGCCGAGCGTCCCCGCGGCCAGGAGATGGAACCGCAGCACGCCATAGAGCGCGCAGTTGAGGAGTGCGCCGGAAAGCAGAACGCTCACCGGGGTCGGAGCCTCGCCGTGCGCGTCGGGTAGCCAGGTGTGCATGGGCGCGAGCCCGGCCTTCGTCCCGAAGCCGATGAGCACGAGCGCGAACGCGACTCGCATCAGCGCGGGGTCGAGTGCGGCGGCATTCGCGCGCAGCTCGTCCCAGTCCAGCGCCGCCGCGGCCTCGCCCAGCGCGTGGCTGGCGGCGTAGTACGTGAGCAGCAGGCCGAACAGCGCGAACGCGAGCCCGACCGCTCCGAGCATGAGGTACTTCCAGGCCGCCTCGAGCGAATGCCCGCGCCTGAAGAACGCAACGAGCAGCGCGGTCGTGAGCGTCGTCGTCTCGATCGCCACCCACATGAGGCCGAGGTTGTTCATGAGCGGCACCGCAAACATGGCGGCGATCGACAGCTGGATCCAGACGTAGAACCAGCGCACCTCTGTGGCCGCGATCTCCCGCGCAGCCACCGCGTTGCGCACGTACGCGACCGCGTACAGGGCCGCGGCCACGGCCACCATCGCGACGATCAGCACGATGAGCCCGGAGAGCGCGTCGACGTACATGAGGCCGGCCAGCGCGTGCTCCGCCGGACCAGCGAAGGACGAGAAGGCGACGACCCCCCCAACGACCAGCGTGATCATCGCCGCGAGCGCGCTGACGCCTGCGGCGCGCCTCGCCGCGGCGGCGCAGAGCAGCGCGGCGACGAGCGGCACCGCGACGAGCAGCGGAGCGAGGCTCATCCGCGCAGCCGCCGGAGCTCGTCGGTGTTCATCGTGTCGAACTGCTCGTTGATGCGCCGCGTGAGAACGGCGGTGACGCCCACCGCCACCAGAAGATCGAAGAAGATCCCGATCTCCACGAATAGCGGAAGACCGAGCGTCGCGATCAGGCCGGCGAGAAAGATGCCGTTCTCGATCGTGATCAGGCCGATCAGCTGTGAGATCGCCTTGCGCCGCGTCGCCATGAGCAGGAGGCCGATGAAGATGAGCGCGAGCGAGACAGGCAAGGCCTGTCGCGCCGGGAACGCGTCGATCAGCTCGAGGCGACCCGCGGCCAGGTACGCCACCAGGGCGAGCCCGACCGCGAGGATGAGCGCGTGGCGCGTCGACAGGAGCGGCCGGGTCTCGCGCTTCAGCGCGACAGCTGCGAGCACGCGGAACAGCACCGCCGGAACCGCGAAGGCGCGCACCGCGAGCGTGAGGCCGGCAGCGGCCCACATGTGCACCGCACCCGATGAGACGCCGATCGTCGCCGCGACCAACGCGAGCAGCAGGGACTGGACGACCAGGAGCCACACACCGGAGACGAGACCACGCATCGTCACGCTGAACAGGGCGACGGCTAGCAGGGCGATGGCGAAGCCATCCACGACCGCCGCAGCGCCGATCATCCGACGACCACTTCGGCGACGAGCGCGAGCATCGCGAGCGCGGAGGCGGCGCCGAGGAGCTCCGGTACGCGAAGGATGCGCAGCTTGGCGCTGCTCGATTCGACGAGTGACATGACGAACGCGAAAGCGACGAGCTTCAACAGGAATGCGCCGAGCGCGACCGGGATCTCGGAAGGCGTCGCGGCGACGCCGAACGGGAAGAACAGCGCGGCGACGAGCGAGAACAGGACGATCTGTTTGAGCAGGCTCGCCCAGACGAGGAGCCCGAGCGGACGACCGGAGTACTCGAGGAGCATCCCCTCGTGGATCATCGTGAGCTCGAGGTGCGTGTCCGGGTTGTCCGCGGGGACCCGGCCGGTCTCCGCGATCACGACGACGACCATTGCCGCGAGCGCGAGCAGCTGGCTTGGGGCCACCGCCGCGACGCCCTGAGCGACGAGATAGTGGCTCGCGCTGCTCAGATCCGTGCCACCGCTGCGCCATGCGACCGCGAACAGCACGAGCAGCAACGCCGGCTCCGCGAGCGCGGCGACGGCGACCTCGCGGCTCGAGCCCATGCCGCCGAACGAGCTTCCCGTATCGAGGCCGGCCAGTGCGAGAGCGAACCGAGCGAGGGCGAAGAGGCCGACCAGGGCGATCGCGTCGCCCCAGCCCGCGAGCGGCGCACTCGACCAGAGCACGGGCACGAGCAGCGCCGCGGTCGCGAAGCACGCGGCGTAGACCGCTGGCGCCCAGCGAAAGATGGCGGTCGCGTGCTCGGAGACGACTGCGTCCTTGCGCAGGAGCTTCACCAGGTCGAAGTACGGCTGCAGCAGCGGCGGGCCCTTCCGACCCTGGAGGACGGCCTTCATGCGCTTGATCAGGCCGTTCAGCCCGGGAGCAAGAGCGAGGAGCAGGCTCAGCTGCAGGAACGAGAGCCCGACGGACGCCAACGTCTCGTTCATCGCGCGAGCAGCAATGCGGTGAGCACCGCGACGAACACGTAGGCGAGATACGTTTGCAGCGAGCCGTTCTGCGCGTGGCGCACGACGTGCGCGACCGCGACGAGGCGATCTTTGATGGCGAGGTACACGTAGCGCTCGAACACCGGCGCGATGTGCGATCGGTAGTGGACGCTCGCCACGAAACGCGTGCCCGCCCGATGCACGATCCCGACGTCCCGGACGGGTCGCACGATGTCCCGGAACATCAGCCGGATGGGTTTGGCGAACGCGGTGGCGGTGTACTCGTGGATCGGTTGGAGCGTGATGCCACACGCCCACGTCTCGGCCACACGTGAACGCACCGGACCGAGAAGTCTCGGCAGGAACACCGCCAGCGCCGCGAGCGCGACGAGCGCGACCGCGACACCAGGCACCGCCAGCCGCCCGGCGCCGAGGCTGGTGAGACCGAGCGCGGAACCCGGGAGCGGCGCCGCCGCCGACGGCACCAGCCGGCCGATGAACGACACCACGGGCACCGCGCCCAGCCCGAGCGCGACACAGGCGAGTGCGAGCGCTCCCATCGCGATGAGCTCCAGCGGACCCGCCTCGCGCGCAGCAGCCGCGTGCGGGTCGCGCGGGAGCGCGAGGAAGCTGACACCGAACGCCTTCACGAAGCACGCGACCGCGAGGGCACCAGTGAGCGCCAGCGCGCCGCCCGCGAGCAGCGGGAGCAGCGCCGTTTGCGGTTCCTCCGCGGCGCGCCCGAGCGCGAGCAGCGACTGGAAAGTGAGCCACTCGCTCGCGAAGCCGTTCAGCGGCGGTAGCGCGGAGATCGCCGCACTGCCGACGAGGAAACAGAGCGCCGTGATCGGCATGCGGCGGAGCAGGCCGCCGTAGCGCTCGAGATCGCGGGTGCCGACCGCGGCGTCGATCGCGCCGGCGCCCAGGAAGAGGAGCGCCTTGAACGTCGCGTGGTTGACCACGTGGAAGAGCGCGGCCACGAGCCCGACGGCGATGACCACCGGGAGATCGAGTGAACGTCCGACGAGCGCGACGCCGATCCCGAGGAGGATGATGCCGATGTTCTCCACGCTGTGGTAGGCGAGGAGGCGCTTGAGGTCATGTTCCATCAGCGCGTACAGCACCCCGAGCACGGCAGACGTTGCTCCCAGCGCGAGGATGAGAGCGCCCCACCATGCCGGTCCCGGTGCGAGCCAATCGAACGACAGGCGAAGCAGGCCGTAGATGCCGAGCTTGATCATCACGCCCGACATCAGCGCCGAGACGTGCGAAGGCGCGACCGGGTGCGCACGTGGAAGCCACACGTGCAGCGGGATCATCCCGGCCTTGGTCCCAAAGCCGATCAGACCCAGCATGAAGATGATCGACGCGACGGAGGGGTCGAGGGCCGACGCGTGCCCGGTCCAGTCGGCGAAGATGAGCGATCCGCTCGTGCGTGCGAGGAGCAGGAACGCGGCGACGATGAAGGCCGTGGCCGTGTGGCTCATTACGAGATAAGCCCATGCGGCTTCGCGCACGGCCTCACGACGATGATCGGTGAGGACCAGGCCGAAGGACGTGAGCGACATCGTCTCCCACGCGAGCAGGAACGTGAACCCATCGCCCGCGAGGACGACCGCGAGCATCGCGAGGATGAAGAGCAGATAGAGAAGGCTGCTGCCGGGGAAGCCGTGGTGGTGCCGCGCGTGCCCGATCGCGTACACCGTCGTCACGGCGCTGATCGACAGGATTACCAAGGCGAAGAACAGGCTCGTGCCGTCCAGCTGCCATGTGAGCACCAGACCCGGAAGCGGGCCCTCCATGTTCACGATCCGAAGCCGACGACCGTCAGCGCTTCGCCGCGGCGCGTGTGCTGCGCGTCAGCCGGCGCGCCGGCCGAGTGCGGCCCTGACCCTCCGTGCGCTTCTGCGCGGCTAACACGTGCTGAAGGTCGAGGACCTGCTTGCCGAACACGCGACGACCGACGTCGAGGAGCTCTGCGGTGAGCGGATCGCGCAACCGGTAATACACGGTGCCATCGGCGCGGCGGCTGTCCACGATCCCTCCGGTGCGGAGCACGCCCAGCTGTTGTGACGCGGTCGAGGGCTCCACGTCGAGCTCGCGCAAAAGCTCCCGGACGCTGACCTCGCCGCCACGCAGGAGCTCGAGGATGTGGATCCGCAGGGGATGAGCAAGAGTCTTGAAGAGCTCGGACTTGAAGCGGTGGAGCGGCTCGGCCATCAGATCGGCGCCAGCATAACCACGTTGCCAACATTGCGAGTTTCAGAATCCATCAAAACGGGAACAATCGCGCTCGCGCGGGTCAGTCGCGCGATGTCAGGGCCACTTCACCCCGGCCCAACGTGCTGGGGAGACGCCATTAGTTCGCGAGCGCAAAGAGATACGCCGCGTGTGAGGCGACCGCGCCGTCCCAGTCAGCGACCTGCGGATTCGACGGCTCGATGACGAAGTACTCGTTCGGCGCGTGGGCACCGCTCCCGTGACCAAGGCCGAAGTGCCCCGCGGCGAGACGCAGCGGCTCGCCAGTGAAGACACAGCCGGGGTAACTGCCAGCGATGCGCGGCATGATCGCCGGCTCGATGCCCGCGCGGCGCAGGACGGCGATCTGCGCCTGGATCAACGGCGCGTCGAGCGGCGTGTCCGTTGGGTCATACCCGCCGCTCGGCTTCACCTCGATGTCGCCGAAGCCGCGCTTGGCAAGATGGGCCAACAGGAGGGCGAGCGCGCCCTCGTACGTCATGTCCGGGACCAGACGCAGGTCGAGCTTCGCGACGGCACGGTGCGGGAGGATGGTCTTGCCTCCCGGGCCGGTGTGTCCCGCGATGAGCCCCTCGATGTTCACGGTCGGCGTGAAGAGGAACTGCTCGAGCGTCGCGCGCCAGGACTTGTCGTGCGCCCAGCGCTTCGCGGCGAGCAGCGATTTCGCCGTGTCTTCGCTGAGGCGCTGCGCCACCGTGTCGAGCATCTTCTTCTGCTCCCCGGTCGCCGGACGTGCTTCGCGACCGAAGCCGTCGATCGCCGGATCGCCGTCGGCGTCGACGAGGGTTGCGAGAGCCTGCACGAGGTGGAAGGCGGGGCTATCGAGCCGCGCGCGGTTCGAAGAGTGCACGTCGATCCCCGGGCCGCGGCCCCACTTCTCACCGCTCGCGATCAGCTCGACCTCGATGACCCCCTTCGCGCCGAGGAGCACGCTCACATTGCCGTCCGGATCCTGGCCCGCGCCGGGCATGACGACGCCGACGGTCTTCCGGAGCGCGGCGGCGACCTCGGGATGGTTCACGACCTGGCGGAAGTGCGGTGAGCCGATCTCCTCCTCGCCCTCGGCGACGAGCACGATGTTGATCGGCATCTTCTTGCCCGCGCCGCGGATCGCGTGGAGCGCCGCGAGGAACGCCGCCTCGGGTCCCTTCTGGTTCACCGCGCCGCGACCCACCACGACCTTGCCGAAGCCGGGCTTGTCGACGATCGCCGCATCGAATGGGGGCGATGACCACTCGGTCGGGTCAGCCTGCTTCACGTCGTACATGAAGTAGAGGCCGAAGGTGCGCGCCGCGCCGGCGTCCAGCGTGGCGAACACACCGGGATGGCCATCGGTATTGATGCGCGTCGCCGTTTGGAATCCCGCCTCGCGGGCCATGCGCATCATCAGCTCGCAGCCCTCGTCCATACCGCGGTCCTCCGCCGCGATGGACGGGTTCCTCACCCAGTGCTGGAGCCGAGAGATGCTCTCGTCGTGTCGCTTCTCGATCTCTGAGCGGACCCCGCTGAGCTCACCGGCGAGAAGGAACGGACCTGAGCGCGTCGCCGTCACGGGTAGACATCATAGGTTCGCAGGACGTGACTGTGCGGGTCACCGAGAAGGCGATCAGACCCACTTCACCCGACCCTCGCGGTCGGAGGGCCATTCGGCGTCGCCATCGTCGACCAACAAGACGAACTGACCAGCCCAGTGCGGCACCGGGTACGCGCCGTCGTTGCGGTCGATGTTCACGCCGGACACGACACCCGCGTACGTGAATCGCAGCCACCACTCGTCGCCGTACCACTCGTCGAGGCCCAGCGGCTGGCCGGTCTGGAATCCGGGCGTGCGGTATTTGTCCGGGCGGCGGCTCGCGGTCTCGGGTCGCATGTCGCCGCGCTGCGGATCCTGCACGATCACCTGCTTGATCGTGTTCCCCGGATCGTCGTACCAGGTCCCGAACGCGCCGGTGAATCCGATGAGCAGCGGATCATGCTGCCCCGCGAGCGAGATGACGTGCACCGGCTTCGCGCTGCGCACCAGCCAGTAGACCGCGGACTTCGTCGCCTCCTCGCGCGAGCTGAAGCGGTAGTAGTGGTAGTTGTTGTTCGGATCGAGCCGCTTCTGGATCGTCGCGATCGCCACCGGATCGATGCCGGGATCGCGGCTCTTGTTGTAGGCCTTTCCCTGCGCGAGGATCTGCTCCGCCGTCATGGGGTCCTGCTTCGCGGTGTAGTTCTGCACGATGCGGATGCTCGCGCCCGCGCACGCGAGCGGATCGCCGCTGGGATTCTCGAACTCGGTGAACCACTTCACGTCGGTGAGCCGGTCGCCCATCGTCTTGAACTTCTGCTCGTAGCGGAATGCGTCGCGGCCGACCGTGAGCGAGAGCGCCGCGACGTAGTCCGTCGAGCCTTGGAGCAGTCCTACGCAGCTGAGCACGCCTCTCGTGCCCGAAGGGTCGAGTGACGTCGCGCACGGGAATCCGGGATCGGGCGTGAGCTGGAACGCTGCCTTCAGCACCTTCTCGCTCGATTCCCACGACGCGCGCATCCACCGAGCGGTCTGCGCGCAGCACGTGTCCTGCGTGAACTTCACCGTCGGTGCCGATCCCGTCGGCGATGCGGATGGCGCGGGTGTCGAGCCGGACCCCACGTTCGCCGGCCCGCCGCCCAGGATGACGCCGCCGACCGCGATGGCGAACACCAGGCCGACCATCACGACGATCGCTTGACCGAGCCGCTCCGCGGGCGTGTACATGTAGCTTGCGGACATAATCCTCGCACCCCGTGCAGGACATCCACCCGATCGCTCCAGTTCGCCACCCGCTCGTCGACAAACGCGTCCGGGTGCCGGCCTCGAAGAGCGTCGCGAACCGGGAACTGGTCCTCTCCGCCATCGCGCACGGACGCTCGCGGCTGGGTCTCGGCCCGCTGGATCCGGGCGCCGACGTCCGTGCCATGGCGACGGCGCTCGCCGAGATGGGCTACCTGGTCCGCTGGGACGGAGAGACGATCGCGGTCACCGGCGCGGGCGACGCGCAGCCGGCGAACGACGCGATCGTCGACGCGCAGGAGGCCGGCACCGTCGCGCGCTTCGGCGCCGCCGTCGCCGCGCTCGGAGCGCGCGACGTCCACATCGACGGGGCACCGCGCCTGCGCGCGCGTCCGATGGCGACGCTCGTGACCGCACTCCGGAAGCTCGGCGCGAAGATTGACACCGAAGCCCTGCCGCTGACCATCCACGGTCCGCTCGTCGGCGGCGAGGTGGACGTACCCGGGAACGAGTCGAGCCAGTTCGCGTCGGCGCTCATCCTCGTCGGCGCGCGCATGCGCGACGGACTCCATCTGCGCATCGCCGGCCCGCTCGTGTCGGCACCGTTCGTGGATCTCACGGTGTCCGCTCTGGAGTCACGCGGCGTCCGCGTCGAACGGCCGTCGGGGCGCGAGGTCGTCATCGGCCCCCAGAAGCTCAAGGGTCGCGCGCTCGAGATCCCCGGCGACGTCACCGCGGCCACGTACCCCGCGGCGGCGGCCGCGATCCTCGGCGGCTGGGTCACGATCACGAACGCGCGCGCTCGGATCGAGCGGGGCGGTCAGGGCGATGCGCGCTTCTTCATGCTGATCGAGGACATGGGCTGCCAGGTCCAGCGGCACAGCGATAGCGTCACCGTGCGGCGCGATGGGGCCCTTCACGGCGTCGTCGCCAACGTGATGGACTGCTCCGACACCTTCCCCACCCTCGCGGTGATCGCGACGCAGGCCGACACGCCCACCGAGCTGACGGGCATCGCGCACACGCGAGCGCAGGAGAGCGATCGCGTCGCTGCGGTCGCGGCCGGCATCACGGCGCTCGGCGGACGGGCCCAGGCGTTCCGCGACGCGATCCGCATCGAGCCCACGCCACTGCACGACGGGATCGTCGACGCTGCGGGCGACCATCGGATCGCGATGGCGTTCTCGATCCTCGGCCTGCAGGTGCCGGGCGTCGCGATCAAGGGCTGGTCGGCCGTGGGCAAGACCTTCCCCGACTTCTACGAGGTCCTGAGGCAGCTCTCCCGCTAGCGGAGCGCGCGGCGCGCCTGCCCGGCGCGCTCGAGGATCCCGGTCAGCGCCGCGACATCTCCGGCGGCGATCGCGCGGTCGATCTCATCGAGGATCGCGCGGGCACGCTCCAGCGCGGCGCGCGCGTTCTGCGCGTTGGCCAGCAGCATCGCGCTGCCGAGCGCAGGCGACGTGAGCGCGAGCCGCGTGCTGTCACCGAAGCCGGGACCGCTGAACGACGCGAGGTTGCCATCGACCGTGTCGGCACCGATGAGCGCCAGCGCGGACGCGAACGCGAGCGGAAGAGCCGACAGGACCGCGACGATCCGATCGTGCTGCGCGGCCGAGCAGACCGTGACCTCGCCACCAGCGTCGCGCGCGAGCGCGCCCGCGACCGTCATCGCAGCGGTGTCGGAGCGCGTGGTCGGCACCACGAGGAACGGTCGCAGCTCCAGCAGCTCCGCCGACGCCGCCGCGAACCCGCTGCCGCTGCGACCGGCCATCGGGTGGAGTCCGACGATGCGGCAGCCCGCGGGGGCGGTCGCCGCGAACGTTTCCACCGGTGCGCGCACGGACGCGACGTCGAGCAGGACAGCCGTGCCGGCACGCTGCGCCAGCGCCTCGAGCGTCGGCACGACCGCCTCCATCGGCGTCGCGACGATCACCGCGTCGGCCGGGAGCAGCGCGTCGAGTACTCCGACGACGTCGATCCCAGCGGCGAGCGCGGCGTCACGCGTGTTCTGGTCCGTGTCGAAGCCGGTGACGCGGTGGCGCGTCTTGAGTGCGAGCGCGAGCGAGCCTCCGATCAAGCCGAGGCCCGCGACCCCGACGTTCAAGCCGGCGCCGCGTCCGGCACGCCGCGCCCGACCGCGCGCGCGACCGCGCTCGCGCGACCGACCAGCGCCGCGAAGTTCTCGAAGGTGAGCGACTGGAAGCCGTCGGACAGCGCGTGGTCGGGGCTCGGATGCACCTCGATGATGAGCCCGTCGGCACCGGCGGCGACTGCGGCGAGCGCCACCGGCGCGACGAGGTACCACTTCCCCGTCCCGTGCGAGGGATCGCCGACGACGGGGAGATGCGACAGGCGCTTCAGGAGCGGGATCGCGTTCACGTCGAACGTGTTGCGCGTGTATCTCTCGAACGTTCGGATGCCGCGCTCGCACAGGATCACGTTCCGGTTGCCGCGCGCGAGCACGTACTCCGCCGAGAGCAGGAACTCCTCGACCGTCGCCGACATGCCGCGCTTCAGCAGCACCGGCCTCGGCTGATCGCCGACCTCGTCGAGCAGGGCGTAGTTCTGCATGTTGCGCGCGCCGATCTGCAGGCAGTCGGCGACGCGCGCCACCGCGTCGACGTCGCCTGGTGTGAGGACCTCGGTCACGATCGCGAGCCCCGTCTCCGCCCGCGCCTCTTCGAGGATGTCGAGGCCCGCCACACCGAGGCCGCGGAAGTTGTACGGCGATGAGCGCGGCTTGAATGCGCCGCCGCGCAGGATCGTCGCGCCGGCCGCGCGGACCGCGCGCGCGGTCTCGAGCGTCTGCTCGCGGGACTCGACCGAGCAGGGCCCGGCCATGATCGCGAGCGGCGCGCCCGCGCCGACGGGCACGGGCCCGACGCGCACGACGGTGTCCTGCGGGATCACCTCCCGCGATGCGAGCTTGAACGGCCGGCTGACCGGCACGACCTCCGCCACCCCCGGCAGCGACTCCACGGCCTCGGCCGCGGCGCGCGAGGTGGTTCCGAACGTGCCGATGGCCATCCGCTCGGCCCCCGGCAGCGAGATCGGCGTGATGCCGAACTCCTGGATCCGCGCGAGCACCGCGTCGATCTCGTGCTGGGAGGCGCCGCGCTTCATGACGACGAGCACTAGGCGCCTCCACCGCGGCCGTCATTCGGAAGCTCGACCGCCCACGCCGGCCGCAGCGACTTCGCGCCGCGCAGGAATACGTGGCGGATCTCTTTCTGCGACTTCGCCGTGTTCCACGCGATGAGGACGCGCACACACATCCCGAGTGCGCCAGGCACCGGGACTTCCCGGCCGCAGATGAGCGGCACGTCCGTCCAGCCGAGCCCCGCGCGCGCGGCGTCCGCGGGGAATGCCGCGTCGAGATCCGGAGTGACGGTGAACCACACGTAGCCGATGTCGTCCGGGCGCAGACCGTTGAGCTCGGTGAGGACGCGGAGCAGCTCCGCCGTGGCGTCGAAGATCGCCTTCGGATCGTTCGCGCGGACCGTCGTCGCGCCGCGCACGCCGCGGACCGCCATCAACGTCGCCCCGCCGCCGCGAGCGATGCGACGAACTCGCGCAGCTCAGCCGCCCGCCGCTCGGGCGGCGCGTTCGTCACGACGTCGATCGCGGCGCTGCCGACGACGATTCCGTCGGCCGTGACACGCAGCGCGGACACATGCTCGGGCGCGCTGATCCCGAACCCCACGACGATCGGCAGGTCCGTATGGCGCCGGACGCGACCGACGAATTCCGCGACGTCGGACGCGAGCGCGCGGCGCGCGCCGGTCACGCCAGTGAGCGAGACGCAGTACACGAAGCCCCGCGCGCGCGGCAGCAGCTTCGCGAGTCGCTCGTTCGGGGTCGTCGGCGCGTACAGGTCGATGCGCAGTAGACCCGCCGGCGCGAGCGCGAAGTCGAGCTCGGCGCTCTCCTCCGCCGGCATGTCGGGAACGATGACCCCGGCGATCCCCGCGCGCGCGCCATCGGAGGCGAGGCGCTCGAAGCCGTACTGCATGAACGGATTGGTGTAGCCCATGAAGAGCACCGGCGTGTCGCGCTCGCGCACGACCGCGGCGGCCTCCGACAGGCAATCGGCGAGCGTCACGCCATGGCGGAGCGCCACCTCATTCGCGCGCTGGACGGTGGTGCCATCGGCGAGCGGATCGCTGAAGGGGACGCCGAGCTCGAGGACGTCCGCGCCGCCGTCGAGCGCCGCGCGCAGGAGCGCGCTGGTGGACTGGCGATCGGGATAGCCGACGGTCAGGTACACCACGAGGGCGAGGCGCCGCTCCTCTCGGGCGCGCGCGAACGCGCGCTCGACGCGCAGCGCTCCCGTCACGGCCACGGTCACTTCGGCTCTCCGGCGCGCATCACCGTCTCGAGATCCTTGTCGCCGCGACCGGAGAGGCAGACGAGCACATCCGTGTCCGCGCCGTAGCGGACGCGGATGTGCGCGAGGTCGGCGATCGCGTGGGCCGGCTCGAGCGCCGGGATGATGCCCTCGGTCCGGGACAGCAGGCCGAATGCCTCGAGCGCCTCTGCGTCGGTCCGCGACACGTACTCGACCCGACCGGTGTCATGCAGGTACGCGTGCTCGGGTCCGACGCCGGGATAGTCGAGACCGGCAGAGACCGAGTGCGTCTCGCGGATCTGCCCGTGCTCGTCCTGCAGCACGTAGCTGCGCGTGCCGTGGAGAACGCCGACGCGGCCGCCGCCGATCGAGGCCGCGTGCTTGCCGCTCTCGACACCCAGGCCGCCGGCCTCCACACCGCGCAACCGCACCTCGGGGTCGTCGAGGAACGCGCTGAAGATCCCGATCGCGTTCGAGCCGCCGCCGACGCACGCGACGACGACGCTCGGCAGCCTTCCGACGCGCTCCAGCCACTGCGCGCGCGCCTCGCGGCCGATGACCCGCTGGAACTCGCGCACCATCGCCGGATACGGGTGCGGCCCGATCGCGGAGCCGAGCAGGTAGTACGTCGTGCGGACGTTGGTCACCCAATCGCGGATCGCCTCGTTCACCGCGTCCTTCAGCGTGCGGCTGCCGGCGTCGACGGCACGCACCTCGGCGCCGAGGAGGCGCATGCGGAACACGTTCGGTTCTTGTCGGCGCATGTCCTCGGTACCCATGTACACGACGCACTCGAGCCCGAGGAGCGCGCACGCGGCCGCGCTCGCGACGCCGTGCTGGCCCGCGCCGGTCTCGGCGACGATGCGCTGCTTCCCCATCCGCCGGGCCAGCAGTGCCTGCCCGAGCGCGCTGTTGATCTTGTGCGCACCGGTGTGGGTCAGGTCCTCGCGCTTGAGCATCACGCGCCGGAGTCCGACCAGCTTCGCGAGGCGCGACGCATCGGAGAGCGGCGTGGGACGACCCACCCATTCCCGAAGGAGGCGGTCGAGCTCCTGCTGGAACGCCTCGTCGGCGCGCGCCGCATCGAACGCGGCCTCGAGCTCGGCCACGGCCGGCATCAGCGTCTCCGGCAAGAACTGACCGCCGAACTTCCCGTAGCGACCGCGCGCGCTCATGCCGTCGCCGCCTCGGCCGCGCCGATCCGCTGGCTCGTCGCCGCGAAGCGCTCGAGCGCGTTGCGCGCAGCACCGCTCTCGATCGCGCGCGACGCGACCGCGACGCCGTCGTTCACGCTCGCGGCCAGGCCGGCGACCCAACACGCGGCCGCCGCGTTCATCACGACCGCGGTGCGCGCGCCGCCCACCGCGCCGTCCAGCACTGCGCGCGCGGCCCTCGCGTTCATCGCCGGATCGCCGCCGGTGATCTCGGCACGGGGTGCGCGACGTAGCCCGAGGTCCTCGGGACTGAGGGTGCCCTCACGGACCGAGCCGCCGAGCACCTCCCACGTCCGCGTATTCGCGGACGGGCTGATCTCGTCGAGGCCGTCGGTGCCGTGGACCACGAGCGCGCGCTCCACACCGAGCTCCGCGAGAGCGCGCGCGATCGTCTCGCCCAAGGCTGGGCTGGGGACGCCCAGCAGGTAGCGACGCACACCGGCGGGATTCGCGAGCGGACCGAGCACGTTGAAGACGGTCCGGATGCCGATCTCGCGCCGGACCGGCCCGGCATGGCGCATCGCGGGGTGGAAGCGAGGCGCGTACATGAAGCCCACGCCCACCTCGCGCACGCACTGCGCGACACCGTCGGGGCCAAGGTCGATCTTCACGCCGAGCGCCTCGAGCACATCGGCGCTGCCGCACTGGCTCGAGGCCGCGCGGTTGCCGTGCTTCGCCACGCGCCCGCCCGCGCCGGCGACGACGAGGGCGGCGATAGTCGAGATGTTGATGCTGTTCGACCGATCGCCGCCGGTGCCCACGATGTCGATCGCGCCGTCGTCCACCACGACGCGAAGCGCGTTCGCGCGCAGCGCGCTCGCGAATCCGGCGATCTCGTCCGGAGTCTCGCCGCGCATATGCAGCGCCGCGAGGAGCGCGCCGAGCTGCGCGGGCGTCGCCTCGCCGGCCATCACGGATCCCATCGCCGCTTCGGCCTCCGCCCGCGTGAGCGCCTTGCCCGACGCGACCACGCCGAGCGCCTCACGCGCGTCCAAGGAAGTTCTCCAACATCCGCATCCCGTCCTTCGTCAGGACGGATTCTGGGTGGA
>JBGPZT010000050.1:0-15650 GCA_041493915.1 Candidatus Limnocylindria bacterium
ACCGGGCTGTTGCGGGCGAACGAGGCCGAGGAGGTCGTCGCGACCTTCGGTCCGCGGCTGCGCCTTGTGCACGTCGATGCCTCGGAGCGGTTCCTCCGCCGCCTCGCCGGCGTGAGCGATCCCGAGCAGAAGCGGATGGTCATCGGCGAGGAGTTCATCCGCTGCTTCGAGGAGCAGGCGCGCCGCGTCGGCGACGTCGACCTCCTCGTGCAGGGGACGATCTACCCTGACGTCATCGAGTCCCGCTCGCGCGAGTCGAAGACGAGCGCGCGGATCAAGACACACCACAACGTCGGCGGGCTGCCCGAGGTCATGGCGCTCCAGGTCGTCGAGCCGTTGCGGCGCCTCTTCAAGGACGAGGTGCGCCGCGTCGGCGCCGAGCTCGGCATCCCCGAGGACATCCTCTGGCGCCACCCGTTCCCGGGTCCGGGCCTCGCCGTGCGTGTGCTCGGTCCGATCGACCGCGAGGCGCTCGACATCCTCCGGCAAGCCGACGCGATCTTCCTCGAGGAGCTGCGCGCCGCGGACCTGTACCGCACCGTCGCCCAGGCCTTCGCCGTTCTCACTCCTGTGCGAAGCGTCGGCGTCATGGGGGACTTCCGCACCTACGGCGCGCTCGTCGCGCTCCGTGCGGTCACGACCGAGGACTTCATGACCGCGGACTGGGCGCGCCTGCCGTACGACGTGCTTGCCCGCGCCTCGGCGCGGATCGTGAACGAGATCGCGGCGGTGAACCGGGTCGTCTACGACATCTCGTCTAAGCCGCCGGCGACGATCGAATGGGAATGACCGTCGCAGATCCTTCGGCAGCTGCCGAACAGCTTGGCCGTATGGTCGACAAGCTCGCGGAGCAAGTCCACCCGCGCAACGAAACGCTGAACGCGTTCCGCAAGGTACCGCGCCACCTCTTCCTCCCTGACGTCGAGCTCGATCGCGTCTACAGCGGCTCCGTGATACCGACGAAGCACGATGCGAAGGGCACTCCGATCAGCTCGTCCAGCGAGGTCGCGATCATGGCCCTCATGATCGACGCACTTCGCTTGGAACGGGGCCAACGCGTTCTCGAGATCGGTGCCGGCACCGGCTACAACGCCGCGGTGCTCGCCGAGATCGTGGGCGTGGAGAACGTCGTGACGGTCGACGTGGATCCCGAAATCGCGGACGAGGCTCGGGCACATCTGCGCTCGGCCGGATACGAGGCTCTTCGTGTCGAGACCGCCGATGGTTGGATGGGATGGTCCGACAATGCGCCGTACGCGCGGATCGAGCTGACGGCGGCCACCGCGGATGTTTCACCGCAGTGGGTCGATCAGCTGGACGAAGGCGGCATCCTCGTCGCGCCGCTGCTCCTGCGACCACACGCACAGGCACTGGTCGCGCTGCGCAAGCGCGGAGACGCGCTCGAGAGCCTCTTGGTCTTTGCCGGAGGCTTCATGTCGCTGCGCGGTGTGGGCGCCGCTGCCGACCACGCTCACGACGTCGGAGCGTGGCGGGTCAGGTCGTCACGCGAGCTCGATGACGATCGTCTACTCGCGCTCTTGAGGGAAAAGCCTAACGTCGAACTCCTGGAGCCGGCCTCGTGGAGCGATCTCGCGCTGCTCGCCATCACCGACGAGAACTCGTTGACGCTGTCACGCGAGGGCAGCCCCGCCTACGCGACTGGCATGGTCGCCGACGATTGTCGAAGCATGGCGGTCGTCGAGTGGAGCGGTGGCGTGCTGGCGCCACGGTTGCTGCTCATCTCGTTCGGTGCGCCTGACGCGGCCCAGCGCTTGCGTCGCCGTCTCGACGACGTTCGCGGTCGCGCGTGGCAGGGCCTTCGCATCGTCGCCGTTCCTTCTGGCAAGGTTCGACCCGACGGCGACGCCGTATTCGTCTGCGAGAACTACACATTCGCCGTGAGCACTAGGTGATGAAGCAGATCAAGGGCGTCTTCGGGGGCGGGCAGGTGCAGCAGACGATCCGCGAGTACCGCGCGCAGCGCAGCCCGGGTCGTTCGCTCGGCGCGCCGGGCCTGAACTGCCTCGTGCTCGGTGGCGGTGGGCGCGAGTACGCGATCGCGTGGCGCCTCGCGCGCTGCGACAGCGTCGCGACGATCGACGTCGTGCCCGGCAACGGCGGCGTCGCGCTCTTCTCGCGCGTGCTCGCTTTCCCGCCTCGGGACGTCGCGCGCCTGCAGCAGCATCTCGCGGCGTCGGCGATCGACCTCGCGATCGTCGGGCCGGACGAGCTCATCGCGGAAGGCATCGGCGATCACATCCGGCGCGCGAGCGTCGCGGTCGTCGCACCGTCAAAGGAAGCAGCGAAGATCGAGTGGAGCAAGACCTTCGCGAAGGAGCTCATGACCGAGGCGCATGTGCCGACGCCACGCTGGGAGACGTTCACGACGTCGGAAGGTGCGCGCAACGCGCTCGATCGCAACAAGTGGGCGGCGCCGCTGGTGGTGAAAGCGGACGGGCTCGCCGGGGGAAAGGGCGTGACGATCTGCCGCACGCTCCAAGAGGCGCTCATGGCGCTCGGCACGCCGCCGACCAGTGGCGGGCGAGTCGTCTTCGAGGAGCTGCTCGAGGGTGAGGAGGCGTCGCTGCAGGCGCTCGTCGACGGCGAGACCGTCGTGGCGCTACCACCCGCGCGCGATCACAAGCGGTTGGGCGACGGCGACGTCGGACCGAACACCGGCGGCATGGGCGCGTCGTCGCCGACCACGGTGCTGCCGGACGAGGACGCGCAGCGCGTCGCCGACGAGCTGATCGGGCCGATCGCGCGCGCGCTCGCCGCACGCGGCACGCCCTATCGCGGAGTGATCTTCGCGGGCCTCATCCTCACCAAGAGCGGATTCAAAGTGCTCGAGTACAACGCGCGCTTCGGCGATCCCGAGGCCGAGGTGACGCTGCCGCGCATCGGCGGCGATTTCGCGAAGCTCATGGTCGCGCTCGGCGAGGGCCGGCTGCGCGAGTACGTCGCGGAGAACCCGGTGCGTTTCAGCCAGCGCGCGTTCGTCGACGTCGTGCTCTGCGCCCAGGGATACCCCGGTTCGCCGCGCACCGGTGACAGGATCGAGGGCCTCGACAAGCTGCCCGACGGCGTGTACGGGTTCCATGGCGCGACTGCCGCGACGCCCTCAGGTGGCTTCATCACGACGGGCGGTCGCGTCATGCACATCGTCGCCGGCGGCTCGAGCGTGGCGGAGGCGCGCGATCGCGCGTACCAGGGCGCGGAGCGCGTCACGTTCACCGGCAAGTTCTATCGTTCGGACATCGCGCAGGGTGGGGTGGCGGTCGCATGACGCCTTCGGTGAGCGTGCTCATGGGCTCTTCGTCCGACGAGACCGTCATGAAGATGGCGGTCGAGACGCTGCGCGGCCTGGGCGTGGAATGCGAGATGCGCGTGCTGTCGGCGCACCGCACGCCGGACGCGCTGCGCGACTGGGTCGGCGAGGCGAGCCGGCGCGGGGTGAAGGTATTCATCTGCGGCGCCGGCGGCGCGGCGCATCTCGCTGGCGCGGTCGCCGCGCTCACGACGAGCCCGGTCATCGGTGTTCCGCTCGTTTCCCCGAACGCGATCGCCGGCGGGCTCGACGCGCTCCTCTCCACCGTGCAGATGCCGCGCGGCGTTCCCGTCGCGACCGTCGCCGTGGGCGAAGCGGGAGCGGCCAACGCGGGCATCCTTGCGGCGGAGATCCTTGCGACCAGTGACGGCGAGCTCGCGGGCCGTCTGCGCATGCTGCGCGAGGGCATGGCCGCGAAGGTGCTCGCCGGATGACCATCCAGAACCGCTTCGACACGATCTCGCCGATGGACAGCCGCTTCTACGGCGGCGACGCTGCTTTGTACAAGTCACTGCACCCGTACCTCTCCGCTGCGGCTCAGATCCGCTATCAGGCTCGCGTCGAGGGCGCGCTCGCGCAGGCGATGGCCGACACCGGCATCTGCGACCGCGGCGTCGCGGACGCGATCGCGCGCGCCGCGGACCGCGTCACGCCGCAGGAGGTCGCCGAGGAAGAAACGAAGACGCGCCACGACGTGCGCGCGCTGGTGAACGTCATCCGCGCCAAGGTGCCCGACGACGCGAAGCGCTTTGTGCATCTCGCCGCGACGTCGTACGACATCGTCGATACCGCGAACGCGCTGCGGTACCGCGAATGCATCGAGCGCGTCGTCGTGCCCGCTCTTGGCGCTCTCGTGGCTCGCTGCATCTCGATCGCTGAGGCGGAGGCCGACACGCCGCAGATCGGGCGCACGCACGGCCGCCACGCCGAGCCGATCACGTTCGGCTTCGCGATGGCGGAGTACGTCTCGCGGCTCGGCGACCGGGTCGAGATGCTCCGCTCCGTCGCGCGGCGTCTCCCCGGCAAGCTCTCCGGCGCTGTCGGTGCGTACGCAGCGGCGGGCCTTCTGACGGCGGACCCGCGCGCGCTCGAACGGCGCTTCCTCGCGTCGCTCGGCCTCCATCCGCGGTCGAGCTCGACGCAGATCGTCGAGCCCGAGGGCTGGACCGACCTCGCCCATGCGTGTGTCACCGCCCTCGGCGTCATGGCGAATCTCGCCGACGATATGCGCCATCTGCAGCGCACCGAGATCGGCGAGGTGGCGGAGTCGTTCGCGGCCGAGCAGGTCGGCTCGTCGACGATGCCGCACAAACGGAACCCGGTGTCGTTCGAGAACGTGAAGTCGATCTGGAAGGCAATGGCGCCGCGCGTGCTCACGACGTACCTCGACCAGATCAGCGAACACCAGCGCGATCTCACCAACTCCGCCTCGCAGCGTTTCCTCGGCGAGATCATCGCCGCGACCGCGTACGCCGCCGGGCGACTGGCGGGATCGCTCGAGGGGATCCGCGTCGACCAGGGTCGCCTCAAGGCGAACCTCGCGATGTCGCGCGGCGCGATCGTCGCGGAGCCGCTCTACGTGCTGCTCGCGAAATACGGCCACCCCGACGCGCACGAGGCGGTGCGCCGGCTCACGCTCGAGGCCGAGCGCGGCTCGCGGTCGGTGCTCGAGGTCGTGGCGCAGGACACGGACCTGCGCGATTACCTCACGAAGCTCTCGCCCGAGGAGCGGCGCATCCTCGAGCGTCCCGAGGATTACCGCGGTCTTGCCGCCGACGTCGCGCGCGATGTCGCGGCGACGTGGCGCGAGCGACTCAAGGGAGTCCTTCCCGAATGAGCACGCTGATGAAGAGCACGGTCCCAGGCGCGACGCTGTTCCGGCGCGGCAAGGTCCGTGATGTCTACGAGGCCGGCGGCGAGCGCCTCGTCATCGTCGCGAGCGACCGGCTTTCGGCGTTCGACGTCGTGCTGCCGACACCCATCCCCGACAAGGGCCGCGTGCTCACCGAGATCTCCAGCTTCTGGTTCGATCGGACCGAGCGCGTCGTCCCGAACCATCTCGTGTCGACGAACATCGATGACCTGCCGGCGGTGTTCCGCGAGGTCCCCGAGCTCGACGGCCGCGCCGTGCTCGTGAAGCGCTGCGAGCGCATCGACGTGGAATGCGTCGCCCGCGGCTACATCGCGGGGTCGGGCTGGACCGAATACAAGGCGCTCGGAACCGTCGCCAGCGAGGCGCTGCCGAAGGGCCTCGAGGAGTCGCAGCGCCTCGACGAGCCGATCTTCACTCCCGCCACGAAGGCCGTGACCGGTCACGACGTGAACATCTCGCGCGCGCAGCTGTCGTCATTGGTCGGGAGCGAGCTCGCGAAGCAGCTCGAGCAGGTGACCCTCGAGCTCTACCGCAAGGCGCACGCGTACGCGCTGGGCCGCGGGCTGATCCTCGCCGACACGAAGTTCGAGTTCGGGTTCTACGACGGGAAGCTCACCCTCATCGACGAGGCGCTCACTCCCGACTCCTCGCGGTACTGGGATGCGGCGTCGTACAAGCCCGGCGCCTCGCCGCCCTCCTATGACAAGCAGTACGTGCGCGACTTCCTCGTGAGCAGCGGGTGGAACAAAGAGCCGCCCGCGCCCGCGCTCCCGCCGGAGGTCGTCGCGGGCACGAGCCAGCGTTACCGCGAGTGCTACGCAAAGCTCACCGGCGAGGAGTGGTTCGGATGATCTTCGTCGCGACGATCCGCGTGCTGCCGAAGTCAGAGGTGCGCGATCCGCAGGGTGAAGCGGTACGGGGCGCGCTGCGGTCGCTCGGGCTCGCGGTGTCCGATGTGCGGACCGGCAAGGAGATCGTCGTCACCTTCGAGGCCGCCAGCGAGGTCGCGGCGCGCGAGGCCGTTCGTCTCATGGGCACCGAGCTGCTCGCCAACCCGGTGATCGAGGACTACGCGTATGAGCTGAAGGAGGGAGCGCCCGCATGACGCGCGTGGCGATCCTCCGTTACCCGGGCACGTGGAGCGAGCGCGACTTCCAGCACGCGCTCTCGCTCGTGCCGGGTGTCGAGAGCGACATCCTCTGGCACGAGGATGCCGACCTCGCGGGCTACGACGCCGCGATCGTCCCGGGTGGCTTCACCTACGGCGACTACGTGCGCGCCGGGGCCATCGCGAAGATCTCGCCCGCGACGCGCGCGCTCCGTCGCTTCGCCGACGCGGGCAAGCTCGTGCTCGGCTCGTGCAACGGCTTCCAGATCCTGTGCGAGGCCGGACTCCTGCCGGGCGCCCTGGTGCGAAACCGCGGGCTCGAGTTCCGCTGCGACTGGGTCCACATGCGCGTCGAGAGCGACACGACGCCGTGGACCGCCGGCTTGCGGGGCGCGATCCTCCGGATGCCGATCGCGCACGGCGAGGGCTGCTGGGTCGCGGACGACCAGACGCTCTCCGACGTCGAATCGCGCGGACAGGTCATGTTCCGCTACACCGACGAGCGCGGCGCGGCCACGCCGGAGGCGAATCCCAACGGATCGCTCGCCAACATCGCCGGCGTCTGCAACGAGGGCCGCAACGTGGTGGGCCTCATGCCTCACCCGGAACGGTGCTCGGAGGCCCTCTTAGGGGGGACCGACGGGTATCGGGTCCTCGCCAATCTGGCTCCGGCTCTGGCAGGCGCGGCCGCTGGCATATATAGATAGGTATAGAGATGGACCTTTTCGAGAAGCAGGCCCAACTCCAGTCGCTCTTTCAGACGAGCCCGGTCGATGCTGCCTATGGCCAGGGGACCCCCGCCGCGCGCAAGCTGGCGGGCGCGTTCGCCGACCAGAGTGTCGGCCTCCTCCTCCTCGACAAGGTCAAGACCAACGAGTTCTTCGACTACCAGGTGTATTTCGTGAGCGAGCTCTCGAAGACGCTGGAGACCGAGGGCCTCGACGTGGTGATCCTCAACCAGGCCTCGCTCCTCCAGCGTGCGCAGGTCATCCGCAGCTGGAGCCTCCTGTTCCAGCGCGACCACAAGCGCCGGGTGCAGTGGGAGGCGCGCGCGGTGATGGAGTACCTCGAGTTCCAGAAGTACGACGACATCCAGAGCAAGGCGCTCGCGGAACGCACCAAGGGCGAGCGGTTCGCGATCGATAACGAGTACGTCTTCGCGCGTCTCGCGCGTCTGCGCGAATACACGCAGCTCCTCTCGGATCTCCGACCCATCGAGCGCGCGAAATTCCGCTCGGATCCCAAGCTCTACGGACTGGCGCAGTGGTACCTGCAGCAGGCGGTGGAGCTGCTCTTCGGGACCGGCGCGTATCTCGTGATGGCGCTCGCCCTGCCGAAGCCCGAGGCGTACCACGACATCCTCGACGCCATCGGCAGGCACGGGATCATCGATAAGCAGCTCGCCTATCGCCTCGAGCACCTCGCCAGCCTGCGGAATCTGCTCGCGTATGACCGGGAGCAGACGGACATCGACGAGGTGTACACGCAGGTCCAGACCCGTGTCGCCGATCTGCTTGCGTTCGCCGATCAGATCGAGCGCTTTATCGGAGCCGACGCCGCGGCATGAGCTCGTCCCCGATGCTCACGGGGGCGGAAACGGCGCAGCCTAAGTTGGACCTCCTCTCCGAGGTCGGCCTCACACCATTCGAGGGTGCCCGCGTGCGCGAGCTCATGGGCCGCGAGCCGAGCGCGCTCGAGTGGGCGATGTTCGGCGCGATGTGGAGCGAGCACTGCGCATACAAGCATTCGAAGAAGCTGCTGCGGACGCTGCCCACGAAGGGCGCGCGCGTCGCGCTCGGCCCTGGCGAGAACGCCGGAGCCGTCGATCTGGGTGACGGACTGCTCTGCGCGTTCAAAGTCGAGAGCCACAACCACCCCTCGGCGGTCGAGCCTTATCAGGGCGCTGCCACCGGCGTCGGCGGGATCCTGCGCGACGTCTTCGCGATGGGTGCGCGCCCGGTCGCCGTGCTCAACGCGCTGTTCTTCGGGCCGCCGAGCGCGCCACGCGCGCGGCGCCTGCTGTCTGGCGTGGTCGGCGGCATCTCCTATTACGGGAACTGCGTCGGGATCCCCGACGTGGGCGGTCACGTCTCGTTCGAGCCCTGTTATCTCGAGAACCCGCTGGTGAACGCGATGTGCGTGGGCCTCGTGCGCCGCGACCGCCTCTCGCGCGCGAACACCGCGCGGCCCGGAAGCGCCGTGTATCTCGTCGGCTCCGACACCGGCCGCGACGGTATCGCCGGCGCCTCGCTGCTCGCGAGCTTCGAGCTCGGAGCGCAGGACGACGCCAAGCGGCCGTCGGTGCAAGTGGGGAATCCCTTCCTGGAAAAGCTCCTGATGGAAGCAACGCTCGAGCTCGTGGAGCTGGATGCGGTCGAAGCTGTGCAAGATCTCGGCGCCGCAGGGCTGACCTGCGCAACGAGCGAAGTAGCGGCGCGCAGCCGTGTCGGGATGCGCATCGACGTCGACAAAGTGCCCCGACGCGCGAAAGGCATGTCGCCCTACGAGGTGATGTTGTCCGAGAGCCAGGAGCGAATGCTGGTCGTGGCGAGACCGGGACGTGAGTCGGACGTGGAGCGCGTGTTCCGGCAATGGGAGCTGCACGGAGTACGGATCGGCGAGGTGACAGAGGAGCAGGTGCTCGAGATCCGCAGTGAGGGGATGGCTGTCGCGACCCTAGCGCCCGCGCTGCTCGCAGACGAAGCACCCGAGTACGACGTGACGCAGTGGGCAAGAGCGCCGCGAAGCGGGGGCGAACTCGAGGGACGGGCGCCTCGCGGCGCCGCCGAGGTCGAGGGAGGGGCCAAGTCTCCCGACGAGCGTGTGGCCCCCCGCGCGTACATAGAAGGACAGGACGACAAGGAAGGGGGCACCGCGAGGAGGGAGACTGGCTCCGACCGAGGCAACGTCGGCGGCGCCGCCAGCGCAGGCCACGTCGTCGCCGACTCGCGGGCAGACCAACCACTTCACAAGATCGGACTCGAACTGCTGGATCTGCTCGCATCGCCAGCGGTAGCGTCGCGATCCGTCATCTATCGCACGTACGATCAGATGGTCGGCACAGACACGGTCTTGGGTCCCGGTGCCGACGCCGCGCTGCTCCGTATTAAGGGACGGAAAGACGGCATCGCCATCGCCATCGACGCGCAGCCACGTGTTGCGGCGCTCGACCCCTTCGTCGGAGCAGCCTCCGCGGTCGCGGAAGCCCTTCGAAATCTCGTCTGCGTCGGCGCGACTCCGCTCGCCATCACCGACTGCCTCAACCTGGGCAATCCCGAACGCCCCGAGGGCGCATGGCAGCTCGAGCGCACGATCGCCGGGATCTCGGCAGCCTGCGACGCGCTCGGCGTTCCCGTGGTGTCCGGCAACGTGTCGCTGTACAACGCGACGCGCGGCGCGGACATCTGGCCGACAGCGGTCATCGGCGCGGTCGGTCACATCGAGGACGTCACGCGCTACATCCCGGTCACGTCGGGCCGCCCCGGCGACGTCGTGATGCTTGCCGGCAGCGCATCGGTCGGCCTTGGCGCATCGGCGTATGGAGCATCCATCGGCGTCCATGACGTCGCCCCGTCCATCGACCTCGCGCTCGAGGCGCGCCTGCAGCGGTTCATGCTCGCGGCCCACCAGGCTGGCACGGTGCGGGCCGCGCACGATCGAGCCGAGGGCGGCCTCGCGGTCGCGCTGGCCGAGCTGGCTCTGCGCGACAGGATCGGGATGAAAGTCACCCTTCCGGCCGTCCGTGGGATCGACAAGCGCGTGGCGCTCTTCGGTGAAGGTCCATCTGGCGTTGTGCTCGTCCTCGGTCCATCGTTGGAGTCGCAGGTGCGCGCGCTTGCGGCCCAGTACGACGTCCCGGTGTGGACGCTCGGGACGATCGGTGGGGATCTGCTCGAGATCGCGCCGGTGCTGGGCCTGCCGATCGCCGCGCTCGTCGATGCGCATAGCCACGGGCTCGCGCGAGCGCTGGGGAGGGAGGTCTAGACATGTGCGGTGTCTGCGGCATCTGGAGCCCGCGGGAGCAGGCCACCGCCGATCCGGCGGAGGCGGCCCGCCTGATGTTCTTCTCCTTATATGCGCTGCAGCACCGCGGTCAGGAGTCGGCGGGCATCGCCGCGACCGATGGTCGCGATCTGCGCGTCGTGCGGCGCATGGGCCTGGTCGGCCAGGTCTTCAGCGAACCGGATCTCGGTGTTTTGACCGGCCGCGCGGCGATGGGCCACACCCGCTATTCGACGACCGGCGCGTCCAAGATCCAGAACGCGCAGCCCTTCACCGTCCGCGCGGAAGGGCTGGGCGAGCTCGCGATCGCACACAACGGCAACTGCATCAACGCCCGCGAGGTGCGGGACGAGCTCGCCGGCGACGGCGTTCACTTCGTGACCTCGTCCGACACCGAGGTCGTCGCCCAGGCGATCGTCCACGCCCCGGGCTCCTCCTGGGACGAGCGCATCGCGCACGCGCTCCCGACGCTGGTCGGAGCGTGGTCCCTGGTCCTGCTGACCCCGACCGCGCTGTACGCGGTCCGCGATCCGCTCGGCGTCCGGCCGCTCAGCCTGGGCCGCAAGGGCGGCTCCTGGCTGGTCGCGAGCGAGACCTGCGCGCTCGACACGATCGGGGCGCAGTTCCTGCGCGACGTCGCGCCCGGCGAGGTGCTGCGCATCGACGATCGCGGCCCCGTCACCATCGCCGACCTCTCAACGCACGATCGCCGCGGACTGTGCATCTTCGAGCACGTGTATCTCGCCTCGGCCTCGAGCCGCCTCGGTGGGGTATCCGTGTATGCGACGCGCGAGCGGATGGGCGAGATCCTCGCCGACGAGCACCCGGCCGAGGCCGATGCCGTGATCCCGGTCCCTGACAGCGCGATCCCGGCGGCCGTCGGGTACGCGCGGCGCAGCGGCATCCCTTTCCACGAGGGACTCATCAAGAACCGCTACATCGGCCGCACCTTCATCCAGCCCACCGACGAGCTGCGCCGGCACAACGTCGCGCTGAAGTACAACGCGCTGTCCGACGTGCTCGACGGCAAGCGCATCGTTGTGGTGGACGACTCGATCGTGCGCGGCAATACGAGCGGCCCGATCGTCGATCTCCTTCGCCGCAACGGTGCGAAGGAAGTGCACATGCGCATCTGCTCGCCGCCGATCCAGCACTCGTGCTTCTTCGGCGTCGATATGGCTCGCCGCGGCGAGCTCATCGGTGCGCGTCTCGACATCGACGGCATCCGTCGGCACATCGGAGCCGACACGCTCGGCTATCTTTCGCTCGCGGGCATGGTCAACGCGACCGGCGGGACACGTGAAGAGCACTGCACGGCGTGCTTCACCGGCGACTACCTCGTGCCGGTGCAGCTCGAGCTCGAGAAGGGTGTGCTCGAGACCGAGCCGGCATGACCGAGCTCACCTACCGCGCGACGGGGGTTGATCCGACGCGCGCAGCGAGTTCGCTCGCTCAGGTGCGCGAGCGCATCGCGCGCACGAAGACGCCCGAGGTCATCGGCGATGTCGGCGCATTCGCCGGGCTGTTCGCCTCACCCGGCGCGGACCGCGTGCTCGTCGCGACCACCGACGGCGTCGGTACGAAGCTCGAGATCGCGCGTCTTCTGGATCGGCATGAGGTCGTCGGCACCGACCTCGTTCACCACTGCGTGAACGACGCGCTGGCGATGGGCGCGGAGCCGCTCTTCTTCCTCGACTACTTCTCGACGTCGCGGATCGATCCCGCGGTGTTCGCTCGCGTCGTCGGCGCGATGGCCGACGCCTGCGCGGCGCACGGCTGCGCGCTGCTCGGCGGCGAGACGGCCGAGATGCCGGGGATGTATGGCCCGGGCGCCTATGACGTCGCCGGCTTCCTCGTCGGCATGGTCGCGCGCGATGCCATCCTGCGCCCCGACTCCGTGCGCGAGGGCGACGCGTGCATCGGACTTCCGTCGAGCGGCCTGCACACCAACGGGTACACGCTCGCGCGCGCGATCACGGCACGCATCGCCGGCGCGCAGGGCCGCGATGTGCGCGACGCCCTGACCACACCGCACCCCGGGCTCGGCGGCGGCTCGCTCGGCGATGCGCTCCTCGCGCCGCACACGAGCTATCTCAAGCAGTTCCGTGCGCTCTCCGCGTCAACTCACGTGCGCTCGATCGCCCATCTCACCGGTGGCGGCTGGGAGGGCAACCTTCCGCGCGCGCTTCCCGCAGGGATCGGCGCGGTGATCGATCGCAGCTCGTGGGAGGTCCCGGCGATCTTCCGCGTCCTCGCGGAGCTCGGGACAGTGCCCGAGGTCGACCAGTGGGACACCTGGAACATGGGCATCGGGCTCGTCGTCATGGTCCCCGAGGCCGATGCCGCCGCGGCGCTGCGCGCCGTGCCAGGTGCGGTGGCCATCGGTCGGGTCGAGGCCGCGAGCGGGCCGCGGCGGGTGCGCTGGGCATGACTCTGTCCGTCGGCGTCCTCGTCTCGGGCCGTGGCACGAATCTGCAAGCGATCCTCGATGCGTGCGCGAGCGGCAGCCTTGCGGCGCGCGTCGTCCTCGTGGCCTCCAATCGCGACGGTGTGCCCGCGCTGATCCGAGCGAAGCGCGCGGGCGTCCCGTGCGCCGCGTTCACCATCGAAGCGCACGGGACGCGAGCCGCGGCTCAGAGCGCGATGGCCGACGCGCTCGTGCGCGTCGGAGCACGGCTCGTCGTGCTCGCGGGGTTCGACCACATCCTCACACCGGGTTTCTTCGTGAGGGTCAAGGGCGTGCCGATCATCAACGTGCATCCCGCCCTGCTGCCTCTGTTCGGCGGCAAGGGGATGCATGGTGACCGGGTGCATGAGGCTGTGCTCGCGGCGGGAGCATCCGAGTCAGGCGTGACCGTGCATCGGGTCCACCCCGACACCCTCGATCTCGGCGAGGTGGTCGTGCAGCGGCGCGTCCAGGTCCACCCGGGCGACGACGTTCCGACTCTTTCCGCCCGCGTGCTCGTCGAGGAGCACAAGGCGATCGTCGACGCGATCCGCGCCTTCGCAGCCGCCTAGGCTGTCGAGACCCGGCCGATCAGGCCGTCAGGAGCATCCAGAGCGACAGCAGCTCGTGGCGGAACCACGACGCGGCGGATTCGTCCATCACGAGGAACGAGAAAGTCGCGGCGACCGCGGCGGTGACGATGACGGCGAGCGGACCCGGGACGAGGCCCGTTGTCGGGATCGGCGCGTCGAAGCGTGCGAAGGCGTAGCTCTCGCGTCGGAGACCGTGTCCTGCACTCATTGCCGTGGTTCCTCCACAGCCCCTGCCTCGCCGCTGGACTTCGCCGCGCGGCGCCCCCTGCCACGCATCATTCAGTACCCGCTGGCCGCGAGGAGCAATGGGCCGTTGCGCGCATGTCGCACTGGTACTTCCGTCGTCCGAGGCTGAACGCAGCCTAAACTCGGACCGTGGGTGACCCGCTCGAGGAACGCGATCTCGTCGCGACAGCGCTCCGCGAGGCCGCCAAAGCCGCGGAACACTATCTCGCGACGATCGACACGGACCTCGTCCGCCGCCCTGGTGCCGACGCGGCCGCGATGTCGCTTCGCGCGACACTCCCCGAGGACGGCGATGGCGCGCTCGCCGCCATCGACGAGCTCGTGCGCGCGTCCGACGGCGTGCTCCGGGCCTCGGGTCCGCGTTTCTTCCATTGGGTGATCGGCGGGACGACGCCCGCAGCTCTTGCCGCGGACTGGCTCACATCCGCGTTCGATCAGAACGCGGCCGCGTATGACGCGACGCCGCTGGGCTCGCGCTGCGAAGAGATCGCGATCGACTGGTTGAAAGACCTGTTCGGCCTCCCGTCGTCTTGGGGTGGCGTGCTCACGACCGGCGCGACGATGGCGAACTACACCGCGCTCGCCGCGGCGCGGCGCTGGTGGGCGCAGCGGCACGGCGTCGACGTCGATGCACGGGGCTTCGCCGGTCTGCCGGCCGTTCCGGTCCTTTCGAGCGGCTACATCCATCCGAGCGCGACGAAGGCGCTGGCGATGCTCGGGATCGGCCGCGATACCGTCCGGCGCTTCGCGCGCGATGACATCGGTCGCGTCGATCTCGCGGCGCTCGAGACCGCGCTGCGGTCGCTGAACGGGGCGCCGGCGATCGTCGTCGGTAACGCGGGCGAGGTGAACGCGGGCGACTTCGATCCGATCGAACGCCTCGCCGATCTCGCGGAGCGGTACGGCTGCTGGCTCCATGTCGACGGAGCCTTCGGTCTTTTCGCGCGCGTCACGCCGCTGGCGGCTCATCTCGCGGCCGGAGTCGAGCGCGCGCACTCCGTCATCGCCGACGGGCACAAGTGGCTCAACGTCGCGTACGACTCCGGCTTCGCGTTCGTGCGCGACGCGTCACTGCTCGACGCTACTTTCGCGATCGGCGCGCCGTACCTGCCGAAGCCCGGCGAGCATCCGATGTTCGGCGGTCGCGGACCTGAAGCATCGCGGCGCGCGCGGGGCATCGCGATCTGGGCGACGCTGCGGGCGTACGGACGTGCCGGCCATCGCGCGATGATCGAGCGGCACCTGGGTCTCGCGCAGCGTCTGGCCCGTGCGGTCGATGCGGCACCGGAGCTCGAACGGATGGCGGACGTCCCGCTCAACATCGTCTGCTTTCGGTATCGGCCGGGCGATCTCTCTGACGACGCGCTCGACACGCTGAACGCGAAGATCGGCGCGGACCTGCTCGCGGATGGTCGCGTGTACGTCGGGACGACGCGCTATCGGGGCCGCGTCGCATTCCGACCGGCGATCGTGAATTGGCGGACGACCGAGGCGGACATCGACCTCATCGTCGAGGTCGTGCGTGAGCTCGGTGCGCGACTCGGGGTGACGGTCGCCTAGCGCCGCGAGCTAGAGCGGGGGCGGCGCGCCCGCGCACGTCGCGCGCTCGTGCGGGAGCAGCGGGCCGAGCTGAAGGCGCAGCGAACCGGTGCCGCGCCACGCGAGCGCGGCGGTCGTGACCGGAGAGCCCGGCGTGTAGCGGGAGATCGCGCCGGCACGCTCGAGTGCCGCACCGAGGGTCCGCGCGTCGTCGTCGACGAGGACGGCGCACCGCCAGGCCGTCGCGGTCCCGCCGCCGAACACGGGGTCACCGACGTCACCGATCGCCGTGAGGAACGGCCAGATCGCGTCCGCATCGGGAGGAGCGCCGGGAGCGGCGTTCGGCTGCGTGAGCACGAAGAGCCGATGGAATGCCGGTTGGTACGGCTGTGGCGTCGCCTCCGCCCACTGGCTCGCCGTGACATACGAGAGATCCTCGTATCCGCGGGCGAGCGCGGTGAGCTTGTCGCGCGTTGCGGAGCGCTGATAGAACTCGTCATCGGGCTGACCGGTGG
>JBGPZT010000072.1:0-12583 GCA_041493915.1 Candidatus Limnocylindria bacterium
CTCGTCCTCACCCGTGAGCCCTCGGGCTCCCGGTCTCGGTCTCGCTAGCCTGTGAGTGACGAGCGCCGCGACCCCGACGAGCGTGACGCAGACCGCGACGCGGGTGACGCCGCGAAGGACGCCGCGGGTGACGCCGCGAAAGACGCCGCGCAGGACGCCGCTGGGCACGAGAACGAGTCCGAACGGGGCCCTTGGGCTTCACGTGAACGGCGCGAGGAGCGTCGCGCCGACCGGGAGTCGCGCCGCGCCGAGCGCGACGCGGAGCGAGAAACGCGCCACGCCGAGCACGCGTCGCGCCGGGCTGAACACATGTCGCACCGGATCGAGTTCGGATCCGGCTCCGCCTTCAAGGTCGACGGGCGCGGGTTCGATCCTGGGGAGTTCGCGCGTGCGTTCGTCGGCGACTTCGTCGGCGATGTCGCCGGCGACAGTTACTCCGAGACGATCGAAGAGCACTTCACGTTCAAAGAGACGCCGAAGCTCCGTGTGCGGAACGTCTCCGGGGAGACCTCGATCACCGCGGCGGGCGCCGCCGGCGAGATCAAAGTGGTGGCGCGCAAACGCGTGAGCGCGAGCAGCGAGGACCGAGCGAAGCGGCTCCTACAGAACCTCGAGGTGCGGATGGAGAAGCGCGGTGACGAGCTTCTCGTTGAACCACACCTGTACGAGCAGGAACGCGGCTGGCTCGATCTCTTCCGCGGTAGGCGCTTCCGCGTCGACTTCGATATCACCGTGCCGTCGGAATGCGCGGTCGACGCGCAGACCGTGAGCGGTGAGCTATCCGTGGAGGGCGTCCGCGGACCGCTTGAGATCCAGACGGTCTCGGGCGATGTGCGGCTCGAAGACGTGCAGGGCCCGATGCGACTGAAGTCGGTGAGCGGCGACGTCGACTGCCGGCGCTACGTTGGGCACCTCGAGGGCAATACCGTGAGCGGAGACTTCACCATCGCCGCCACGCGGCTGCGATCGAGCCAGCTCCACACCGTGAGTGGCGATGTCCAGGTCGAAGGGCGGCTCGATCCGCGGAAGGAACACCGCTTCAAGACGATCAGCGGCGACGTCGAGCTTGATCTGGCCGAGCCCGACTCGACGATCGAGTACCGCACCGCGAGCGGCGATGTCGAGTGCGAGCTTCCCGCCCGGATCGTGCGTCACGGCCGCAAGGAATACAGCGTCGTCATCGGTGGCGGCCACGGCCACGTCGGTGTGAAGACCGTGAGCGGCGATCTCACCGTGCGCGGCACGAGCGCGTCTACGCCCGACGATGCGCAGGCCGAAGAACGCACGCCCCAGGACGCCCCCACGGCGGACGTCGAGCGGACGCAGCCGATGGACATGTCGTCGCGGGAAGAGGTGCGCTCGGTGCTCGAGCGTCTCGCGCGTGGCGAGCTCGGCGTCGATGACGCCGCGGCCGCCCTCGATGCCGCCCGTCGCGGCCGCTGACGTGCCGAGCGATGAGGGCAAGCAGGTCCTGAGTCTCCTCGCCGAAGGCAAGATCGACGTGGAGCAGGCGTTCCGCTTGCTGCGCGCGCTCGGCGACATCGACGAACGCCCGCGTGGCCCGACCCCGCCGACGCCGCCGGTCCCACCGCTCGCACCGGAGCCGCCGATGCCACCCGGCGCCCGCGGCCGGATCCTGCGCATCCGCGTCACCGAGAACGGCCAGCAGAAGGTCAACGTCGCGATACCGCTCGCGATCGCGCGGGTGGGGAAGATGAAGCTCGCGTCGAGTGGGCTCGTGCGGGGCCATCTGTCGAAGTTCGGCATCGACCTCGACGAGCTCCTGCGCTCGATCGACTACCCAGGGAAGTTCGTGGACATTGCCGACGACGAGGATCGGGTCGAGATCTTTGTTGAATGACACGAGCGACGAGCAGTTCAGCGTTCTCCCCTTCGGCCGGTGGGCGTTCGCGCGGGCCGAGCGTTCCATGCGCATCCGTGGCACGCTCGGACAGTACTAGCGCGTCCCGCTAGGCTTACGGCGATGGGTATCGTCTGGCGCACGCTGATCAACGCCCTCGCGATCATGGTGGCTGCGTATGTCGTGAATCTCTATTCGCCGGACTCGATCAAGTGGGGCCAGGTCGACTACGGGATGGGTGAACTCGGCCGCTACCTCTCGCTCGCGCTCACCGGTCTCGCACTCGGCGTGGTGAACGCGATCGTCAAGCCGATCCTCGTCATGGTCTCCCTGCCGATCACGTGCTTGACGCTGGGACTCTTCATCTTCGTGATCAACGCGCTGATGCTGCTGCTCGTATCGGCGATCCCGTTCCTGGGCTTCGTCGTCAACGGCTTCATCGTGGCGCTCATCGCCTCGATCGTCATCTCGATCGTCAGCTGGGGCCTCTCGATGGTCCTGCCCGACTGACGCCCGGCGCGTGATGGCGACGAAGGGTCCGCCCGATTTCGTCGTCGTGACCGGCCTCTCCGGCTCGGGAAAGTCGCAGGCGGTGAAGGTCTTCGAGGACCTGGACTACTACACACTGGACAACCTCCCGCCGGCGCTGATGAAGACGACGCTTGACGTGTGCCGGCGGGGCGGACACCCGCGCGTCGCGTTCGTCATCGACGCGCGCAGCGGCGCGCTGTTCGCGGAGGCCGGCGCCGCGCTCGACGCCCTCGCCGCGAACGGCGATCGACCGCACCTCCTGTTCTTCGACGCGTCCGACGATGTCCTGCTGCGTCGGTACAGCGAGACGCGCCACCGCCATCCACTGGAGACCGCGGGTGGCGTACAGCCCTCGATCGACGAAGAACGTCGTGTCCTCGTCGCGCTGCGCGCCCGCGCTGACAAGGTCATCGACACGACCTATCTCACGGTGAAGGACCTGCGCGACACACTCCACTCGCTGTACGGCGGCGCGACCACCGGCATGCTCGTGCACGTGACGAGCTTCGGTTACAAGAATGGCGTGCCTCTGGGAGCCGATCTCGTCTTCGACGTGCGCTTCATGGAGAACCCCTTCTACATCCCGGAGCTCCGCCCGAAGACTGGCCGCGATGTGGAGGTGCGCGATTTCGTGCTCGGGAACCCGGCGACGCAGGAGTTCCTGTCGCACCTCATGGCGCTCCTGCGTTTCGCGCTCCCGCGCTATGAGGACGAGAGGAAGGCGCGTCTCGGTGTGGCCTTTGGCTGCACCGGCGGCTGGCACCGCTCGGTCGTGATCGCGGACGAGGTCGCGGGGCGGTTGAAGGATTTCTGGCCCGGGGAGATCACGGTCGAACATCGCGATGTCGAGCGCCCGGAGGTGACGACCTGAGACGCGGCGTCACGCGCGCGCAGCGGTCGCCGCTTTCCGAAGAAGTGAAGTCCGAGCTTGCGCGCGTGCTGCGCTTCGAGACACGGCGCGTCTCGCGCGAGATGCGCGGTCGCACGAACGCGAGCGTCAACGCGGACGCGGCCAATCTCGCGCGCGCCGCCGCGGCGCGGCTTCGATCGCCCGAGGCTACGCTGGCCGAGCTCGCGGTCCGCCTCGTCACGACGAAATGGGTCGTAAGGCAGCGGCTGCGCCGCGTCACCCGCGAGGCCGCGCGATGACACGATCTCGCTTGGTCGTCGGCAATTGGAAGATGAATCCACCCACGATCGCCGACGCCGTCGCGCTCGCGCGCGCGGTCGTCACCGCTGTGCCGCCGGGCGATGTCGGTGTCGCGGTCGCCCCGCCGTCGGTCGCGCTCGCCGCCGTCGCCGAGGCCGTGCGCGGGACGCACCTTCTCGTCTACGCGCAGGACCTTCATTGGGAGGACAAGGGCGCGTACACCGGGCAGATCGCGGCCTCGATGCTCGCCCATGTCGTGGTGGGAACGATCGTCGGGCACTCCGAGGTCCGGCGCGATCTCGGTGACGACGACACGCGCGTTGCCCGAAAGTTGGCGCGAGCGATCGCCGCGGGACTGCGCGTGGTGCTCTGCGTCGGCGAGAGCGAGGCGCAGCACCTCGCCGGCGATGCCGAGGCCGTCGTCGCTCGGCAGGTCGCGGCGGATGTCGCGCCGCTCCGGGCCGATCGCGAGCGCGCGGCGCAGCTTGTCATCGCGTACGAGCCGATCTGGGCCATCGGAACGGGACGGCCCGCGACCGGCGCGCACGCGACGGCTGCCGCGCGCGTGATCCGCCGCACGCTCGAGGCCACCGGCCTTCCCGGTGACCGCACGCCGATCCTGTACGGCGGCAGCGTCACCGCGGCGAGTGTCGGCGAGTTCGCCACCGCGGAGGGGATCGACGGTGCGCTCGTGGGCGGAGCCTCACTCAAGGCCGAGGAGTTCGCAGCGATCGTGCGGGCCTTCGCATGACGTCCGCGTACCGCCCCGTCGTGCTCTGCGTGCTCGACGGCTGGGGGATCGCGCCCGATGGACCGGGCAATGCCGTGACCCGCGCGAAGACGCCGCGGCTCGACGCGCTGTTCGCGCGCTCCCCGCACGCGAAGCTCGAGGCCAGCGGCCGCGCCGTCGGCCTGCCCGAGGGAGTGATGGGCAACAGCGAAGTGGGTCACCTCACGATGGGAGCGGGCTACATCCAATACCAGGAGCTCGTCCGCATCAACGACGCTATCGACGACGGCAGCTTCTTCGAGAGCGCCGCGCTGCGAGAGGCGTGTGCCGCGGTGCGTCAGCGCGGGACGCTTCACCTCATGGGTCTCATCTCCACCGGTGGCGTGCACGCCGACATGAAGCACCTCGCCGCGCTCATCGAACTCGCGAAGCGCGAGCGGGTCGCGCGCGTCGTCGTGCACGCATTCCTCGACGGCCGTGATATGCCACCGCGCAGCGCACTCGAGCTGCTCCCGCGCATCGATGCGCCGATCGCGACCGTGCATGGCCGTTACTACGCGATGGACCGCGACAAACGCTGGGAACGCACCGCGCTGTCGTACGACGCGATCGTCGACGCTGCGGGCCCGCGCTGCGAGAGCGCGATCGCTGCCGTGCAGCGCTGCTACGAGGACAGTGCGTGCAGCGACGAGCTCATGCGACCGCACGTCGTGCGTGACGGCGCGCCGATGCAGGACCGTGACGCGGTGATCTTCTTCAACTTCCGACCCGATCGCGCGCGGCAGCTCACGGGGGCGCTCATGCAGAAGGACTTCGACGGTTTCCCCCGCACGCGCGTCCCGCAGGACCTGACGTTCGTGACCCTGACCGAATACAAGATCGGGATAGCGGGCGTGAAGGTCGCGTTCGCTCCCGCCCAGGTCGTGCCCATGGCCCAAGTGCTCTCCGAGGCGGGCCTGAAGCAGTTCCACACCGCCGAGACCGAGAAGTACGCGCATGTGACGTACTTCTTCAACGGCGGGCACGAGCCGCCATTCCCCGGTGAGGACCGGATCCTCGTCCCGTCACCGAAGGTCGCAACGTACGACCTCCAGCCGGAGATGAGCGCCGCGGGCGTCGCCGATACGCTCGTGAGCGCCATCCGCGGGGGGACGTACGACTTCGCGATCGTGAACTTCGCGAATCCGGACATGGTCGGTCACACCGGGAACTTCGAGGCGACGCGCGCGGCGATGGCGGCGACCGACGCCGCGGTCGGGCGTGTCGTCGATGCGGCGCTGGCCGCGGGCGGCTGCGTGATCGTGACCGCCGATCACGGCAATGCGGAGGAGCTCCTCTTCCCGGACGGCGGGCGGAACACGCAGCACTCGATGGATCCGGTGCCCGTCGTGTTCGTCGCGCGCGACGCCGAGCGCTTCTCGCTGCGGGACGGCGGTCTGCGCGACATCGCGCCAACGCTGCTCACGCTTCTCGGGCTGCCCGTTCCCGATCGCATGACCGGCCGCTCGCTGCTGCAGCCGCGGGCGTAGTGGCTCGCGCACGCCTCGCGTGGTGGCTAGTCCTAGAATGAAGCGACTCCATGGATCTTCTTCAGGTCGCCCAACTCGTCATCGCCGTCGCTGTCGGCGCCTCGATCCTGCTGCAGGCCCGCGGCACCGGGCTGTCCTCGACCTTCGGCGGTGAGTCGACCGCTTATCGCAGCCGTCGCGGCCTAGAGCGGACGCTGTTCCGGCTGACGGTCGTCCTCATCGTCGTTTACGTGATCATTTCGCTCTTGGGCGCTCGTTCAGCCAGCGTCTAAGTGAGGGCCCGCGACAAGTTCATCGTCGTCGCACTGATCGGGCTGCTGGTCGTCGCCAGCGGCGCCGCGATCGCGATCGACCGCGCCGAGACGAAGACCGTCGTCCCCACCTACGGCGGCACATACGTCGAAGGCGTGACCAGCGCGGCGCAGTACCTCAACCCCGTGCTCGCAGCGACGCCCGTCGACGACGACGTCGTCCGTCTCGTCTTCAGCGGGCTGACCCGGTACCGCAGCGATGGCTCGATCCAGAGCGATCTCGCCGCGTCGTTCGCGACGAGCGATGACGGCAAGGTCTGGACCTTCCAGATCCGAGACGACGCGATGTGGCATGACGGCAAGCCGGTCATCTCGGACGACGTCGTGTACACGGTCGCATTGCTCCAGGACAAGGCTTACGTCGGGCCGTACAGCGATGCCTTCCGCGGCGTGAAGGTCGAGCGCGTAGACGATCGTGTCGTGCGGTTCACGCTGCCCGACGCATACGGTCCTTTCGCGGCCAGCACGACCGTACCGCTGCTGCCCTCACACCTGCTCGCCACGGTCGACTACGCAGCCCTCCCGCGGGTCGCGTTCAACCAGCATCCCGTCGGCACCGGCCCGTTCCGGGTGATGGAGGTCGATTCGCGACAGACCGTCCTCGTCCGCAACGACTCCTTCTATCGCACGCGGCCGGACCGCGCGCGGCCGTACCTCGACCGCCTGGTGCTTCGCTCGTATCCCGATGCGTCGGAAGCGCTCACCGCGCTCGGGCGCGGTGAGATCGATGGGGTGGGTGGGCTCTCGACCGGGGACGCGGAGCGGGCGCGCGGCCTGAAGAACGTGGAGTTGTACAGCTTCGGCACGAACGACTTCACGGCGCTGTTCCTGAACGTGCGGCCGGACAAGGCGACGTTCCGCGACCGGGCGGTCCGACAGGCGATCGCGACGGCCATCGACCGGGGTCGCGTGCTCCAGGTCGCGGCGGATGGCCGCGGCGCCGTCGCCGATGAGTCTGTACCGCAATCATCGTGGGCCTACATCCGCGACATCACGCGCTACACGCGCTCCTACGACGACGCGAAGGCGCTGCTCGATGCCGCGGACTGGAAGGATCACGACGGCGACGGCATCCGCGACCGCGGAGGCGTGAAGCTGGCCTTCGCCATCACGACGTCGAGCGAGCCGGCCCGCGTCGCGGCCGCATTGCAGATCTCCGACGACCTCGCGGCGATCGGCATGCGCGTGGAGCTCAAGGCCATGCCGTTCGCCGAGCTCATCGAGACGGCGGCGCGCGGACGAACGTATGACGCGCTTCTGATCGGCATCAGCGTGAGTGGCGACCCCGACCCGTACTCGTTCTTCCATTCCAGCGAGATCGCCGATCCCGGTCACAATTTCTCGGGCTACTCGACGCTGCCGATGGACCGCAGCCTCGAGTCGGCGCGGCGCACGACCGATCAGACGAAGCGACGCGAGCTCTACGCCTCTGTCTTCCAGGCGATCGCGACTGACGTGCCGGTCGTGTTCCTCTACTTCAGCGACTACCTCTACGCGCAGGGACGGCAGGTGCAGGGCCTGAAGATCGCGCCGATCAGCGATCCACGCGAGCGCTTCTGGAACGCTGAAGACTGGTACGTGAGGACCGCGCGCCGCTGAGCCATTTGCGTGAGCGGCTTGTCACATGAAATAGCAGCCTGCAGACGCATTTGTGTGACAACACAAGCGCCCCAACTCGTGCGTAAATACGAGCATCGGAAAGGGATGGAGCAAGGGCTTCACCGCTGCCACTGACGGACGCATCGCGCGCGCCGCCGCGGCACATCGTGGTCTCGCCTATCGGCGCACTCTTCGGCTCAGAGTCCTCACATGGTCTCCGGAACTCGCATACGCCGTTGGACTCATTGCTACTGACGGCTGCCTCTATCGCGACGGCCGACACGTTGCCTTCGTCTCGAAGGACGAGGAGCAGGTACGCACCTTCTTGCGATGCGTCGAGCGTCCGCACCTTCGATATCGGCTCGAGAGGAGCAGCACCGGTGGTTGGACGTTTCGGGTGCAAGTTAGCCACGTCGCTTTGTACCGATGGCTGATCTCCATCGGACTCACCCCGCGGAAGAGCCTCGTGCTCGGCGGCATCGACGTGCCACCGGAACACTTGTTATCGCTCGTGCGCGGCCTACTGGACGGGGACGGAACGATCTACACGAGAACCCACAGGCCGACGAAGCTGCGCTATCCAAACTACCGATATGAACGGCTCTGGACCTCGTTTCTGTCGGCGAGCCCTGCGCATATCGAATGGCTGCAGGGGCGCTTGCACGACGCCCTGAACATCGCACGCTACGTCGAGGTGAGGCGGCGCCCAGATAGAACAGCGATGTATCGGCTGAAATACGGAAACCGAGCCTCGCTCGTCCTCCTCGCCAATCTCTACCGAGACGATTCGCAGCCGCGTCTACGACGGAAGTGGATGAAGTGGGATCTGTATCTCTCGCGCCATCCGCAGTGCCGAAGGGGGGACTTGAACCCCCAAGCCCTTGCGGGCGGCAGCCCCTGAAGCTGCTGTGTTTGCCGTTTCACCACTTCGGCGGAATTGGTGAAGTGTAGCAATCAACACCGTTCGTCGTGAGGTCCGCACGGAGCGATCGGACCTCCTACCATCGCCACCGTGCCGAAGCGCGCCGCCACGAGTGTGTGGATCTCGATCGACATGGAGGGTCTCGGCGGCGTCGCGGCGTACTCCCACGTGATGATGCAGGGCGTCGAGTACGAACGCGCGCGCAAGTGGATGGCGGAAGAGGCGAATGCCTGCATCGATGGCGCCGCGAGCGGCGGCGCCCGCCGCTTCTGCGTGAACGACTCGCACGGCGGGATGCACAACATCTTCGCGGACGATCTCGACCCGCGCGCGGAGCTCATCGTCGGCACCGCCAAGCCGTGGAGCATGGGCCAGGGGATCGACGGGGGATACGACACCTGCTTCTTCGTCGGCTACCACGGGCGCGCGGGTCATCCGAAGGCGGTGCTCGATCACACCTACGCGAGCCGCACCATCTACGAATGCCGCTTGAATGGCAAGCCCGTTGGCGAGACCGCGCTCAACGCGTATCTCGCGGGTCACTTCGGCGTCACGGTCTCGCTCGTGTCGGGCGACGACGCGACGTGCCGTGAAGGACGCGCGCTTCTGCCCGGCGTCGTCACGGTGAAGACGAAGGACGCCACCGGCCGCTTCTCCGCGAAGATGCTCCACCCGAGTCGCGTGCGGGAGGCGCTGCGCGAGAGCGCCGCGCGGGCCGTCGAGCTCGCGCCGACGCTGAAGCCGCTCGTGCCTAAGGGCAGCAATGAGATCGAGCTCGTCTTCCTGACATCGGCGATGGCCGACATGGCGGAGCTCATCCCGGCCACGCGGCGCAGCGGACCGCGTGCCGTTGCGTACGCGTCGCGCGACTATCTCGACCTGTACAAGGCCATGCTCGCGATGGTCCGCGTCGCTCCGGCGGCCATTCCGCCGGAGCAGTCGTAGGAGGACCTCGCGCCCAGCGTGGAGCGCGCTGACGTCGTCATCGTCGGGGGCGGCATCGTCGGAGCGTCCATCGCCTACCACCTCGCCGCCCGTGGAGTGCGCGACGTGGTGGTGCTCGAGCGCGATCAGCTCGGTGGTGGCTCGACGACGCGCAACGCCGGCGGCGTGCGGCTCCAGTTCTCGACCGAGATCAACGTGCTCCTGTCGCTGCGTTCGCTGCCACGGCTGGAGCATTTCGCGGAGGAAATGGGAGTCGACCCGCACCTCCGTCAGGTCGGCTACCTGTTCCTGATCACGGAGGAGCGCGACGTGGTGCCGTTCGAGACGTCGCTGGCGATGTGGAAGCGCCTTGGCGTGCCGGCGCAGCGCCTCGACGCCGCAGGCGTTCATGAGGTGTTCCCCGAGCTTCGCGTCGACGATCTTCGCTTCGCGACGTTCTGCGCGCGCGACGGCTACTGCGATCCGACGAGCCTCCTCAACGGCTATGTCGCGCGCGCGCGGGACAAGGGCGTGCGTTTCCACGAAAAAGAGACCGCGATCGGCATCACGCGCGAGGGTGACCGCGTGACCGCGGTCCGCACCGCGAAAGGGGATATCGCCTGCGCGACAGTCGTGAATGCTGCCGGAGCGTGGGGTGCGGACGTCGGTCGACTCGCCGGGATCGACCTGCCCATCAGGCCCTTGCGGCGGCAGATCTTCGTGACCGATCCCGTTCCGGGCCTGGATCACGAGTTCCCGCTCACCATCGAGTTCGCGACCACGCTCTACTTCCACCGCGAGTCCGCCGGTGTGCTCATGGGCATGGCCGATCCGACCGACGGACCGGGCTTTGATGGCAGCGTGAACTGGGACTTCCTGCCGACCCTCGTCGAGCGCGCGATGTACCGGCTGCCGATCCTGGAGCGCGCGAAGGTGAAGACCGGCTGGGCGGGCTTCTACGAGGACACGCCGGACAAGCATCCGATCATCGGCGCCGTCCCGGGTCTTAGTGGATTCCTGTGCGCGGCCGGATTCTCCGGGCACGGCATCATGCACGCGCCGGCGGCGGGTGAGGCGATCGCGGAGCTGATCGTGGATGGCCGGACGTCCCTTGATGTCGCGCCGCTCGCGTACGATCGGTTCCGCCGCGGCGACCTCATCAAGGAGCACAACGTCATCTGAACGCGCTGGGGCTCTTCCTCCTGCTCGACCTCGCGCTCGTCACCGGAGCGGCGGTGCTGCTGCTCGTCGTCATCATCCGGCGCGGACGCTCCGCCCAATACCTCGCGCTGGCGGCCTTGCTCATCGTTCTGGCGGTCGGCGTCTGGTACACGACGATCCGCAGTCCCGCGGCATTGCCCTGAATCATTCCTACCTAGACTGACCAGCGTGTTCACACGCGATGAGGTCCGCCTCACGACGCTCGCGACCTGCGCCGGCTGAGGCGCGAAGCTGGGCCCCGGCCCACTGGCGCAGGTCCTGCGCCCTCTGCAGCAACAGCCGAGCCCCGCGGAGCTGCTCGTCGGTCTCAAGCCGAGCGACGACGCGGCGGTGTATCTCGTCGCGCCCGACACGGCCATCGTGGAGACGCTCGATTTCTTTCCACCGATCGTCGACGACGCGTACGCGTCGGGTGCGATCGGAGCCGCGAACGCGATGTCCGATGTCTTCGCGATGGGCGGCGAGGTGCTGTTCGCGCTCCAGATCGCGGCGTGGCCCGAGGACCTTTCGCTCGAGCAGCTCGAGGCGCTCTTCCGCGGCGGCGTCGACAAGGTGCGCGAGGCGGGGGGCGTCATCGCCGGCGGCCACACTGTGATCGACCGCGAACCGAAGTACGGGCTTGCGGTGACCGGCCGCGTGAACCCCGACCGCATCCTGCGTAAGAACGCGCTCCGGGTCGGCGACGCCCTGTGGCTCACGAAGCCCATCGGCACCGGAGTCCTCACGACGGCGCACAAGAACGGGGCGCTCGCAGCGGCGGACCTCGCGTCAGTCGTCGCGTCGATGGTGACGCTGAACCGTGCGGCCGCCCGGGCGGCGGTCGAGGCCGGCCTGCATGCGGCGACCGACGTGACCGGTTTCGCGCTCGCCGGCCACGCGCACGAGATGGCGGAGCAGTCAGGCGTCAGCGTCCGGATCCGCGCCGGACTCGTGCCGCTGCTTCCCGGTGCGCGCGAGCACGCGCAGGGCGCGAGTTTCGGCGGCCTCGAGCGCAACAGGGTCTATTTCCTCGAAGGCGCACGCGTTCGTTTCGACGGCGTCGACGATGTGCTTAGCACGCTGCTGCTCGACCCGCAGACGTCGGGTGGTCTGCTCATCGGCGTGCCGGCTGCTCATGCGGAAGCGTGGGACCGCGCGCGGGCGGCGCACGACGTCGTGGCGGTGCGGATCGGAGAGGTGAGCGAAGGTCAGGGCGTGATCGTCACGGCGTGAGCATCCAGCAGGCCGAGGAGATCGAGGGAGAAGAAGCACCGGTACCAAGCGCGCGAGCCGCCGAGCTCGCGCGACTCTCTCCCAGCCGCGCGGCGCTCGAGCTCGCCTGGCCCGGCATCATCGAGCAGTCGGTCAGCGCGCTCGGCACGGCCGTCGTTTTCGCGTTCGTGGGGCATCTTGGTGCGACGGCGACAGCAGGCGTCGGCGCGGCGGGCAACTTCCTGTTCTTGATGTTCCCCGTCTGGCGCTCCCTTGCGATCGGAACGATCGCGATCGTGAGTCGCCGCGTCGGCCAGGGGCGCGCGGCCGAGGCAGCGGATGCGACGCGGCAGTCGTTGTTGCTCGGCGCGATCGCCGGCGTCCTGTTCGCCGTATTCTTCGCGCTGTTCTCGGCGCCCCTGCTGCGGCTGCTCGGCGCGGATGAAGAGATCGTCGCTATCGGTGCGCCGTTCCTCGCGGTCGTCGGTGCCGCGAATGGCGCCGTGACGGTGTGGCTCATCGGTACATCGGCGATGCGCGCCGCGGGCGATACGCGCACGCCGATGTTCCTGTCGGGTGCGAGCGTTCTCATCAGCGTGGCGCTCGCGTACTAC
>JBGPZT010000008.1:0-37895 GCA_041493915.1 Candidatus Limnocylindria bacterium
CACGGCATCACGAAGGTCGGCCAGCTCCTCCAGACCCCGGACGAGGAGCTGCTCAGGATGCGCAACTTCGGCAAGAAGTCACTGGACGAGATCAAGGAGCGGCTCGCGGCGCGTGGGCTCATCGAGGCACCGGTGCGCGACGAGAGCGTCACCGACGACGGTGGTCCGTCGGACGGCGGTCCGTCCGATGACGGCGAAGAAGAGATCCCGGCGGGCGAGGGGTCCTAGGTGCCGCATCAGGTCCATCAGCGCAAGTTCGGGCGCACCACCGGTCAGCGGCGCACGATGCTGAAGAACCTCACGCTGTCTGTGCTGCGCTACGAGCGTGTGAAGACGACCGAGGCGAAAGCCAAGGAGATCCGCGGCTTCGTTGACCGAATGATCAATCTCGGGAAGGACGGCTCCCTCGCGGCGCGCCGCCGAGCGCGGGCCTGGCTGCCCGAGCAGGTGATCGTGGAGAAGGTCTTCGACGACCTCGCCAAGCGGTACCCCGACCGCACGTCCGGCTACCTACGGACGACGCACCTGGCACGCCGGGTCGGCGACTCTGCGCCACTCATGCTGCTCGAGCTCGTGCCGGCCGCCCTGGAGAAGAAGGCCGAAGCGGACACCGAGGCAGCGCCGAAGCGTCGCCGACTGGCTCTGCCGCGCCGCCGCGCGAAAGTGGCTCCGGCCGAGACGGCGAAGGCCGAGAAGGCCGAGATGGCGCCGGCGAAGAAGCGCGTCCCCGCGCGCAAGAAGACGACCGCGGGCGCGAGGGAGGCGTAGCGAGCGGCAGGCACGAAGCACTGGAGGGCGCGCGTGGCGTATGACGGGACCGCGTACGCGGGGTTCCAGATCCAGCCGAACGCGCCGACGGTGCAAGGAGAGCTCGAACGCGTCCTCGCGGTGATCTGCGGGGAGCCGGTGCGGATCACCGGTGCGGGTCGGACCGACGCGGGAGTGCACGCGAGCGGACAGGTCATCGATCTTCGGACGACGAGCGGTCTGGGACCAGAGGAGCTGGAGAGAGGGGTCAACGCCCTTCTCCCCGAGGACATCGCGATCTCGGATCTGGAGCTCGCGGCGGATTCGTTCCACGCGAGGTTCTCGGCGACGGGACGCACATATGAATATCGGATCCGCAACGCGGCGGTGCGCGACCCGCTCTGGACGCGGCGCGAACACTGGCATCCGGCCCTGCTCGATGTCGCGGCGATGCGCGCGGCGGCGGCTCAGCTCATCGGGCGTCATGACTTCGCCGCATTCGCGGCGGGCGAGTCGGGCGAACGCACGGTGAGGCGCGCCGAGTGGATCTCTGAGGGGAGCGTTCTCCGTTTCGAGATCGAATCGGACGCGTTCCTCCGCGGCATGGTCCGCGGCATCGTGGGAACGCTGCTGTGGGTGGGTCGCGGCAAGCTGACGGTCGAGCGGTTCGCGGAGGTCCTTGCGGCCCGGGACCGTGCGCTCGGGGGACCGAGCGCGCCGGCGAAGGGTCTGTGTCTGGTGGCGGTCCGGTATGGTGGCGGCGAACGAACGCGACAGGACGGAAACGAGAGCTGGGAATGATGACGAAGACATACGCGGTGAAGAGCGCGGACATCAAGCGCGAGTGGCGCGTGGTCGACGCCGATGGGGCGACCCTCGGCCGTCTCGCGTCGCGTATCGCGACGCTGCTTCGCGGGAAGCACCGCGCGATGTTCTCGACGCACATCGACACGGGCGATCCGGTGATCGTCCTCAACGCGTCCAAGATCAAGGTCACCGGGCGGAAGCTCCAGGCGAAGCAATACGTGCGCCATTCCGGCTACCCGGGCGGCCTGCGGACCGAGAGCCTCGAGCGGCTTCTCGCGCGGCGTCCCGAGGAGGTCATCCGACGGGCCGTTCGCGGAATGCTGCCCCAGAACCGCCTGGGCGAGCAGATGATGCGCAAGCTCCACGTGTACGCCGGGGCCGAGCATCCGCATGCCGCGCAGCGTCCGACCGAGCTGAAGGAGGCGACAGCGCGATGAAGTCAGCACCGTACTTCCAGGGGACCGGCCGTCGAAAGACGTCGATCGCGCGCGTCCGCCTGGTGCCCGGCGAGGGCACCGTCGTCGTGAACGGCAAGGCGCTGGACGACTACTTCGGGCGCGACGGCGCGACCGACCGCGCGACGCTGCCCTTCACGGTGACCAACACCGCGCGCCGCTTCAACGCCATGATCAAGGTGGAGGGCGGCGGCGTGACCGGGCAGATCGGCGCGATCGCCCACGGGATCGCCCGCGCGCTCCAGCAGATGGATAAAGAGCTGGGGCCGGCCCTCCGGCGCGCCGGGCTCCTGACCAGAGACCCCCGTGCCAAGGAGCGCAAGAAGCCGGGCCTGAAGCGGGCGCGCAAGGCGCCGCAGTTCACCAAGCGCTAGCAGCGGCGCTCCCTGCGAGCGCACACTAGAGCGCAGTGAGCACACGCTCGTCCGACTTCAACTACAAAGTCGCGCTCGCGTCCGGTCTGAAGAGCTTGCAGGCGGGTCGGCTTCGTCAGGCCGAGGAGCAGTTCCGCTATCTGCTGACGCGTTTCCCCGCCGCCGACGGTGGATACCGCGGGCTCGCGAAGGTCCTCATCGAGCAGGAGGATCGGCCCGCCACGCTGCGCATGCTCCTCGACGGCGGCGCCGCGGTCGCGAAATCCGGTCACCGCGCAGCCGCGATCGGTCTGTACCGCGACGCGACGGCGCTCGACCCGAACGACTTCACCGCGCATCGCCGTCTCACTGCCGCGCTCACGCTCGCGAGCGAGCCGGGCGCCGCCGCTGAGGAATATGTTCGCTACATCAATGGGGCACTCCTGCTCGGCGCGAGGGAGCGCGCGCGCCTCGAAGCGGAGTTCGCGCTCCAGCGGCTTCCCACTTCGCGCGAGCTCGTGAAGATCGCGCGCACGCTCGGGATGGACGTCGAGGAACCGCCCACCGCACCCGCGCCGGCGGCCGCGCGCGCTCCCGCCGCGGCGACCCCGACTCGACCACAAGCGGGTGTGCAGGACCGAGAGGCGCTGATGCGCTCCGCGTTCGGCGGCGCGCCGGCGGAGCCCGGGCCGAACCCCGCGCCCGAGCCCGTCGCGTCACACGCTGCGGCGGTCGCCCAGTCGTCGTCGTGGTCGGATCCGTGGTCGTCCGACAAGAGCGATCCGCAGGCGGTCACGCTCGGCGGCAGTGACGGCGAACAACTGGCCGAGGACGCGGATTCACAAGCGGTGGAAGCGAATGCCGCGCGCTATCTCGCGAAGCACGATCCGCGCGGCGGCGACGCGGCGCTCGAGGCGGCGCGCCGCTACATCGCCGACGGACGGAACGACGCCGCATCCGATCTGCTGCTCCAGCTCATCGCGAGCGGTGTGGCGGATCACGACGCGCAGCGGTTGCTTGTCAGCGTGGTTCGTACGCTCGGCAAGCGCGACGTCGCGAAGGCGAAGTGCCGGCTCCTGGTTCAGGCGCTTCGGCTCGACGGGCGCGAGGACCTTGCTGCGGAGGTCGAGCAGCTGGCGCTGGTGGATTAGATGGATGCCCTGACCGAGGCGCTTCAGAGGGTCTTCAACGGCCAATGCTGCGGCTGGAACAACGTCCTCGACATCCTGATCGTCGCCGTCTTCATCTACTACGTGCTCGTCCTCATCCGCGGCACGCGCGCGGTGCAGCTCCTCCTCGGCGTGCTGGTCCTGGTCGGGATCTATGGGCTCGCCGTACTCCTCAAGCTCGAGCTCACGAAGTTCGTCCTCTCCGCTGTCTTCGCGTTCGCGGTGTTCGCGCTGCTGATCGTGTTCCAGCCGGAGCTGCGTCGTGCTCTCGGCCAGCTCGGACAGCTCGGCCCCCTCAATCGTCTGCTGGTGCAGCAGCCGGACGAAGAGGTCGATCACATCGTCAATGAGCTCGTCCGCGCGGCGCTGCTGATCGCCGGGGCCCGGCACGGCGCGCTCATCGTGGTCGAACGCAGTACCGGCCTGCAGGACTACAGCGAAACGGGCGTCCCGGTGCACGGTAAGCTCACCGCCGAGCTCCTCGCGTCGATCTTCATGACGCGCTCGCCGCTGCACGACGGCGCCGTGATCGTTCGCGGCGGCCAGATCCTTGCCGCGGCGTGCCTGCTGCCGCTCGAGGAGACACCTGAACGTTCGGCGCACCGCTACGGCATGCGTCACCGCGCGGCGCTGTCGGTGAGCTCGCAGACCGACGCGGTCGTGGTCGTGGTCTCCGAGGAGACTCAGGCGATCTCGATCGCCTCCAACGGCCGCATGATCGGCGGTCTCGACGAAGAGCGCCTGCGCCGGGTGCTCTTGTCGCTGCTCCGCAGCCGCATCCAGCCGCTGCCCTTCCGCAGCAAGGCGTCCTAGCCGTGCGCGCGGTCGAGGGCGTGCGCCCCGCCTGGCTGCGCCGACGGATCGACGTGCGGCGCATCGTCACGCACGACTTCCCGCTCAAGGCGATCGCGGTCGTCATCGCCGTCCTGTTCTGGGTCGCGAACGCGCAGAACGCGACCCCGCGGTTGGTACCTTTCGTGTTCGATGGACGCGTCCCGGTCGAGCGTCCGGACAACGTGCCAGCGGGCTACGTGCTGCGTGGACAGCTGGGCGATGTCGGCGTGACGCTGCGCAGCGCGCCCGGGGTCGCGGACCGCGTCGCGCTGTCGGACCTGCACGCGACGCTCGACGTGAACGCGCTCACGCTCGGACAGTCCGAGCCCCAGGACGCGCGGGTCACGGTCACGGTCGCGAAGGACGGCGTCGAGGTCGTCGACGTGTCGCCGCCCACCGTTTCGGTGCGTGTCGAGCGACTCGTCTCACGTACCGTTCTCGTGCAACCACGGTTCGCGAACGATCCGCCGTCCGGCGCGCGCGCGGGCGACGCCGTGGTGACGCCGACGGAGGTGAGCGTGACGGGTCCGGAGAGCGACATCGCACGGATCGTCGCGGTGCTCGGGACCGTGCGTTTCGGCGACGCGCAGACCGACATCGAGACGAGCACGCCCGCGATACCGGTGGACGCCGCGGGTGTGCCGGTCGACGGTCTGCAGGTCGAACCCGGTGTCGTCGTGGTAAAGGTGCCGGTGCTGCCGATCGCAACGACCAGGACCGTACCCGTGGTCTTCACCCTGCGGGGCGTCGTGGCGCCGGGTTACTGGGTCGTCGGCGTCGCGATGGATCCGTTCGCGGTGACGGTGCGGGGCGACGAGAAAGTCCTGTCGACGCTCGACCGCATCGAGACGCTGCCCATCGACGTCGGCGACCTGAGCGTTACCAGGACGTTGAGGGTCGCACTGGCCATGCCGACGGGCGTCGCGCTTCTGAAACCCACTGACGTGACCGTCACCGTGACGGTGCAGCCGCTGGCCGGAACGCGCATGTTCACCTCGGCGGTCGTGGTGACAGGACTCTCCGCGAATCAGACCGCGGAGCTCGACCTAACGAACGTCGGCGTGCTCGTCGCGGGCACGGTGCCGACGCTCGCCACCCTGCCACCCGAGCAGGTCACCGCCTCGGTCGATGCCGGTGGGCGCGGACCGGGCACCTACACCCTCGACGTGGCAGTCCGCGTGCCAGTAGGTGTGAGCGTGCAGACCGTGCAGCCCAGCAGGGTCACGCTCACGATACGTTCGAGATGACTCGTCTCTTCGGCACGGACGGCGTACGCGGGGTCGCGAACAAGGACCTCACGCCCGAGCTGGCGCTGCGCCTGGGTCGCGCGGCGGGCCACGTCCTCGGGGGACCCGGGCACCGCGTGGTCGTCGGACGCGACACCAGGCGCAGCGGGCGAATGCTCGAGAGCGCGCTCGCAGCCGGGCTGTGTTCCGTCGGGATGGAGGTCCGCCTGGTGGGCCACATCCCCACGCCGGGCCTCGCCTACCTCGCGCGAACCGGCGACTTCGTCGCGGGCGCCGTCATCAGCGCTTCGCACAACCCCGCGCCAGACAACGGGATCAAGTTCTTCGACCACGGCGGCCTGAAATTGCCGGACGCGACCGAAGACCAGATCGAGGACGCGATGACCGGCGACGACACACTGCCGCGCCCGACGGAGGGCGGCATCGGCCTGGTCGGCGATTCGCGCGGACTCGTGAAGGAGTACGAGGACTTCCTCGTGACGCTCGCGCCGAAGCTCGAGGGGGCGCGCATCGTCCTGGACTGCGCGAACGGCGCCACTTACCGCGTCGCGCCATCGGTCTTCGCGCAGACCGGCGCGGAGGTGCTGACGCTCTTCGACACTCCCGACGGCGCGAACATCAACGCCGGCTGCGGCGCGACCCAGCCCGAGGCTCTCCAGCGGGCTGTCGTGGATCGCAAGGCCGACATCGGCTTCGCGTTCGACGGCGACGGCGATCGGGTGATGACCGTGGACGCGCGCGGCGCGGTCCACGATGGCGACTTCGTCCTCGCGCTCGCCGCACGGCACTTCGCTCGGCATGGGCAGCTCGAGCCGAAGCTGGTGGTGGGCACCGTCATGTCCAACGGCGGTCTGGAGGCGACGCTCACGCGCGACGGCATCGGTCTGGTGCGCACGAAGGTCGGCGACCGCTACGTTTGGGAGGAGATGGTGCGGACCGGGGCGCTCTTCGGCGGCGAGCCCTCGGGTCACGTGATCTTCCGCAAGTACCACACGACGGGCGACGGGATCCTCACCGCCCTCGAGGTGATGCATTTGGTCCGAGCAGAAGGGCGACCGCTCGGAGACCTGGCGGCAGAGATGGAACGCTGGCCGCAAGTCACGCAGAACGTGAAGGCTTCGCGCCGCGCCGAATGGGAGTCGAGCGCCACCTTCGTCGCCGCCATCAAGGCGGCGACGGACGCGTTGGGCACGACCGGTAGGCTCTTGGTGCGGCCGTCGGGCACGGAGCCCGTGCTCCGGATCACCGTCGAGGCGCGGGACGCAGCTGTCGCTTCATCGACCGCGGCGCGCCTCGCCGAGGTCGCGCAGAAGGAGCTCGTTTAAGACATGTGCGGGATCGTCGGCTACGTCGGCTCGCGCCAGGCACTGCCGCTCCTCATGGGCGGCCTGCGGCGGCTTGAGTACCGCGGATACGACTCCGCCGGCGTCGCGCTGCAGCGCAACGGATCGCTCACGGTGCTGCGCGCGGAGGGCAAGCTCGACAACCTCGCCGCGGTCGTCGCGTCGCATCCTGCGAGCGGGACGACCGGGATCGGTCACACGCGTTGGGCGACGCACGGCCGGCCGACGGAGCAGAACGCGCATCCGCACGTCGACTGCGGCGGCGTGACCGCGGTCATCCACAACGGGATCATCGAGAACTTCGAAGAGCTGAGGACGCCGCTCGTCGCGCGCGGGCACACCTTCACGAGCGAGACGGACACCGAGGTCGTCGTCCATCTCCTCGAGGAAGAGCTCGCGAAGGGCAAGACGCTCGACGACGCCGCGCTCGCGGTGCTTCCGCGCCTCGAAGGTGCCGCGGCCCTCGCGTTGATCTCGGCGAAGGATCCGGGCAAGATCGTCGCGGCCCGCATCAGCAACGCCGGAGGCGTGATCGTGGGCCATGGGAAGGGCGAGAACTTCGTCGCGTCGGACATTCCAGCGCTCCTCGAGCACACGCGCACCGTGACGTTCCTGGACCACGGCGAGCTCGCGATCGTCACCGCTGGGGACGTGACGTTCAGACGGCTCGACGGCTCCGCGCTCGAGAAGACGCCACAGACGATCACCTGGGATCCGATCGCGGCGGCGAAGTCAGGGTTCAAGCACTTCATGCTCAAGGAGATCTACGAGCAGCCGAGCGCGATCTCGGACACGCTCCTCGGCCGCGTCGAACGCACCACAGGGCGTGTGGTCTTCGACCAAGACCTGAGGCTGGACGACGCCTACGTGCGAGCGCTCCCGCGCATCAGTTTCGTCGCCTGCGGGACGGCCTGTCACGCCGCGATGGTGGGGAAGTACCTCATCGAGCGGCTCGCGCAGATCCCCTGCGACGTCGAGGTCGCGTCCGAGTACCGGTACCGCGAGCCCGTCGTGACCAAAGGCCAGCTTCTGATCGCGGTGACGCAGTCGGGCGAGACGGTGGACACGCTCGCGGCGATGGAGGAAGGGAGGAAGCGCGGGGCGCGGCTCCTGTCGTTCGTGAACGCCGTCGGCAGCCAGGCGAGCCGCGTGTCGGACGACGTCATCTATCTGCACGCTGGCCCTGAGATCAGCGTCGCGTCGACCAAGGCGTACACAGCGATGCTCGTCGATCTGTACTTGTTCGCGATCTACCTCGCGCAGCGGCGCGGGACGATCGACGCGAAGACGTCCGCCAGCCTGCTCGCGGAAGCGTTCCACCTCCCGACGCTCATGGACGCCGTGCTTCGCGAGGAGGGCAAGATCCGCGCGCTCGCCTACCGATATCACCAGGCAAAGGATTTCCTGCACCTCGGACGTGGCGTGAACTACCCGACGGCGCTCGAGGGCGCGCTCAAGCTGAAGGAGCTTTCCTACATCCACGCCGAGGGGAGTGCGGCGGGCGAGATGAAGCACGGCATCAACGCACTGATCGACGAGGATCTGCCGGTCGTTGCGATCGCGCTCAAGGACTCGACGTACAAGAAGATGGTCTCGAATATCGAAGAGGTACGCGCCCGCGCCGGCGTCGTGATCGCACTCGCGCACGACGACGACGAAGAGATCGCGCGTCATGCGGACGAGGTCATCCGCATCCCGAAGACGAACGAACTGCTGTCGCCCGCGCTCGCGGTCGTGCCGCTGCAGCTGCTCGCATATCACATCGCGGACCGTCGCGGCAACGACGTCGACCAGCCACGCAACCTCGCGAAGAGCGTGACCGTGGAATGACGTCCGCCGCGGCCGAAGTGGGCATCGACATCATCGAGACGCACCGCATCCGCGGCGTGCTCGAGAAGCACGACACGCGGTTCCTGCAGCGCGTGTACACCGAATGGGAGCGCGTGTATTGCCGGCGCAACGTGCTGCATCTCGCCGGACGGTGGGCGGCCAAGGAGGCCGTGTCGAAGGTGCTGGGCCTCGGAGTGCGCGGCGTCGGCTGGCGCGAGATCGAGATCAAGCGCACTCCCTATGGCCAGCCCACGGTGACGCTACACGGCCGCGCCGAGCAGCGGCGTCGCGCGCTCGGCCTCAGCGAGCCGCTCACGGTGAGCATCTCGCACATCCGCGATCTCGCGGTCGCGGTCGCCGTGGGCGTGCGCTGACGGCCCCGAGCCAGGCGCTCGACGCGCGGATCGTTCGCGCGTCGCTCCGACCGCTCCCGCCGGATGCCGGCAAAGAAGCGCGCGGGCGCGTGCTCATCGTCGGTGGATCCCATCGCTATCCCGGCGCGGTGCTCCTCGCTGCACGAGCGGCGGCACGCTGCGGCGCCGGCGTCGTCACGGTCGCCGCGGCCCGCTCGGTGGTGGAGATGGTCGCCGGTCAGGATCCCAACGTCACCTTCTTCCCGCTCGCGGAGGCACAGCCCGGCGTCATCGCCACCGGCGCGGCCGCGCAGCTCACGCCGATCTTCGGCGACAAGATACGGGCGATGCTCATCGGCCCGGGCCTGGCGCACGCGTCGGGCACCGACGACTTCGTCATCGCGCTCCTGCGCAACGCGAAGACGGTCGGCACCGTGATCGACGCCGACGGACTCAACGCGCTCGCCCGCACCGAGGACTGGGCGGCCGCGCTGCCGCGCACGACGGTCCTCACGCCGCACGACGGCGAGGCCGCGCGGCTCGCCGGACGCGTCGTTCCCACCGGCGCCGCCCGGGTGGCGTTCGCCGAGCGGTATGCGAGCTCGTGGAGCGCGGTCGTCGTCCTGAAGGGCGCGGTGACCGTCGTCAGCGACGGCAAGCGCACCTATGTCCACGACGCGCCGAACCCGACGCTCGGCGTCGGCGGGTCCGGTGATGCCCTGGGCGGCGCGGTCGCCGCGTTCCTCGCGCGCGGCCTCACACCACTCGCGGCGGCCGCCGCGGCGGTCTGGGTGCACGGCCGCGCCGGAGCGCTGCTCGCGTCGGAGATCGGGGAGTCCGGCGCGCTCGCGACGGACATCGTCGACGCGATGCCGCGCGCCCTGCGCGAGATCCTGTCGAAATAGTGGCTGCGCCGATCACCGTGCCCCTGCGGTCGACCGTCGCCGACGTGGATCTCGACGCGATCGCCTCGAACCTCATCGAGCTCAAGAAGAGAGGCGGCGCCGAGGTCATCGCGGTCGTGAAGGCCGATGGCTATGGCCACGGCGTGGAGGCTGTCGCGGAGACCCTTCTCGAAGCCGGCGCCGCGATGCTCGCGGTCGTCACCGTCGAAGAGGCGCTGGTGATCCGGCGCGTCGGCATCAGCGCGCCGGTGCTCGTGCTGTTCGGAGCGTCCGATCGGGCCGAGGCCGAGGCCGCGGTCGCGGCCGACTGCACGCTGGTCGTCTGGGACCTCGACCGAGCGCGGTTGCTCGACGAGGTCGCGGCCGCCGCCGGTCGGACCGCGCGGGTCCACTTCAAAGTGGATACGGGCCTCACGCGGCTGGGCGCGCCTGCCGCGGAGGCGCCCGCTCGCTTGAAAGCGCTCCGCGAGCTGCGTCACCTCGAGGTCGAGGGTCTGTTCACGCATCTCGCGACCGCGGACGAGCCGGACGTCACGAACGACCGGGCGCAGCTCGCCCTCTTCGCCGATGTGCTGCGCGCCGTCCCGGCGCCGCCCCGCTGGGTCCACGCGGCCGCGAGCTCCGGCGTCGCGGCGTTCGGAAAGGTCCCCGGCTGCACCGCGATCCGGCCCGGCCTCTCGCTCTATGGCCTCCACAGCGCGCCGCACCTCGAAGGAGCGCTCACGCTGCGACCCGCGCTGGAATGGCGATCGCGCGTCCACCGGCTCGCCGCGGTGCCGAAAGGGACGGGCGTCTCCTACGGCCTGGAGTACCGGCTGCCGCGTGACGGTCGCGTCGCGACCGTGCCGGTGGGCTACGGCGACGGACTCCCCCGTGTCCTGGCTCCGCGCGGTCGGGTGCTCCTCGGAGGGCGTTCGCTGCCGTTCGCCGGGCGCGTCTGCATGGACCTCGTCATGCTTGACGTGACGGACCTTCCGGCGACGCGCGAAGGTGACGAGGTGGTGATGATCGGCGCTCAGGACGGCGCGCGGCAGACGGCGGACGATATGGCCGCGGCGGCCGGAACGATCAGCTACGAGATCGTGGTGGGCATCCGCCGCCGCGTGCCACGGCGCTACCACCGCGGTGGCCGCGTTGTCGCCGTGCGCACGCTGGCCGACGGCTACCGTCGCCTGTGATCCTTCCGCGCCGCCTCGCCGTTCTGCTGGCGGCCGTTCTCGTCGTTGGTGCGTGCGTTCCGCCCCCGACGACGACGGAGCGCTCGCCGTCTCCCGCCGCGAGCGCGGCAGCGTCGGCCACCGTGGGCAGCAGCGCAACCGCGGTGCCCGCGGCGGCGGACATGAGCGCCGCGCTGCTCGCCAAGAGCTTGCCCGAGGCGAACATCTTCGACCTCACCCGTCGCATGCGTGGCCGCGACGGGCAGCCCGCGACCGAGCTCCAGCCGGTCCGCGCGACCGCGCCGACCGAGAACGTCGGCACGCAGGTCCCGTTCTGGACCTACGACTTCGCGGCGAAGATACCGACGCGGATCACGGCGACGCTGCGCGTGATCACCGATCACGCGAAGTGGTGGGTGCAGAACGACGTGCAGTTCGACCTCGAGCAGCTCCGCGTGAGCGCGACGTCGTTCGAGACCAGGATCTATCCGACCGACCGTCGGATCTATGGCGAGGAGTGGACACCGGGCGTCGACTCCGATCCGCACATCAACATCCTGCTCGCGCGGATCCCGGGTTCGGCCGCGGGCTACTTCAGCTCCTCGGATGAGCTTCCGCTCTGGGTGAACGAGTTCTCGGCCGAGCGCGAGATGGTCTACATCAACAGCATCGGCTTCGGCATGCGCCCGGGATCGAGCACGTTCAATTCTGTCGTCGCCCACGAGTTCTGCCACATGATCCAGTACGCGAAGCGCAAGCGGTCTTCGGTGTGGTTCAACGAGGGGCAGGCGCAGCTCTGCGAACAGGCCAACGGGTTCCCGGTCTCGCACGCGCAGACCTTCCTCAGCTTGCCGGACACCCAGCTGAACGATTGGCCCGAGCTCGAGCAGTCGCAGGCGCATTACGGGCTGGCGTACCTGTTCCTCGAGTTCGTGCGCCAGCAGGCCGGCGGCGACGATCTCATCAACGCGTTCATGGCGAAAGGCATCGACACGCCGGCCGACCTCGACGCGGTGCTCCGCTCGCGTGGGCAGCGCGGTCTCGAGGAGCTCTTCGCGGACTTCGCGGCGGCGAACGCCTTCATCGGATCATCTTCCGAAGCGCGGTACAGCTATCCCAACGGGCTCGCCTTCCGGACGCCGGCGGGCCCGACCGATCAGGACCGCCTGACGCTCGGCACCACCCTGGCCTCGAGCACGCACGAGTACGCGGCGCGCTACGTCGAGCTTCCGCGCGCCGCGATGAAGGTCCACTTCGACGGGGCCCGGCAGACGAAGCTGCTGCCCACCGATCCGCATTCCGGCAAAGCGATGTGGTGGTCCGATCGCGCCGACGGCCTCGACAGCACGCTCACGCGGACGGTTGATCTGCGGGCTGCGACGCGGCCGAGCCTGTCGTTCTGGACCTGGTACGAGATCGAGAAGGACTATGACTACGCGTACGTCGCGGTCTCCACGGACGGCGGCGCGCACTGGACGACGCTCGCAGGGCCGGCGACGACGAAGGACGATCCGAACGGGGACAATCTCGGGAACGGCTACACGGACATCTCCGGCGGCGGCAGGAGCCCCGCGTGGATCCAGCAGGATGTGGACCTCTCGCCGTACGCGGGGCAGGAGATCCAGCTGCGCTTCGAGTACGTGACGGACGGCGCGCTCAACCTTCACGGTCTCGCGATCGATGACATCGCGATCACCGGCGTGCTGAATGACGACGCCGAGAGCGACAACGGCTGGAAGGCAGAGGGCTTCGTCCGTTCGACGAACGCCGTGTCGCAGCGGTTCGTCGTGCAGCTACTGCGCTTCACGGCGAGCGGTACGACGGTGGACCGGCACAGCGTCGACGCCGGGACGCTGGACCTCGACGTCGACACCTCGGGCGACCGGCGCGCGCCTCTTCTCGCCGTCACGGGGTTCGCCGTCCGTACGACGGAGATCGTCCCGTTCAGCGTGTCGGTCGAGCGCCGCTGATGCACGAGCCGGGCGTGCCGCCTCTCGGGGTCGAGCCGGTGAGATACGGCGTCATTCCGGCGGGCGGACTGGGCACCCGCTTCCTCCCGATCACCCGCGCGGTGCCAAAGGAGCTGATCCCAGTCGTCGATACGCCGGTCATCGACCTCGTCGTGACCGAGATGACCGCCTCGGGCATCGAGCGCGTCGTCCTCGTCGTCGGACCCGGTAAGGAATTGATCGAGGCGTACTTCAAGCCGAGTCCGCGCATGGAGGCGCGGCTCGCGGCCGACATGCGCACAGAGGACCTCGAGCTCCTGAGGCGCGCCGAGCGGCTGGCCCAAGTGAAGTCCGTCCTGCAGGCGGAACCCAGGGGGAACGGACACGCGGTGCTTCAGGCGCGCGCGCTCGTCGGCGACGCACCGTTCGCGATGCTGTGGGGCGACGACATCATGCTGGGCGAAGAGCCCGCGCTGATGCAGCTGATCAAGGCGCGTGAGCACCTCGGCGGCGGAAGCGTCGTCGGTTGCATGCGGGTCGGAGAGAAGGACATCAGCCGCTACGGGGTCGTCGCGGGCACCGAGGTCGAAGAGGGCATTCGGCGGGTGATCGGCATCGTGGAGAAGCCGGCACCCGAGGACGCCCCCAGCGACCTCGCTGCCGTCCACGGGTACGTACTGGAGCCGGAGGTCTTTGAGGTGCTGGCGACGCAGCCACCCGGCCGGGGCGGGGAGGTCTGGCTCACCGACGCCGTCGCCGAGCTTGCCCGGCAGGGCGCGCCTGTCTGGGCCGTCGAGCTCAAGGGCCAGCGCTACGACTGCGGCGACAAGATCGGCTACGTCAATGCCTTCGTGGACGCGGCGCTGAGCCGGAACGACACCGGCCCGTCCATTCGGGCCCATCTGGAAGCTCGGGGCTGGAAAGCGCCACGCGCACGGTAACCGTCCAACTGCGCGGCCTAAACAGGCGTCCGGGCGCCTAAACGCCCCCTCGGGCCCCTCTGCTAGCATCTAAGGCGTCCCCCCTCAGTACACCTAGGGCGTCGCCACGCCCGCCGCGTGAGGGGTGGAAAGGTGGGGAAGTGCACAGGAGTCCGGTCGCTGAGCTGCTGCGCGTCGCGTCGCTCGCGCTGCTCACGTTCGTCGTCTTCGGCGCCTCTTGGGCGCTCGCATCTGGGGCGGCAAGCGGGACGATCGCCGCGCGTCCGATCGACGTCGCCCGTGTCGCTCCGGTATCACGTTCGCTTCCGCGCGACGTTCCGCCGCCGGCACCGGCGCTGCTTCGCCTTGTCGCGCCCAGCGTGCCGTTGACGCTCGTCGACGCCGCCGGCGTCACGCCGCTGCGGGCGCCACGAGCCGCCACGGTCGCTGAAGCGCTCGCCGTGAACGGGATCGAGCTCGGGCCTCAGGACCGCCTCGACAGCGCCCCGGACGCCCTCGTCAACGCGGGCGACATCATCCGCCTTGTCCGTGTGGCGGACTACGACACGGTCGTCCGGGAGCCACTCGCGTTCCCGATCGAGGTCATTGGCGACGCCGAATTGCTGGTCGGGCGCGTCGTCGTGGTGACCACGGGCATCCCGGGTCTGGCGGACGACACCTACCACGTGCACGTCGTCGATGGCTCGGTGGCCGGGCGGACGCTCGTCAGCAGCGTGGAGGTCGTCGCGCCGGTGGCCGAGGTCCGGCGCCTCGGGACGAAGCCGGCGCCGGTGCCTGCCGAGATCGAATCCGTCATCCGCGCCGCGGCGGCGGCCTGGGGCGCCGATCCGAATCAGCTGCTCCGGGTCGCTTGGTGCGAGAGCCGTTACAACCCGTACGCGATCAACGCGCGGTCCGGCGCGGCGGGCCTGTTCCAGTTCATGCCCGCGACCTGGGCGGCCAACAGCGCGCGTGCTGGATACGGCGGCGCAAGCGTCTTCGATCCAGCGGCCAGCGCGAACACGGCCGCGTTCATGTTCAGCCGTGGGCAGGCGTGGCAGTGGGCCTGCAAATGACCGCCGCCCACTAGGCTTCGTCGACGGTGGACGTCGCCGATCCGCGCGCGCTGAGCAGCATCCTGCGCCGCCACGGCGTGCGGGCGGCGAGCTCGCTTGGCCAGCGCTTCCTCGTCGATCGCGGCGTCCTGCAGGCCATCGTCGACGCCGCCGAGCTGACGCCCGAGGAAGACGTCCTCGAGGTCGGACCTGGGCCGGGCGTGCTGACCGCGCAGCTCGCTGAGCGCGCGCGCTCGGTGACCGCCGTCGAGATCGACGAGCGCATGCTCGCGGTGCTCCGCGACACGCTGGCCGGCCGCGACAACGTCCGGGTCGTCCGCGCCGACGCGCTCGAGGTGGATCTGTTCACCCTGGGTGAGCGCCGGCCCACGCGCATCGTCGCGAACGTGCCGTACCAGATCACGACACCGCTCCTCGAGCGCTTCATCGGTGACGATCGGCGGCCGCCGCTCGTCGTGGTGCTGGTGCAGGAGGAAGTCGCGCGCCGCATCGTGGCCACCGCGTCGTCGGGGAAGGAGCGCGGTTACCTCTCTGTCTTCGTGCAGTCCTTCGCCGACGCGAAGATCGTGCGCCGCGTCCCGCCGAGCGCGTTCCGTCCCGCGCCGAAGGTGAGCTCCGCGGTCGTCGCGCTGCACACGCGCGCACGGCCAGCGTTCGCGCCGCTCGACCGGCAGGCGTTCCTGCGTTTCGTGAGCGACGTCTTCCGCCATCGCCGAAAGCAGCTCCGTGGCGCGCTCGGTCACGAGGCCGGCGTCGTGCCGGACCGCGCCGTCGCCGCCATGCGCGAGTGCGGGATCGAGCCGCGGCGCCGCGCGGAGGAGCTCACGCTCGACGAGTGGGTCGCGCTCGCCCGCGCACTCGGCCTACCCGCGGAGTCCTCGTCGGCGCGACCGTGACGCGCGCGATCACGCTCCTCGCGCCGGCGAAGATCAACCTCGCGCTCGCTGTCACAGGGAAGCGAGAGGACAGGTACCACGAGCTTCGCAGCGTGTTCGCGATCATCGATCTCGCCGACCGCGTGCGCGTCGCGCCGTCTGCGCGATTGGAGGTGCGCATCGCGCCGGATGTCGGTGCCCCGCGCGGCGAGGATCTCGCCAGCCGCGCGGTACGCGCAATGGCCACGGCGACCGGTCGCGAAGCCGCGGCGTTCGTGCATATCCGCAAGCGCGTCCCGGTCGCAGCGGGCCTGGGTGGAGGATCGAGCGACGCCGCCGCGGTATTCCGCGCGCTCGCGACGATCTGGCGACGCGACGATGTCGATCTCGGCGCGCTCGCGGCGACGGTCGGGTCGGATGTGCCGTTCTTCGTTAGCGGCGCGCGCGTCGCTTTCGTTCAGGGTCGCGGCGACCGCGTCGATCCGCTGCCGGATTCGTCGGCGACGCACGTCGTCATCGTGCGATCCGGGGCCCGCCTGGCGACGAAGGACGTCTTCGCCGCGCTGCGGAGCGACGATCGCGGCGCCGCGGCCGCCGTGGACGCGCTATGCGACGCGTTCGCGCGCCGCACCGTCACGCCGCAGCTCGTGCGCGACAACGCGCAGAACGATCTGCTCGCACCGGCGGCGCGTCTTTGCCCACAGGTCGCGGAGGCGCGCACGCGCGCGGCGCAGCACGGCATCGCGCTCTCGCTCACCGGCAGCGGACCGACGCTTTTTGCGGTCGCGGATGACCGCCGCGACGCGCTGCGGATCGCGCGCATCCTTCGCCGGATCGGCCTGGTGGCACACGCACACACGGCTGGTTAAAGGTCGCGAGACCGGGCGAGCGAGGGCTGTCCCCTTAACGTGAAGGGCATGGACGACAAACGCGGAGACATGACCGTGCGACAGGCTGGCAAGAAGGGTGGGACCTCGACGGCCGGCAAGCACGGGGCGTCCTTCTATCGGGAGATCGGCAAACGCGGCGGTCAGGCCCGCAAGGGTCAGCTTGGCGCCGAGGGCTACGCGAAGCTCGGGCGTAAGGGCGGCGAGGCACGCAAGACGCAGCTCGGATCGACGGGCTACGCGGAGCTCGGACGACGCGGCGGTGAAGCGCGAAAGACTCAGCTCGGCAGCGAGGGCTACGCGGAGCTCGGTCGAAAGGGTGGGCGTCGGGTCGCGGAGCTCATCAGGCGTGGAAAACAGCCGGATAACGACGAGAAGACCGGCGACCGCCGCTAGTCCCGCCTATCCTTTTGGCCGTGTCTGCTGGGGCGTGGCCAAGTGGTAAGGCAGGGGACTTTGAATCCCCGATCCCAGGTTCGATCCCTGGCGCCCCAACCCGCCTGACCCGCCAATCTCAATGACCGCGGGGCCGCCGGGCATCGTGCTCGCGGCTGGTCTGGGCAAGCGGATGCGGTCGCAAACGCCCAAAGTCCTGCATCTCGTGGCCGGCAAACCGCTCCTGTCGCACGTCCTGAGTGCCGTTCGCGGCGCCGGCGCGCACCCGATCGTCGTGCTTTCGAAGGAGAGCGAGCCGGCGCGCGCGATCGTCGGTGATGACGCCCTCGTCGTGATGCAGGACCCGCCGCGCGGCACGGGCGATGCGGTCCGCGTCGCGCTGAGCGCGATCCCTGACGGCTCGGGTGAGGCCTTGATCGTCTACAGCGACACGCCGCTGCTGCGGGCGAGCACGCTCCGCGCGTTGGCCGAGCTGCGCGCGAAGCGCGGCGCGCCGCTCGCGCTCCTCTCGGGCATGGTCGGCACCGCGAACGCGTACGGGCGCGTCGTCCGCGACGCGAACGGTGACGTGGCGCGCGTCGTCGAGGTGCGACTCGCGACGGCCGATGAGCGGCACCTCCCCGAGTCGAACCTCGGCGCGTACGCCGTCGACCTCGCGTGGCTGCGCAAGGCGGTGCCGCGCCTGCGCGCGAACGAGACGGGCGAGGTGTTCCTCACGGACCTCGTCGCGCTCGCTGCCGCCGACGGCGCGCGCGTTGCCGCGTACCGCACGGAGGATCCCGACGAAGGCATGGGCGTGAACACACGTGTCGAGCTGGCCGCCGCCGAGGACGTCTGTCGCCGGCGGATCCGCGAGCGTCACATGCTCGCCGGCGTGACCTTCCACGATCCGGGATCGTCGCTCGTTGACGCTGACGTCGAGATCGCCCCCGACGTGGTCATCGAACGCGGCTCCGTTCTTGAGGGACGCACGCGCATCGGTACGGGCACTCGCATCGGCCCGTACGCGATCCTGCGCGACACACAGGTCGGAGAACGCTGCCTCGTGGAGGCCTCAGTGCTGGAGGGGGCAACCCTGGAAGACGACGTGTGCATCGGGCCGTACTCGCACCTCCGTCCCGGCGCGTATCTCGAGAGAGGCGTCGAGATGGGGAACTTCGGCGAGGTGAAGAACGCGCGCCTGGGCAAAGGCACGAAGATGCATCACTTCTCGTACATCGGGGACGCTCAGGTCGGGCAGCGTGTCAACTTCGGCGCCGGCAGCATCACCTTGAACTACGACGGCGTGCGCAAACATCGGACCGAGATCGGCGATGACGCGTTCATCGGCTCCGACACGCTGCTCCGCGCGCCGATCAAGGTCGGCGCGCGCGCTGTGACCGGCGCGGGCTCGGTGGTGACGAAGAACGTACCCGACGACATGCTCGCCGTCGGCGTTCCGGCCCGCATCCGTAAGAAGACCGAGCGCAAGGACAAGGCGACCTGATGGACGCCGCCGCCTGGCAGCTGCTCCTGCTCGAGCTCGCCCTCGTCGTCGTGCTCGCGGTGCTCTCCGCGAGCGAGGCCGCGATCAACATCGCCCGTCGCCCGGGCGTCGTGGACGAGCTGAGCGTGCGTGGACGCCGCGGGCAGCGCGCCGGCGCGATCGGCCGTCGCGCGGGCTATTACCTCGCGGCGATCCAGGTGTCCGAGTTCCTCATCGTCTTCACTTACGCCGGCATCGCTGCCGCCTTCATCGCGCCGCGCTTGTCCGCGCTGCTCGCGTTCTTCCTGCGGATCGACACGACCGCCATCTTCACGGACGTCAGCGCCGTTGCCGTGACCGTTGCCGTGCTGTCGCTCATCGCGGTCCTGTTCGGCCTCTTTGTCCCGCGCGCGATCGCCGCGCGTCATGCGCAGGGCACGCTGCTGCTGCTCGCCTTCCCGCTCGAGCTGATCACCTGGCTCACCCGTCCCATCGTCACGGTGCTGTTCCGCGTGACGCAGGTCATCGTCCGCCCGTTCGGCGGGACGGCGCCGCAGCCAGGCGTGGTGACAGAGGATCAGATCCGCGCCCTCATCGAGACCGGTCAGGCGCAGGGCGTCCTCGAGCGCACCGAGCAGGAGATGATCAGCTCGATCTTCGAGATGGGCGAGAAGACCGTGGCCGAGGTCATGGTCCCGCGGACGGACATCGTCGGCCTCGACGTCGAGACGTCCCCGCAGGAGCTCCTCGACCGCATCACGACGGTCGGCCACTCGCGCATACCCGTGTACGAGGGATCGGCCGACAACATCATCGGGATCCTCTACGTCAAGGACGTGTTCCGCCGCATCGCACGCGGCGACCGTCAGCTCGCGCTACGGCAGTTCCTGCGACCCGCCGTCTTCGTCCCGGAGACGAAGAAGGTGGACGCGCTGCTGCGCGAGATGCAGAAGGACAAGATCCACATCGCGATCGTGGTGGACGAGTACGGCGGAACGGCCGGGCTCGTGACGATCGAGGACCTCGTCGAGGAGATCGTCGGCGAGATCCGTGACGAGTACGACGTCGAGCACGAGCTCGTTCTCCCGGTCTCGGAGAGCGAGGCTTTGATGGACGCTCGCATCCCGTTCGAGGACGTGCGGGAGACGTTCGGGCTCGAGGTCGCGCCCACCGAGGCCTACGACACTCTGGGCGGCTTCGTCACCGCGCAGCTCGGACGCTTCCCCCGCCAGGGCGAATCGTTCGAGGCTGCGGGCGCGCGCTTCGTCGTCGAGACGATCGAGGGCAAGCGGATCCGCCGCGTGCGCGTCACGCGGCTGCAACCGAGCCCGGAGCCGGCGTGAGCGACATCGGCCCCGGCGACGAGGAGCTGGTCCGCGTCGCCTCGCTCGCCCGGCAGCGCGCCTACGCGCCGTACTCGAAGTACAAGGTCGGCGCGGCCATCCGCACCAAGCGCAACAAGGTCCACAGCGGAGCGAACGTCGAGAACGCGTCGTATGGCCTCACCGTCTGCGCCGAACGAACGGCGGCATTCGCGGCGGTCAATTCTGGGGATACGGCATTCGACGCGATCGCGATCGTCATCGACGACGAGCGCCTTCCCACGCCGTGCGGCGCGTGCCGCCAGGTGCTGGCGGAGTTCTCGCCGGACATGCGAGTGATCCTCGCGACGACCGGTGGCAAGCGGAAGGTCACGACACTCCGCGAGCTGCTGCCCGATCCGTTCTTGCCGGAGCGCCTTTCCTGATCTTTCGCTAGCCCGTCAGGCGCGGTCGCGCGACCTCACGCCACACGCCGTCAGCGAGGTCGTGGACGATGAGCTCCGCAACAACGAGATCCTGAGCCAGTTCGAGATCGCCCAGCGAGGCCCACGCTTCGGCGAGCTGCTCCGGGCCGCTCACGCTGTCGCGATGGAGGAGCGTGACATGCGCGCGATACGCGGCGCGCTCCGGGCCGAGCACGGCCTCGCGGAACCGTCTCAGGTCGCTGTGCGGATCGTCGACGACAAGGAATAGACCGGGTTCTGGCGCGATCCATCGCGCGGATCGCGAGACCTTCAGCCGGAGCGGTGGCGTCGAGCTTGCGACCGCGTCCAGCCGCGTCAGATCCGCCAGCTCGTCGATGACGGTCAGGTGTGAATCGACTGTCGCGGCCTGCTGCGGATCCCAGCGGCGTCGGAGTTCATCCACGCGGTCCCTGAGCGGCCCGGTGAGCTCCGCGATGACGATCCGGCGCGTGGGTGGGGTGATCAGCCCGGTGTCTGCGCGTCGGTGAGCGCGCGGTAGAAGGCGGTCGCATTCGTCATCCCGAGCTCGCGTAGCCCGCCACTGATCCGCTCCTCGGCATGTTCACCGGCCGACTCGAGGTGCAGCACGCCGTAGCCGCGGATCATGCGCTGGGGGAAGGGCCGGGTGAGGCTCGCGTCCTGGATGCGGTCCAGCAGCAATGCCGCCTGGTTGCGATTGAGCACGCCCCAGCTCGCGATCACGCGGCGGTCCGTGAGCACGAACCACTTTCGGCTCCAGGGGATCCATCGCGCGACGATCCACACGAACAGCGCGACTGCCGCGCCCAGCAGCACCGACCGCGCGTAGACGTTTTCCGATGAAGAGAAGCCACCCACCATCACGAGGAGCACGTCAATGAGCACCAGCGGCTCCCACAGAAAGAGCGGCCGGGTGGCGAGCAGGACGCGCTCGTTCGGCTCGAGGATGAGATCGCCGGGGATAAGCGTGGCGGTCGGGGCGTTCAGGTGCGCGTCTCCCCGTCGCTCGCGGTCCGACACCCGGCGAATCTTAGGCGGAGAGCGTCCCCGCCGCCGCAGGTTCGTCCGCCGCGCCGGTCGCGCTGGCGACCAGGTGGTCGAGCAGCCGCAGCGGCTCGTCGCGCGCGGCGACGCCGTGGAGAAGGTGCAGCGCTCGACCGCGGTGCGCTTCGATCTCGCGCTCCAGCATCGGCCGCACGCCGAGGTCGTCGAGGATGGCGCGGATCCGGTCGACGTTCTCCGCCGTTAGCGGCGCCTGCGGTGCGAAGAGCTCGTCGAGCTGCGCGCGCACGCGCGGCGACGCGCGCTCGAACGCGAGCACCACCGGCAGCGTCTTCTTGCGCTTCACGAGATCGTTCATCTCGACCTTTCCCGTCCGCTCGGTCGAGGCCCAGATGCCGAGCAGATCGTCATGGGCCTGGAACGCCTGCCCGAACTCCTCGCCGAAGCGCGCGAGCTGCTCGCGCACGGAGGGGTCGTCGCTCGCGAGCATCGCGGCGCTCTGCGCCGACGCGGCGAACAGCGCGCCGGTCTTGCGTGCCGCCATGACGCGGTAGCGGTCGGCGGTCACGTCGGTGCGGGATTCGAAGCTGATGTCGAGGAACTGCCCCTCGCAGACCCGGACGCAGGTCTGGTCCATGAGGCTCGCGAAGTCGAGGATGCGCTCCGCCGGGAAGCCCAGCTTCCGCAGGCGCTGCACCGCGAGGCGCGAGACCGCGTACATCCCGTCCCCGGCGTTGATCGCCTGCGGCACGCCCCAGACCGACCACACGGTCGGCCGGTGGTGACGCGCCGGGTCCTGGTCCTCGATGTCGTCGTGGATGAGCGTGAAGTTGTGCAGCAGCTCGATCGCCGCGGCGGCCGGCAGCGCGCGCTGCGGCTCGCCCGCGAGGGCCTCGAACACGAGCAGGCAGAGCAGGGGACGGAGGCGCTTCCCGCCGCGCGGCCGAGCCGCATCTAGGCCGAGGTGGTACAGCATCATCCCGTAGAAGGGCTGCAGGGCCGGCTCGGACTGCGTCAGCAGCGAGCGGATCTCCTCATCGATGGATACGACGCGTGCCTCGAGAAGCGCCTGCGACGACTGCGTGTCCACCGCACTCGATGATACGTGCGCGCACGGTCACTCGGTGACGCGGACGTTCACGCAGCCTCTCGAGTCATTAACATGCGTTCTTGATGGCGTCGCGCACGTATCGCGCCGAGGCGATCGTCCTGCGGACGGTCGATTTCGGAGAGGCCGACCGCATCCTCGTGCTCTTCAGCCGCCACTTCGGGAAACTCCACGTCGTCGCCAAGGGCATCCGACGTGCGACGAGCCGCATGGCGGGGCACGCGGAACCGCTGACGCATGCCACTTATCAGCTCGCACGTGGTCGCGAGCTCGACGTCCTCACCGGCGCGGAGACGCGTGCGGTCTATCCGAGCATCCGCGATGACCTGATGCGCATCGCCGCGGGCTGGTACGTTGCCGAGCTCACCGATCGCTTTACGGTCGAACACGAGCCGTCGGCTCCACTCTTCGATCTGCTCGAGACGGCGCTGCGGCACATCGACGCCGGCCATGCGCCCGGGCTCGTGTGCCGCTGGTTCGACCTGCACCTGCTCGATCGCTCCGGCTTCCGGCCCGAGCTGTACCAGTGCGTCTCCTGCCGCGAGGCGCTGCTGGAGCGGCAGAACGCCTGGAGCGCGGCCGCAGGTGGCGCGCTGTGCGCTTCGTGCGCGGCGAAGCTGAGCGGCCAGCTCGCGCTCACGGTGCGCGCGCTGAAGTCGCTGCGCTATCTGCTGCAGAGCGACTTCGCCGGCGCGGCGCAGCTGCGCGTCGACGGATCGCTGGCGAGCGAGCTCGAACACCACATGCGCTTCTTCGTGCAGCACGTCATCGACCGCGAGATCACCGCGGCGCGCCTGCTCGACGAGATCCGCGCGCTACCTCCGCTCCCGAGCCCCGCGGCCTCGTGACCGCATCGGACGTAGCGGAGAAGCTCACCTCGCTCGCGAAACGGCGAGGGTTCGTGTTCCCATCGAGCGAGATCTACGGCGGCGCCGGTGCGACCTGGGACTACGGTCCTCTCGGGGTCGAGCTCAAGAACAACGTGAAGCGCTCGTGGTGGCGCGCCATGGTGCAGCTGCGCGAGGACGTCGTGGGCCTCGATGCGGCCATCCTCATGCACCCGAAGGTGTGGGAGGCGTCCGGGCACGTCGAGAACTTCATCGATCCGCTCGTCGAGTGCCGGAACTGCCGCAGGCGCTACCGCATCGACGAGCTGCCGCACGGCGAGCAGCTCATGGACTCCTGGCGTTCGAACACGATCGACGTGAGCAGCGTCGGCTGTCCCAACTGCGGGGAGAAGAAGCTGGCCGACCCGCGTCGGTTCAACCTCATGTTCAAGACGTTCGTCGGGCCGGCCGAGGACACCGCGTCGGTGGCGTGGCTCCGACCCGAGACCGCGCAGGGGATCTTCGTGAACTTCGACAACGTGCAGCAGGCCACGCGGAAGCGGCTGCCCTTCGGCATCGCGCAGATCGGCAAATCGTTCCGCAACGAGATCACGCCGGGCAACTTCATCTTCCGCTCGCGCGAGTTCGAGCAGATGGAGATGCAGTACTTCTGCCGGCCCGATGACGCGCCGCGCTTCTTCGACGAGTGGCTCGCGCGACGCCGTCAGTGGTACGCCGACCTCGGCATCGCCGACGACGTGCTGCGCTTCCGCGAGCATGCCGAGAACGAACGCGCGCACTACGCGGCGAAGGCCATCGACATCGAGTTCAAGTACCCGTTCGGCTGGAACGAGACCGAGGGCATCCACAACCGAACCGACTTCGATCTCCGACGGCACAGCGAGTACTCGGGCAAGGACCTGCGCTATCACGACGACCTCACCGGCGAGCGCTTTCTCCCGTACGTCGTCGAGACCGCCGTCGGCGCCGACCGCGCCACTTACGCGCTGTTGTGCGCGGCGTACGTGGAGGAGCCCGACAAGGAGGGCGTACGCGTCGTGCTGCGGCTGCACCCGGCGATCGCTCCGTACAAGGTCGCGGTGCTGCCGCTGTCGAAGAACGAAAGGCTCACGCCGCTCGCGCGCGAGGTCTGGGCACTGGTCCGCCCGCATTTCATGAGCGCGTACGACGAGACGCAGGCCATCGGCCGCCGCTACCGCCGCCAGGACGAGATCGGAACACCGCTCTGCGTCACCGTCGACTTCGATTCGATCGAGGACCGTGCGGTCACGATCCGCGACCGCGACAGCATGGCGCAGGTCCGCGTGCCCATCGCGGAGCTCGTACCGGCACTGCAGGAGCGGCTCGGCGCCTAGCGCGGCCGCGATCGCCGCGCTCGTCTATCTCGCCGCGCACGGCGCGCGCGCACCGTTCCTCGCGCTGCTCGGTCTCCGCCGGCTCCGGAACCTCGTGCTCGTCATCGCCCCGTACGCGCTGAGCGTTCCGCTCGCCTTCGCCGCTTCGGGGTGGCTCGACCCAGCGAACGCGGCGGGTCTCGTCGCGCTGGCGCTCGCGCCCGGCGCGCTGCTGGCACCCGCATTCGTTGCCGCTGTAGGTGGACGGCGATCGGACATGGCGGGCGCGCTCGTGCTCGGTACCGTCGTCGCCTCGTTCGTACTCGTCGCGACGCGCCCGGGCGTGACCACTCTCGCGCTCACGGCCGCGCAGGCCTTCGCCGTTGCGTTGCTCCTCGCCGGCGCGGTGCCGACGGTACGGGACCGAGTCATCGCACCGCTCCGGTGGGCCGGCCACATCGCCGGACTTGCCGTGGTCGTTCTCGTGGTCGCGAGCGGTCCGCGCATCGATGTCGCCACTCTCGTTGTCGCGCTTGCCGCCGTCGCGCTCACGCTCGGCGTCGCGGGGGTGGCCGCGGTCGCGCTCCGGCGCGACGTGCTCTCCGCGCTAGCCGCAGTCGGTACGCGCGATCCGGTCGTCGCGATCGCGCTCGCGTGGTCGACCGGTGGATCCGACGCGACAGCTGTGCCCGTCGCGACTGCCGTAATTCTGGGTATCGTTGCCGGGGCGCTCATCATCCGCCGACGCTAGTCTGCGATCGTGCTCCCACTCGTCACCACTATCGTGTCCGGCGCGTTCGCCGTGGCGGTGGCGCTGCAGTACGCGCGCAAGCGACGGCCGTCGCAGCTTGCTTGGGCCATCGGTCTCTTGCTGTTCGCGGTCGCCGCGTTCATGGGCTTCCTCGCGCGCAGCGGCGGCGCGACCGACGTCGAGTACCGGCTCTTCTACTTGTTCGGCGCGATCGCGAACGTCACCTGGCTCGCGCTCGGCACGGTCTTCATCGTCGCGCCGCGATACGGCCGGCCGGCGCTCGCCGTGGTGCTAGCGCTCTGCGCGGTCGCCGTGTACGCGGTGTTCGCATCTCCCGTCGACATCGCGGTCGCCGTCGACACCGGCAAGGGCTATCCCGACGGTTCGTTGCCGCGCATCCTGGCCGCCATCGGGAGCGGGGCGGGGAGCATCGTCCTCATCGGTGGCGCGCTCTGGTCGGCGGCCGTCTTCCTTCGCCGGCGGAACCAGGGACGGCGCGCGCTCGCGAACGCCGTCATCGCGGTCGGCGTCTTCATCGTCGCGGCCGGCGGCACCGTCGCGTTCACCGGCGCCTCGGGGATCCTCGAGCTCACGAACCTGGTCGGCGTCAGCGTGATGTTCGTGGGGTTCTTGATCATCTAGCGCGGATAAACTCGGCATCCTCAAAGGAGGGGAACGATGCGGAAGCTGACGTTCTTCATGGTCCTGGCGTTGTTCGTTCTTGCGCAGCAGCCGGCCTTCGCGTCACAGGTGGGCCAGGTCCAGAACTTCGGACCCGATCTCAGCCGTACGTGCAACCTGCCTGAGGGCGTGGCGGCGGACGACGAAGGGCGTATTTACGCGTCTTCTCTCAACTTCAACGCTACCAGTGGTCCCGCGAACATCTGCGTTCTTGATCGCCGCGGTCGGATCGTCGACCTGATCTCCGTGTCGCCGGCCACCGCCGGAGGCGTCGCCAAGCTCCTCGGGATGCTCTTCGTGCCGAGGGAGGGTCTCTATGTGGGCGACATCGGAGGCGGCCGGGTGCTGCGGGTCAATGTCCGTACGCACGCCGCGACGACGATCGCCACCGGCTTCGGTGCGCCGAACGCGTTCGCGCGTGATCGCGCGGGGAACCTCTGGGTATCGGACTCCTTCCCGGGGACCATCACGCGCATCACGCCGAGTGGGGCGAAGACTGTGTTCCCCTATCCGACACAGCTGGCACCGCTCGCAGGCGAAACGCCGGGGTTCGGCGCCAACGGGCTCGCGTTCGATCGCGACGAACGCTTCCTCTACGTCGCGATGACGGCCCGCGATCAGGTGTGGAGGATCGCGTACCAGGGTGGGTCACTCGGCGCCATCCAGCTCTTCGCTCAGGGCGTCGCGGGTGGCGCTCTCGACGGGGCCGACGGGATCGCCTTCGACGCGAAGGGCAACCTCTACGTGTGCTCGAACCAGTCCGATGAGGTCGCCGTGCTCTCGCCGCGGGGCGCGGTCATCGACGAGATCCGAGGGACGGGAGCGAACGCGTTCAGCTCGCCCGCCAGCCTCGTGTTCCGGGGGAAGCAGGTCTACGTCGCGGATCTCGCGCTCTTCCACGGCGGCGCGAACCAAAAGCTCAGCACGTTCAAGGCGAGGAACCGCGGTGCGCCGCTCGTTCCTCGCGCGCGGAACGACCACAACAATGACAAGAACGATGATGAGGAGCAGGACGAGGACGACTGACCGCGTCTAGATGCGGGGGTTGCCGGACCACCTACGCCTCCGGCAGCTCCTCGTCACCGACGAGGCGTGACGCGAAACGACGCGCGACGAGCGTGAGCGCCGCGGTCAGAGCGGTCGTTGCCGCGGTCCAGACGGCCCGCTGCGCCTTCGGGCCCTGCTCGACCTCGGCGATCTCCTTACGCAGCGTCTCGCGCAGCCGCTTGCGGGCCTTGCCCTTCAGCTTGTCGACGCGGCCCCCCAGCCTTGCGATGACCGCGTCCAGCTCGGTGTCGCCGCGACGCAGACGGCGCTCGCGGATCCCGCGCAGCACGCCGACCACGCCGACGGCGGCGATGGATCCGAGCGTCCCGAAGACGGCCACCGGCTGACGGCGCACCAGGCGGCGCGGATCGACGTCCTCGCGAACGCGCGTCCGTAGCTCGCTCAGATCGACGTCCAAGCTCGCGCGGAGGTCCGCTAGCTCGCGCTCCGTCCGAGCAGACGGGCTTTCGCCCAACGCATCGTCTCCTTCAATGAATTGATGGTCCGCGTGGGACCGCGCAGCTCGAGCTTCTTGTAGCCGACCCAGCCGGTGAGGCCGGCAAGGCCCAGGAACAGCAGCAACGCGATGAGGGCCGCGACGGGGAAGGGCAGCCAGATCGCGATGACCGCGATCACGAGCACGGTGAACGCAACGAGCGTGCACAGCACGAAGGCCAGGGCGATGCCGAACCACATCGCGGCGCGCAGATTCGCCCGAACGATCTCGGCGATCTCCTGGCGCGGCAGCTCGAGCTGCTTGCGGATGTAGAGCCGCACGTTGTCGCGGATGCGGCCGAGGAGCGTGCGGTAACCGGGTCGTTCGTACAAGGAGGGCGAATGTACCGCAGGCGTGCGCATCCCGGTGTCCGGCGGAGCACGAAATCTGCCAGAATCGCGAGGTCCGAAGGGGAGGTGCGCGGTGCCCGCACGCCGGAGCGCGACGAGGAAGAAAACGACCGCGAAGCCGAAGAAGTGGGTCTACCTCTTCCTCGATGGGAAGGCCGAAGGCAGCGCGCTGATGCGCTCCCTGCTCGGCGGCAAGGGCGCCGGTATCGCCGAGATGACGAACGCCGGATTGCCCGTCCCGCCCGGATTCACGATCACGACCGAGGCGTGCAACGCGTATTTCGCGTCGGACAAGAAGCTTCCCTCCCGTCTCTGGGATCAGGTCGAGACGGCGCTCGCACGCGTCGAGAAGACCACCGGAAAGAGGCTCGGCGACACGAAGAATCCGCTCCTCGTGTCGGTCCGCTCGGGCGCCGCGATGTCGATGCCCGGGATGATGGACACGGTCCTCAATCTCGGCCTCAACGACGAGAGCCGCGCCGCCCTGGAGAAGCTGACCAAGAACCCGCGCTTCGCGTGGGACGCGTACCGGCGGTTCATCTCGATGTTCGGCCGCATCGTCCAGGACATCCCGCCGGAGAAGTTCGACCACGCCCTCGAGGCGAAGAAGAAGGCGGCCGGCGCCAAGAGCGACACCGATCTCGCGCCGAAGGCGCTCCAGGAGCTCGTGACCGAGTTCAAGGAGATCGTCCGGCGGGAAACGAAGAAGCCGTTCCCGACCGAGCCGCGCGAGCAGCTGCGGCTCGCGATCGAGGCCGTCTTCGGCTCGTGGTTCGGACGCCGCGCGGTCGATTACCGGAACGCCTTCAAGATCCCCCACGACCTCGGCACCGCGGTGAACGTGCAGTCGATGGTGTTCGGCAACATGGGAGACGACTCGGGTACGGGCGTCGCGTTCACGCGCGACCCGAACACGGGCGCGAAGGAGCTCTACGGCGAGTACCTCGTGAACGCGCAGGGCGAGGACGTCGTCGCCGGGATCCGCACGCCGTCGAAGATCTCGCACATGAAGGACGAGATGCCCAAGGTCTTCGCCCAGTTCGAGAAGATCGCGCAGCGTCTCGAGAAACACTACCGGGACGTCCAGGACCTGGAGTTCACGATCGAGCGCGGGAAGCTGTTCATGCTCCAGACGCGCGGTGCGAAACGGACGGCGCGCGCCGCGGTGAAGATCGCCACCGACATGGTGCGCGAGAAGCTCGTCAACAAGGACGAGGCCATCCAGCGCGTCGAGCCCGCGCAGGTCGAGCAGCTGCTCCTGCCGCGCTTCGACGAGGCCGAGGTCGAGAAGGCGCGCAAGGCCGGCCGCTTCCTCGCCAAGGGCCTGAACGCCTCGCCAGGGGCCGCGACCGGGCGCGCCGTGTTCGACGCCGACCGCGCCGTCGAGCTCAAGGGATCAAAACAGCTCGTCGTGCTCGTGCGGCCGGAGACGAGTCCGGATGATTTCCACGGGATGATCGCCGCGACCGGCATCCTCACCGCGCGGGGCGGCTCCACCAGCCACGCTGCCGTCGTGGCACGCGGCCTCGGCTTGCCCTGCGTCGCGGGCGTCGCCGCGCTCGACATCGACCTCGCGAAGCGCCAGATGCGCGTCAGTGGCAAGGTCGTGCGCGAGGGCGACGCGATCTCGATCGACGGCACGACCGGCGAGGTCTTCCTCGGCGAGCTCCCGACGATCCAGCCGAAGTTCCGCGAGGAGAAGGAGCTCATCGAGCTCCTGTCGTGGGCCGACCAGCGCCGCACGCTCGGGGTGTGGGTGAACGCGGACACACCGGAGGAATGCCGCCTTGCGCGCGAGCTGGGCGCGGAGGGCGTTGGCCTGGCGCGTACTGAGCACATGTTCCGGCAGGCCGAGCGCCTGCCGATCGTCCAGGACATGATCTTGGCCGAGGAGATCGAGGGGCGGAAGACCGCACTCGCGAAGCTCCTGCCGTTCCAGCAGGGCGACTTCCGCGAGATGTATGAGGCGATGAACGGGCTGCCCGTCGTGATCCGTCTCATCGACCCGCCGCTGCACGAGTTCCTGCGCGAGTACGCCGACGTGGACGTCGACATCGCGGTCATGCGTGCGACCGGCAAGGACGGCGCGGAGCTCGAGCGCAAGGAAAAGATCGAGCGGCGCCTCCAGCAGCTCCACGAGGACAACCCGATGCTCGGCCTGCGCGGCTGCCGTCTCCTGCTCGTATACCCCGAGATCCTCGAGATGCAGATCCGCGCGATCCTCGGCGCCGCCATCGACGTCGCCGAGAAGGGGGTCAAGGCGAAGCCCGAGATCATGATGCCGCTCGTCGCGACGATGGGGGAGCTCGACCGCCTGCAGGCGCAGGTCGTCTCCGTCGCCGAGGCTGTCTTCAAGGAGCGCGGCAAGCGCGTGCCCTACAAGTTCGGGACGATGATCGAGATCCCGCGCGCGTGCCTCATCGCCGACGAGATCGCGACAAAGGCGGAGTTCTTCTCCTTCGGGACGAACGACCTTACGCAGACGGTCCTCGGCATCTCACGCGACGACGCGCAGAAGTCCTTCCTGGGGAAGTACGTGGAGCAAAAGATCATCCCCTCGGACCCCTTCCAGGTCCTCGACCGCGACGGTGTCGGCGCGATGATGCGCATCGCCATCGAGCGCGGCCGCAAGACGCGGCCTGGCCTCAAGATCGGGATCTGCGGCGAGCATGGGGGCGACCCGTCGTCGATCGCGTTCTTCCACGAGGTCGGCCTCACGTACGTGTCGCCGTCGACGTACCGCGTGCCGGTGGCGCGTCTCGCCGCGGCGCAGGCGGCGATCGCCGGAGCCGGGGAGCGCGACCGCTAGGGCGCTGGAGCAAGACCGCTAGCGCCGCCATCCGATTAGTCTTAGCGCCGAGATGGCCACCAAAGTTGAGCGCGCTGCGAAGCTGTCCCGCGATCGCAGCGTCGCGTCGCTGCGGATACGCGAGCGCTTCGAAGAGCTCGAAGGCACGACGCTCGCGCCCTACGCGACGAAGAGCGCCGACGGCAGACGCGACAGACCGGAGGAACAGTCACCGACACGGACGGCGTTCGCCGTGGACCGCGACCGCATCATCCATAGCAAGGCCTTCCGGCGCACGAAGCACAAGACGCAGGTCTTCCTCGCGCCGGTGGGCGATCACTACCGCACGCGGCTCACGCACATCCTCGAGGTGAACCAGATCGGTCGCGCGATCGCGCGCGCGCTGCGGCTCAACGAGGATCTCGTCGAGGCGATGGCCCTCGGACACGACATCGGGCATACGCCGTTCGGCCACATCGGCGAGGAGCTGCTCGCGCGGTTCCTGCCCGAGGGGTTCCGGCACAACCAGCAGAGCGTGCGGATCGTCGAGAAGCTCGAGAAGAACGGTGCGGGCCTGAACCTCACGAAGCAGACGCGTGACGGGATCCTGAAACACAGCTCGCCGACGGAAGGCGGTCTCGAGACGGCGGCCTGGGGCGAGCCAGAAACGCCCGAGGGCTGGGTCGTCCGCTATGCGGACAAGATCGCGTACCTGCACCACGACATCGACGACGCGATGCGGGCCGAGATCATCACCGAGGCCGACCTACCCCCGGACATCCGCACCGCGCTCGGCAACGACCGCGCCGAGCGCCTGGACACGATGACCTATGACGTCGTGGTCACGTCCTACGGCAAGCCCGAGGTGACGATGAGCGCCGAGGTTCTCGAGGCCACCAACGCGTTACGGAAGTTCATGTTCGACAACGTGTACCTCGCCGGGCCGGCCAAGACCGAGGACGAGAAGGCTCAGGGGGTCCTCTGGGAGCTCCTCCAGTACTTCGAGGCGCACGCCGATCGGATGCCGGCGGAGCATCAGCGGATCGCCTCGCAGGAGAACACCAAACGGGCCGTCGCCGACTACATCGCCGGCATGACGGACGGGTACGCGCTCGACACCTACACCAGCCTGTTCATCCCGGCAGCCTGGAGCCATCTTTAGCGGGCACGCAACTTGCGGTGCGCGGGGCAAGCGATGAAGAGGCTACGGCCAAGCGAGGCAGCCATGAACGGCCACGCCGTCCAGTTCTACGAGCACGAGTCGTACCTGCTTGACAGCGTCAGCGACCACCTCGGCTTGGCTCTCGGCGCGGCGAGCGCCGGCATCCTGATCGCGACCCCCCAGCACCGCGACGGCGTGGCGCAGCGCCTGACGGCTCGCGGCCTCGACGTCGTCCGTGCCGGAGCGCAGGGCCGCTACCTGGCGCTCGACGCGCGCGACACGCTCACCACCTTCATGGTCGATGGCTGGCCGGACCCGGCTCGCTTCGACGACACCATCGGGACGCTCATCGTGAAAGCGCGCGCGCGGGCGCCACAGGTCCACGCCTTCGGCGAGATGGTCGCTCTTCTGTGGGCGGCGGGGAACCGCGACGCGGCCATCCGTCTCGAGGAGCTGTGGACCGAGCTTCGGACCCGCCAGCCTTTCTCGCTGCTGTGCGCCTATCCGATCGAGGCGTTCCACGACACCTCGCACGCCAAGCCGTTCAGCGACATGACGGCGATCCACACGAGCGTGATCCCGGCCGAGAGCTACACCGCGCTCCAGGGCGAAGCGCAGCTCCGCATCATCGCGCAGCTTCAACAGCAGGCCGCGGCCCTCGAGGCGGAGACGATCCAGCGCCGGCACGCGGAGGCGGAGCTGCGCCAAAAGGTGGAGCAGCTCGCGGACGTGGATCGGCGCAAGGATGAATTCCTCGCGATGCTCGGACACGAGCTTCGCAACCCGCTCGCGCCGGTGACCACGGCCCTTCAGCTGATGCGCCTGCACAGCGATGAGTCGCTCCGTGTGGCGAGCGCTCGCGAGACCATCGAGCGTCAGGTCGAGCACCTGACCCGTCTCATCGACGATCTGCTCGATGTCTCACGCATCACGCGCGGCAAGATCGAGCTCCGACATGAGGCCGTCGTTCTCTCGACACTGGTCGCGCGCGCGGTCGAGGCGGCGCGGCCGGTCATCGACGAGCGTGGCCATCGCCTGACGCTCGATCTGCCGGACGAGCCCGTCACGCTCAGCGCGGACCCCGCGCGCCTCGAGCAGGTGCTGGCGAACCTCCTGAACAACGCCGCGAAGTACACGGACGTCGGCGGCCGGATCTGGCTGCGCGCGTTCGTCGACGCCGGACAGCTCGTCCTGTCGGTCAAGGACGACGGCGCCGGACTGACGACCGAGATGCGCGAGCGCATCTTCGATCTGTTCGTGCAGGGACCGGAGATGCGCGCGTACGCGCGTAGTGGGCTCGGGATCGGCCTCACCCTGGTCCGCCGCCTCGTCGAGATGCACGGCGGCACGGTCGAGGCGCTCAGCGACGGGCCGGGGCAGGGAAGCGAGTTCATCGCGCGCCTGCCGATCCGCCCGGTATCGCACGTCGCCCCGGAGGGTGACGCGAGCGGCGCGGGCTTGGCCGCGCTCCCGAAACGGCGCATTCTCGTCGTCGATGACAACGTCGATGCCGCCGATGCTCTGGCCGAGCTCCTGCGCGACTACGGCCACGACGTGCGCGCCGTCCACGATGGCCCGAGCGCGATCGAGCAGGCGGCGCTCCATCGCCCCGACATCGTGCTGCTCGACATCGGCATGCCCGGGTTCGATGGCTACGAGGTCGCGCGGCGCATGCGCAACGAGCTCGGGCTGAAAGCGACGCTCGTTGCCGTCACCGGATACGGCGAGGCGCGGCACCGCCGCCTGTCGCGCGACGCCGGATTCGATCAGCACGTGACGAAGCCGGTCGATATCCGCCAGCTGGAGAGGCTGCTCACTCTTCCGAACTGAGCGGCGCGCACTCGCGCCTTATCCAGCGTCGCCAGTGCGCGCAACGCCCGGCCGCTAACGTTGTCGCAATGCCCGGTGACTTCGACCTCGTGAAGGAGCGCGTCGACATCGTCCAGCTCGTCAGCGAGAGCGTGCCTCTCAAGAAAGCCGGGCGCGGCTACGTAGGGCTGTGCCCGTTCCATCTCGAGAAGACGCCGTCATTCCACGTAGATCCCGAACGCCGGGCCTACAAATGTTTTGGATGTGGGGAAGGAGGCGACGTCTTCACCTGGATCGAGAAACGGGAAGGACTCACACCGGCCGAAGCGCTGAACACCCTGGCCGAGCGCGCCGGCGTCGAGCTGACGCGGCGCGCGCCGGAGGAGCGGAAGCTCGAAGACAGGCTGCTCCAGGCGAACGACGCGGCGGCCTTTTACTTCCGCCAGGCCCTGCGGGGCACGCCCCGCGGCAAGACCGTGGCGGAATACCTCGCCAAGCGTGGCATCACTCCCGAGTCGATCGACGCGTTCGGCATCGGGTACGCGCCCGACGAGCGCGACAGCCTCCTCGCCTACCTGAAGAAGAAGGGCTTCAGCGAGGACGAGAGCGTCGCGGCCGGGTTGATCTTCAAGAACGAGCGGGGCCTCTTCGACCGGTTCCGCGACCGTCTGATGGTCCCCATCCGCGACCGGCGCGGCCGGGCCATCGCCTTCGGGGGCCGTGCCATGCGGCCGGACCAGCAGGGCAAGTACGTCAACTCCACCCAGACGCTCCTGTTCAACAAGAGCGCCACGCTGTACGGCCTCGACAGGGCGAGCGCGGCCATCCGGAAGGAGGGCACGGCGGTCATCGTGGAGGGCTACTTCGACACCATCGCCTGCCACCAGGCCGGGTTCGCCAACGTCGTGGCGTCCATGGGGACGGCTCTCACCGAGGACCAGTACCGGGTGCTGAACGATATGAAGATCGAGCGAGCGATCGTCGCCTTCGACGGCGACGCCGCCGGGCAGCGCTCCGCCGAGTCGCGCGGGCGCGAGCTCCTGAGCGCCCTCAGCCGATTTGGATCGGGCGCCGGCGGCGGGCGGCTGGGCACCCGTACCGGCCTGGCGCTCTTCGTGACCGTGCTCCCGGAGGGCCTGGATCCCGACGACGTCGCCCGGAAGGAGCCCGAGCTCTTCCGCCGGCTCCTCGCCGAAGCCAAGCCCCTGCTCGAGTTCCTCATCGACCGGGTCCGCGCCACGTCGCGGCTTGACCATTCCGAGGGCCGGCTGCGTTTCCTTCAGCGGACCGCGGCGCTGATCGCCGAGGAGCCGGACCCCGTGCGGCGCGAGGTCTACCTCTCGGAGGTCGCGGGAAGCGCCGGGGTCGATCCCGCGTTCTTACGAGAGAAGCTCCCTGCGGCGGGAAAGGGCATGCTCCGAACACAGCGCACGCCGACCGAGCCGCCTTCCCAGGCGAGCGGCGAGAGAGCTACGCCGAAACAAACGCCTTCTTTTGAGCGTTACGTCATGGCACTATTGACTCGATATCCGGAGGAGATCGCGCGCGCCGACCTCGCGCCTACTGACCTGGTGGACCCCGACCTGCGTGCGCTCTACGAACAGCTCCAGGCGGGGAAGCGTCCGGACTCTGACTTGCCGGCTCACCTGGCCGCCCTAGCCGCGGCACTTGGCGCCAATGCGCCTGAGCTCGACGCAGAGACGGACCCAGGTCAGATGATCGAGATCGCAGCGCTGCGTCTCCGGGAGAGGAACGTGCAGCGCCGCCTGGGTGAAGCGCGGGTCCAGCTCGCGCAGGCCGAAGGCGACGTCGGTGGGTTGGATAGCGAGATCGCGCGGATGGGTGAGGAGCTCGAACGCCTCATGAGGCGGCGCGAGCGCCGGACGGTCCTGCGCAGCGAGCTGGAACGAGAAGAGGATCGATGAAAGCGACAAAGGAAAAAGAGACCGAAAAGGCGGCCGTTCCCGAGCGCACCGGGATCCACCCGGAGCACAAGGAGCAGGCCGAGCGTCTGCTCGCGCGCGGCCGCCAGCAGGGCTATGTCACGCAAGAGGACATCGTTCGCGCGATCCCCGACGCGGAGCCGGGTGAGGTCGAGGAGCTGCTCCTCGCGCTCGACGACAACAACGTCGAGATCCTCGAGGCCGAGCGCGGCCCGAACTGGTCCCAGGTCAAAGAGGAAGAGGAAGAGGCCGAGGAGCTGCAGCGCGAGGACGCGATCTCGGCGGTCCTCGCGAGCGACCTCATCAGCGTGGACGACCCGGTCCGCATGTACCTCAAGGAGATCGGCAAGGTTCCCCTGCTCACCGCGGAGGAAGAGGTCAACCTCGCGAAGTCGATCGAGCTCGGGGAGCAGGCGCTCGTATCGCCGGCGCTCTCCGTCGTCCACCTGTATGAGCTCGGCGTCGAGGTCAAGAAGCGCATGGCGCTCGGCCGCCCGCGCGAGTTCGTCGACGAGGCGACGCGGTTCACGGTGAAGTCGCTCACCCGGACCCTCGGTGACGTGGAGGGCGGTAAGGAGCTGCGCCGCCTGACCAACCGTCTGCTGAAGCTGCGCGATCCGCTGAAGGCGGAGGCGAACAGCAAAGAGATCTCGACCGAGGCGAAGGTGCTCATCGACGAGACGGTCGCGCTCATCGATGCCGCGAAGCGCGATCCGCAGCGTCTCGCGTTCCGCATCCTCCCGCAGTACGCGAAGATCCACGGGCCGGCCGAGGGCGCGGAGCGGCTGGGCGAGCTCGTCATGCTCGGCCAGGAGGTCCGCGACGTCCTCGTGAAGAACCTCAACTTCCTTATCGAGTCGGATGCCGACGAGCAGCGCGCGCTCCGTCGACTCGCGGATGAGCTCATCCAGAAGGGCGACGACGCGCGGCATAACCTCACCGAGGCGAACCTGCGCCTCGTCGTCTCGATCGCGAAGAAGTACATCGGCCGGGGCATGTCGTTCCTCGACCTCATCCAGGAAGGGAACATCGGCCTGATCCGCGCGGTCGAGAAGTTCGATTACCGCAAGGGCTACAAGTTCTCCACCTACGCGACGTGGTGGATCCGTCAGGCGATCACGCGCGCCATCGCGGACCAGGCGCGGACGATCCGCATCCCGGTCCACATGGTGGAGACGATCAACAAGCTCATCCGCGTGTCGCGTGGCCTGCTCCAGGAGCTCGGCCGCGAACCGACGGCGGAGGAGATCGCCGAGCGCATGCTCATCACACCCGACAAGGTTCGCGAGATCGTGAAGGTCTCGCAGGAGCCGGTCTCGCTCGAGACGCCCATCGGCGAAGAGGAGGACAGCCACCTCGGTGACTTCATCCCCGACAATCAGGCGCTCGCGCCCTCCGACGCGGCGTCGCACAAGCTGCTCAAGGAGCAGGTCGAGAGCGTCCTCGAGGGACTCACCGGTCGCGAGCGACGCGTGCTCCAGCTGCGCTTCGGTCTCGAGGACGGACGGACGCGCACGCTCGAAGAGGTGGGCCGCGAGTTCAACGTGACCCGTGAGCGGATCCGTCAGATCGAGGCGAAGGCGCTGCGCAAGCTGCGTCACCCCAGCCGGAGCCGCAAGCTCAAGGACTACCTGGAATAATCGCGCGGCTCCGCCGCGCTCATCTGCTTGGCGTGTGCGCGTCGCGCACGCCGCAGTAAGTCCTAAGGCGAGCCTCGATAACGGCCGTAGCTGACGATCTCGGACAGCGGCTTGCGTCCGCCCGGTCGCGGATTCGGGCGCGGGTCCTTCGTCGTTGTGGGCCGGCCGATCATCACGACCGAGCGCGCCGTTCGCTCGGCCGGGATGTCGAGGATGCGCTTCGCTTCCGCTTGCTCCGCGTCATCGCCGAACCACGCGACACCGCCGCCATGACCGAGTGCGTGCGCCGCGATCAGGATGCGCTCGGTGAGCCGTCCCTCGTCGTATGCCTCGCTGATCGGGCTGGCGCCATCCAGGACGATCGCGATCCCGAGCGGGGCTTTCGCCAGCCAGTTGATCGGCG
>JBGPZT010000155.1:0-6216 GCA_041493915.1 Candidatus Limnocylindria bacterium
TCGAGCGAAGTGGCCCCTCGAAGCACGTCACCGACGTGAATGCGTCGAACGCCGTGTGGACCGACGCGCTTACGACGCGCATCGGGACGGCCCAGTCCCCGCCGTTGACGTTCCAGAAGAGCTCGTCGTGGTCGGCGAACGGGTTGAGCGCGCCGCGCACCGCGTAGGTGATGCGGTAGGTCTGCTTTCCGACAACGATCTTGTCCGCGTCACCGATCTTGATGCGAAGGTTCGCGCCGTTCTGGCTGGTCTCGTAGGTGAGCCCGCGACCGTTCGCGTCACGCACCGATCGCACGTCCACCCGATAGACCCGCATCATCTTCGGATCCGGGTCCCATTGGTACTGCACCGGGATCTCGCGGAAGATGCCGTGTCGATCGCTCAGGAGCTGGAAATCGACGTCGATCGCCTCGGTCACCAGCAGGCCGCCGTCCCGCTGCACTTCGATGTCTGACGCGAAACGCTCGACGATCCAACCGTCGTCGGCCCGAGCGGGCGAGGCGAACACCAACAACAGTGCGACGACGACGAGCAGCCCGGGCGCGGCAAGCCGGCGCACTCCGGCCCTCATGTGAGCAGGCTGGCGAAGATCGTCGCGAGACCCAGGAACGCCATGAACCCCGAGATGTCCGTGATCGTCGTGAGGATGATGGAAGAGGATTGCGCCGGGTCCTGGCCGAGAGCCTTCAGCACCAGTGGGACCGCCGCGCCCGACATGCCCGCCACGCTCATCGAGATCACCATGGCCGCGCCGATGACGACCGCGAGTCCCGCGCTGTGGCTCCAGATGTAGACGGCGATGCCGGTGACCACCGCGCAGGCGAAGCCATTGATGATCCCGGTGCCCGCCTCCTTCCAGATGAGGCGCGGCCAGTGCGTCGGACGGACCTCGCGCAGCGCCAGGCCGCGCATCGTCACCGCGAGGGCCTGCATCCCGCTGTTGCCGGATTGGCCGGCGACCACCGGCATGAGGACCGCGAGAGCCGTGAACTGCGCGATCGTCCCCTCGAAGAGGCCAACGACGAACGCGGCGGCGAACGCCGTCGCGAGGTTGATCTCGAGCCAGGGCAAACGCGACCGGACGGCGAAGCGGACGTGCGACAGCGCACGCTCCTCCTTGCCGACGCCGACCATCGTTTGTATGCCCATGGTCGCCTCGGCCTCGGCCGCGGCCACGAGCGTGCGGTAGCGGATGACGCCGACGAGCTTGGAGTCGGCGTCGACGACGGGCAGCGTGGCGACGCGTCGCTCGTCGAGCGCCTTCACGATGTCCTCGCGCGAGGCGTTGACGAACACCGAGACCGGCTCGCCGCGGATGAGGTCCTTCAGCTTGGTCTCGGGCTCGGCCGTCGCGATCTCACCCAGGGGCACGCCGCCAGCGAGCCGCCCCTCGCGGTCCATGAGGTAGATCGAACCGAGCTCCTTCTCCTTGAAGGTCCGCATCTTACGCAGGGCCTCTTCGACCGTCGTGTCCGGGCCGAAGGCACTGATGCGCGGATCCATGAGCGCGCCGGCCGAGTCCGCCGGGTATGCGAGGAGCTCGCGGATCTGTTGCGCGACGCGCTCGTCGAGCCGCGCGAGCTGCGCGTCGCGTGCGATGGGGTCGAGACCGCCGATGATGGGCGCCGCCCGCGCTGGATTCGTGACGGCGAGCATGGCGCGCACGAGAACGTCGTCGAGGAGAGACAGCACCTCCGCCGCGACCCGCGGACTCAGGCGCTCGAGGATCTGCGCCGCGGCCGTCGGCGTCGGCGCACGCGCGAGGAGGAGTGCGGTGTCCTCTGGCATGCGCTCGTTGAGGAACGCGGCGACCTCTTCGGGATGGTGCCGCAGGTACTCGCTGTTCAGCGCCCGCAGCGTCTCGAGCTCGAGATCCGCGAGCGTGAGGACTTTCGCGGCAACGCGTTGGATCGTGTCGGTCGCTTCAGCCACCGGTCCGCTTGACCTCGATCTTGCCTTCGGAGCGCCGAACGTCGTAATGCGGTTGCGGGAACACCGCGGGTCCGCGGTTCACGCTGCCATCCGCGAGCTCGAAGCGCGATCCGTGGCACTTGCACTCGATGCGCCTTCCGTCGTCGACGAGCTTGCCCTCGGCGAGCGAGCAGCCCTGATGCGAACAGGTGTCGTGCAGCGCGAAGATCCTCTCGCCTCGTCGCACGACGACGAGCGTCTGTGCACCTGCCTTGGCCTTGGTCGGCTTGTCCTCCGGCAGGCTATCGACGTCGAGCGCCTGCCATTTCGTGCCGCCGCCGCGCCAGGCATGACGATCGACCTGGCTGCCGAGATTGAACACGAGCTCGCCGCCGAGATAGCCGCCGACGAGGACCAGCAGCAGACCGGCGTTGGCCGTCCATACCGATAGGGCGGTCGAGGCGTCCAGCGTCGGCGGCCCCCACCATTGAAGCCGGGTACCGAGCGAGATGAAGTAGAGCACCGCCGCCAGCAGCATGGATGTCGAGTGCAGGCTCCCGATGCGCTTGCCCGCGCCCTCGAGATCGATGTAGTCGGCAAAGCCGGCGAGCGCGGCCGCGAGCATCGACACGAACCCGATCGCGATCGCCCAGGTCGCGCCCGCGGATGGGCCGGGGCCGACCAGGTCGAGGACGAACGCGACGGTGAAGGCGCCGATCGGGATGTCGGTGATCATCGGATGCACCGGATGGCCGAGCCAGGTCCCGTGCAGGAGATCGCGCAGCGCCGGGAACGGCCCGTAGAGGGCGCCGAAGATGCGCTGCATGAGACCGCCGAGCGGGTCGGCCCATACCGCCTGCGCGTTCAGCACGGGCTCGAGCCAGCGACGGAGCATTCGCCGGGATTCTAGGCGCTAGCGGATCGTGATCGAGCTCGCTCCCGCTGTCACGCGCACCGTGACGCGCGCCTTCGCGGACCCATATCCCGACGTCTCGGCCGCGCTGCCGCTCGCGGTGACCCGCGAGTTCGAGCTTCGGAGCGAGAGGATGGCGCCGCTCATCGTCACGCGTGCCTCGACGCCGTCCGGGACCTCGATGACGATGTTGGATGCGCCCGCGTTCACCTCGATGCTCACCTCGGCGCTCGGCTTCGGGAGCGTCAGGGTGAGCGACGCCGCGCCGACGTTCAGCTCGGCGCTGCTGATCGTGACGCCGCCGAGGTCGATGATGAATTCACCGGCGCCACCATTGACCGAGAGCTCGGTGGGGACGTCGCTCGCGATGCGCGTCTCGACGTCGATCGTCACGCCGCCGACGCGGCGAGTACCGCTCTGGTCGATGCGCACGTCGGCGTGCTGGCCGCCGCTGTTGAAGTCCGCGCGGCGTAGACGCAGGTCGTCGTTGCCGCTGTGCGCCTCGACGAGCATCGTGCTGCCGCCGCTGACGCGGAAGCGCCCGGCGCCGCCATTGATGTCGAGTGAGAGCGAGGTCGCGCTCTGGCGCGCGACGGACACGTCGCGCTCGCCTCCGCCTCCGCTCACGATGAAGAACGGACTGCCGAGGAACGTCGGCTGCGTCGCAAGAAGCGCGAGACCGAGCGCGATGACCGCGACGTCGATGCCGATCGCGGCCAGTGGCCAGCGCCGGCCGATCGCGATGTCGACGCCCGCGAGGATGAGCAGCAGCGGCCAGAGGTTGAGGAGCGACAGCGCGGTCACGCCCGGGATGACGTCGAAGTTCACGAGCAGGAAGACCAGGCCGATCGTGATGAGCACGAGCGGCCAGAAGAGGCTGCGACGCACGGTCATCGCCGCACCCGCTGAGTCAGCAGCAGAGCGCCGATCCCAATGAGCACCAGCGGCCACACCAGCTCCCACCGGACGATATGGAAGACACCGGCGTTCCCGAACATGAAGATCGCCCCGAGTGCGATGAGGAAGACACCGAACGCCGCGCGCCGGCGCTCAGCGGCCTCCGGATCGGCCGGCGGCGAGACGACCGGCGCGACCATGGGCGCGGTCGCCGCTGGGTCGCTGCTCGCTGCGCCCTCCAGCGTCGGCGCGGTCGCGCCGGACGCTTTCACGAACGGGGTCGGCTGGCCCGGAAGCGGCATGAGAAAGACAAGGACGATGTAACCGAGCAGACCGAGCCCACCGGTGACGACCGTGCCGACCACGAAGAACGTCCGGACCAGCGTCGCGTCGACCTGGAGGTATTCGGCGAGGCCGCCGCACACACCGGCCCAGGTCTTGTTCGTCGTGCTTCGTTCAAGACGCGTTGGCATAAGTCATCCTTTCGCGCAGCTCGTGCCACGTCGCGATGGCGAGTGCCGCGAGGAGACTCAGAGGAACGACGGGCTGCTGCACCAGGTCGGCGATCGCGCTCGCGGGTACCGCGAGCAGCGCGAGGAGCCCCAGGCTCGCATCGAATGCGCCCGCGACCACCGTCGGCAGGAAGACCGCGACCGCCGACCAGACGGCGACCGCGCCCACAACGCCAAGGGCGAGCGCGACGAGCGCGCTGACCACGGCTAGACGCGGCCGGTACCGAGCCGCGGCGGCGATGGCGGCGGGATCGAAGAGCGGTGCGCGCTCGTCCGCCTCGAGGCGCAGCGCGCGGCGCAGCGTCGTCTCGTCGAGAAGATCGTCCCGTCGATCGGTCACGGTCGTGCCTCCAGCGACGATCGCAGCAGCGCGCGAGCACGGAGGAGCTGGACGCCGACCGTCGCGGCAGGCCGGCCGGTCACGGCCGCGATCTCCTCGAGCGAGAGCTCGCTGAAGTAGCGGAGCACGACCGGCACGCGGTACAGCTCGGGCAGGCCGGCGACGGCCGCGCGCACGCGGTCGCGCTCCTCGCGCGCCACGAGCGCCTGATCCGGCGTCTGCTCGGGATCGGGCACGCGGGCCGCATCGTCGACGCTCGTGGTGCGCGCACGCTCGCGCGTCCGCGAACGCCCCACGCTGATCGCCTCGTTGGCGGCGATTCGCAGGAGCCAGTGCCGGACCGGCCGCGTCTGGTCGTAGCGCTCCCAGCTGCGATACGCCTTGAGGAACGCCGCGCTGGCCGCCTCGCGAGCCGCGTCGCGGTCGCCGAGGATCCGGAGCGCCACCCCGTAGACCTCGTCCTGGTTATCGCGGACGGCCTCGGCGAAGGTCACGCGGCCGGCACGGGCGAAGGCCGCGGGAAAGAGCGCAGCCAGGCTCGCATGGGTGGTCATTCTCCTTCTATACGTCGGCGAAGACGCCGTCATTTCGCCAGCCGGCGCAGGGCGGCCTCCGCCTCGCGCGGCACGCTGACCCGCTTCGTGCGAGCCGCCGCGCCCCGCTCAACGCGGATGGTGCCGCGCGGCACGCCCAGCGTCTTGGCCAGGACGGCCACCACCGCGTCGTTGGCTTTCCCCTCGACCGGCGGCGCCGTCACGCGGACGAGCAGCACACCGTCCCGTTCGCCTGCGATCGCGTTGGCGGATGCGCGCGGGGTCACGCGGATTGTGAAGGAGACGCGCTCGCCGTCGCGGCGGAGCGCGAGCATCAGAACGATGGGTTCGGGATGGCGGGCGGGAGGATCCGCAGGATGATGCTGAGGACGATCTGGATGAGCAGCAGCGCGATGAACGGTGAGAAGTCCATCCCGCCCGCGATCGGCATGTACCGGCGGATCGGTGAGAGCACCGGCTCTGTGACGTTCCACACGAGCTCGTTCAGACCGAACGGCAAACGGATCGGGACCCACGACATGATCACCCGGACGAAGATCGCCAGCACCAGCGCCTGCGCCACGATGTTGATGAACGCCTCGAGGAACACGAGGAGGAAACAGTTGGTGCACATCTAAGGCTTCCTTGGCACGTCGAGCCGATAGCGCGACGGCGTGGGCCCGGTCTGCCCCTGATAGCTGGAGCCGAGCTCCGGTGATCCATACGGCCGCTCCGCGGGGCTGCTGAGCGGGAAGAACGACAGCTGGCCGATGCGCATCCCGGGGTAGAGCGTGATCGGGATGGTGTTCACGTTCGAGAGCTCGAGGGTGATGTGTCCGTCCCAGGCCGGGTCGATGAACCCGGCGGTGCTGTGGATGAGCAGACCGAGCCGGCCGAGCGAACTGTTGTGCGTCGGAATGAACGCGCGCGTAACGAGGAAGAGTCCATTCGCGGACGCAACCTGAATGCACCTCACGGGCACGCTTGCGACTTCTCTGACGTCGGCAATCGCACGGAAGCGGTGAAAGAGACCACGCTTCTTCTGACGCGCACGTTTGCGCGGCAGGCGGAACACGGGACGATCGGGCGTGAACTGAATCTCGAACGCGA
>JBGPZT010000171.1:0-5130 GCA_041493915.1 Candidatus Limnocylindria bacterium
CCAAAGTGCAGCTGCCGTATGACTGCCGAAGGCAGTCATACGGCAGTAGCTCAACTGGCAGAGCAACGGTCTCCAAAACCGTAGGTTGAGAGTTCGAGTCTCTCCTGCCGTGCCGGCATGAAGAATGGATAGGTAGAAATGACCACGACGCTGAAGCAGGCGCGCCAGAGCCCGATCGCGTTCTCGCAAGAGGCCTGGGCCGAGCTGCGAAAGGTGACCTGGCCCAGCCGTGAGACGGTCCTCCGCCTCACGCTGATCGTGCTCGTCATCTCGGTGCTGATCGCTGCTTACATCTTCCTCTTCGACAACCTCTTCACGTTGGTCATCACCAAGGGCGTCGTCGGATCGCCGACAGTGACGCCCGCGCCGACGCCCTAAGGAGCCGCATGGACGAGCAGGAGCGCAGCGAGCACGACGAGCGGCGGGACGCCGCGGCAGAAGAGGCCGCGCCCGGGGCATCCGGAGCGGAGGAGGACGGCGGCATCGACGCCGCGAAGCTCTCCGATGAAGAGGCCACCCTCGCCGCGCGCGCTTTCCTCGGAACAGCGGAGCCTGAGGAAGAGGTCTCGGTCGACGAGGCCAAGAACATGCTGCGCCGCGCCGGCGCTGTCGCGGAGGCCGAGCCCGAAACGGCGCCCGCGCCCGAGCCCGAGCCGGAACGGCCGTCAGCGGCGGCTCCGACCGCGGAGCCGCAGGCCGATACCGGCCGCCGCTGGTACGTCATCCACACCTACTCGGGCTACGAGAACAAGGTGAAGACGAACCTCGAGCACCGCATCCAATCGATGGACATGGGCGACAAGATCTTCCAGGTGCTCGTCCCGACCGAGGAAGAGATCGAGATCAAGAACGGCAAGCGCCACCCGGTCGAGCGGAAGATCTTCCCGGGCTACGTGCTCGTCGAGATGGTGATGAGCGACGACTCCTGGTACGTCGTGCGCAACACGCCCGGCGTCACGAGCTTCGTCGGAAGCGGCAACAAGCCGACCGAGCTCACCGACACCGAGGTCCGTGCGATCCTGCGCCAGATCAAGCTCGACGCGCCGAAGTACAAGGTCGCCTTCACGAAGGGCGAGGCCGTGCGCGTCACGGACGGACCGTTCACCGACCTGCACGGTGTGGTCGATGAGGTGAATCCCGAGCGCAACAAGGTGAAGGTGCTGGTGTCCATCTTCGGCCGCGAGACGCCGGTGGAGCTGGACTTCCTGCAGATCGAGAAGCTGGTGAAGTAATGGCGAAGAAGATCAAAGCGGTCGTCAAGGTCCAGATCCAGGCGGGCAGGGCCACGGCGGCGCCGCCCGTCGGCACCGCGCTGGGCCCGCACGGCATCAACATGGGGCAGTTCATCAAGGAGTACAACGAGCGCACCGCGTCGCTGGCGGGCACGGTCGTGCCCGCTGTGGTGACGATCTTCGAGGACCGCTCGTACACGTTCGTGACGAAGAGCCCGCCGGCCGCGGACCTGATCCGCCGCGAGGCCGGGATCGAGAAGGGCTCCGGCAAGCCGAACAAGGAGAAAGTGGGGAAGATCAGCCGCGCGGCGGTGAAGAAGATCGCTGAGACGAAGCTGGCGGACCTCAACGCCACGTCGATCGAGGGTGCGATGAAGATGGTCGAAGGCACCGCGCGCAGCATGGGTGTGGAGATAGGTTCATGACGCAGGCACACGGCAAGCGGTATCGCGAGCTCGCGAAGAAGATCGATCGCGATCACGAGTACCTGCCCGAAGAGGGCGTGAAGCTCGTGAAAGAAACGAGCCAGGGGAAGTTCGACACGACCGTCGAGCTGCACATGCGCATGGGCGTGGATCCGAAGCACGCCGATCAGATGGTCCGCGGCGCAGCCGTGCTGCCCCACGGCACCGGCAAGACGGTGCGCGTGATCGCGTTCGCGCAGGGCGACAAGGCGCGCGAGGCGCAGGCCGCGGGGGCGGACGTCGTCGGCGCGGAGGATCTCGCCAAGCGGATCGAAGGCGGCTGGATGGATTTCGACGTCGCCGTGGCGACGCCGGATCTCATGGGCCAGGTCGGCAAGCTCGGTCGCGTCCTGGGTCCGCGCGGCCTGATGCCGAACCCCAAGTCAGGCACCGTGACGTTCGACGTCGCGAAAGCGGTGCGCGACGCAAAGGGCGGCCGCGTGGAGTTCCGCGTGGACAAGACCGCGGTGATCCACACCGTCGTCGGTAAGGCGTCCTTCAGCGAGCAGGCGCTGGTCGAGAACCTTGCGACGGTGGTCGAGGCGATCAACCGCGCGCGGCCGGTGGGCGTGAAGGGTCAGTACGTCCGTTCCGCGCACCTCACGAGCACGCAGGGGCCGAGCGTGAAGCTCGACCTCGGCGCGACGCTTGGACTCGCGGGTCGCGCGACCGCATAATTCACGCAGCACACAACTTCATAGCCAGAGAAGCCGGCGCCCGAAAGGGATAAGTCCTGCGGAGGCGAGAACCAAGCACGGCGCTGCCGTGCCTTTGCCCTCGTTTCCGCTCGGGAACGAGGGCTTCGTAGTTTCTTAGGGGGTGACATGGCGAAGATCAAGACCGGACCCAAGGTCAAGCGGAAGGGCGGCGGCATCCCGGCGAAGAGCCGGGCCGTGGACGCGCTCGCGGAACAGCTCCGCGGATCGACCGCGGTCATCGTCACCGACTACCGCGGCCTGAAGGTCGGAGAGCTGCAGGAGCTGCGCAAGCGTCTGCGTCCGAAAGGCGTGGAGTACCACGTCGTGAAGAACAGCCTCTTCACCCGCGCCGCAGCGAAGACGGAGCGCAGCGGCCTCGCGTCGCTCCTCGCCGGACCGACCGCGGTCGCGCTCGGGAGCATCGACGAGGTCGAGCTCGCGAAGGGCATGGTCGACGAGGCGCGCGTCCTCAAGTCGCTGCGTATCCTCGGGGCGTTCATCGGCGGGAAGGCGATGTCCGTCGACGATGTCCAGGTCCTCGCGAGGCTACCCAGCCGCGCGTACCTGCAGGGCCAGATCGTCGGCAGCCTCCAGGCGCCGCTGGCTCAGCTCACCGGACTCTTCCAGGCGCCGTTCCAGAACCTCATCCACGTGCTCACCGCACGAGCGCAATAAAGGAGATAGACATGGCAACTGCCACTGAAAGCAACCCGAAGTTCGACAAGGTCGCGGGCGAGCTCGAGTCCTGGTCGATCATGGAGATCGCCCAGTTCGGCAAGTACCTCCAGGAGCGCTGGGGCGTCAGCGCGGCGCCGGTCGCCGTCGCGGCGGCCGGTGCCGGAGGCGCCGGTGGCGGCGCGGCCGCGGCGGAGGTCGAGGAGAAGACCGAGTTCTCGGTGATCCTGAAGGAGGCCGGCGCCTCCAAGATCAACGTCATCAAGACGGTCCGCGAGCTCACCGGTCTAGGCCTGAAAGAGGCCAAAGACCTCGTGGACGGGGCTCCGAAGCCGGTCAAGGAGAACATCGGCAAGGACGAAGCGAACGCCGTCAAGAAGAAGCTCGAGGACGCCGGGGCGACTGTCGAGCTCAAATAGCCGCGCACTAGCGCAAACGTTCTGCTACCGGTATCGGTAGCGGAAGACACCCCGATATCGTTGTCGTCCGCCGGTCCACCGCCTTGTCGGTGGGCTCGCGAAAGGTGCCGGACCGGGGCCCGCAAGGGTCCCGGTTTGGTTTTTCGGTGGCGTCAGGCGAGCGACCACCCGGGCGAGCGCGGCTCCAACCACGCCGGCGCATCACGCGAGCCGAGCAGCAGCGCGACCTTCGCGTAGATCTCGGCGTCCGTCGCGGTCGAGGCGAGCACCGATGCTTCGCTGAGGTCGCTTTGCGCCGGCAGGCCGGTGCGCGGATCGATGAGGTGATGCCCGCCCGGCCACGCACGCTTCGTCGTGCCGCTCGTCGCCGCGCCGAGGTCCCGCAGGAGCAGCGTCCTGTCGCCGACGCCGACCGGCCAGCCCTCGCCGGTCGTCCCGCCGCCGCGCGCGAAGAGATCGCCACAGAGGTTCACCAGCGCGTTGTCGCCCAGACGCTCCGCGAGACGATCGGCCATCCAGCCCTTCGCGATGCCGCCGAGATCCACCGCCGACCCACGCGCAAGACGCGCCTCGCCCTCGCGCACCTCGAGCACCGCAGGTAAGGCCGGGATCCGCGGCGGCACTCCGCGCGCGGTCGGGCCGGCCGCGAGATCGCGCGTATATCCGGCGGCCAGGAGGGCGGGAAGAACGGCGACGTTCACGAGCCCGTCGCTGATCTCGAACGCGCGGATCGATTCGCGCAGCAAGGCCCCGAGCTCGGGGCTCACCGCGACCCACCCGCCGGCGGACGCGTTGAAGCGGGATAGCTCGCTGCCCGGTTCGAAACGGGTGAGCCGATCGTGCATCCCCACGACCCACGCCTGACCTCGCTCGAGCGCGCCGGCGCCGACGCCGATGCCGAAGAGCTCGCACTCGCCGCCGAGCGCGTTGAACCTGAGGCTCTCCATCCCCTCGCAGCGTACTTAAGAGACGTGCGTGTAGGTGATACTGGGAAGCTGCGTCGCGTGCACGCCGGGTGCGGCGGTGATGCGCGGCGGGGGCGTGCCGCGGCCGGTCCGTGAAGGAGCGGGTGTCGCGCTCGGCCCCGCTGTGCGCAGCGCCAGGGCCGACTCGGCTGGAGGCTGGAGCGGTGCGGCGTCGTTCTTCGGATGCGCGACGACGTAGCCCCCCGAACCGACGAACGCCGCGGCCGCGAACAGCGCCGCGCCCCCGCGGAGGATCGTGGCGCGATCCATGGCTAGGCCTTGAAGATCGCGAGCTTGTCGAAGCTCTGGGCGAAGACTTCCTTCGCGTCGACCTCGAGGTGCCCTTCGAGGATCTCCTGATACACCGAGCGGAAGTCGACGTTCCACGCGAGGTTCCCGCCGGTGTCGAGCTTGCCGAGGCTCGGCGCCGCTCCGTACAGGCCACCCTTCACCGCGTCGCCCATGAGGAAGATCGGTGCGGACGTGCCGTGATCGGTGCCCGCGCTCGCGTTCTCCTTCGGACGTCGGCCGAACTCGGACCACGTGGCGATGAGCACGCGGTCGGACATGCCGTGCGCCGCGAGGTCGGCGTAGAAGGCCGAGACCGCCTGGTCGAAGTAGCCCATCAGGTCGTCGTGCCGCTGCTGCTGCGTGTAGTGCGTGTCGAATCCGCCGAG
>JBGPZT010000066.1:0-13687 GCA_041493915.1 Candidatus Limnocylindria bacterium
AGGGCAGCCGGCTCAGCGCGTGCCGAACTGCCGATCTCCCGCGTCGCCGAGACCCGGGATGATGTAGCCCTTTTCGTTGAGCCGCTCGTCGAGCGCCGCGACGTGAATAGGTACGTCCGGATGGGCCACACTAAGAGCGCGCACGCCCTCCGGTGCGGCGATGAGCCCAACGTACTTCACGCGCTTCGCGCCCCACTTCTTGAGGATGTCGATCGTCGCGACCGCGGAGCCGCCGGTCGCGAGCATCGGATCGAGGACCAGGCACACCGCGACCGTCGCTTCGGACGGAAGCTTGTTGTAGTACTCGATGGGGCGCAGCGTGCGCTCGTCGCGGAAGAGCCCGATGTGCCACACCTGCGCCTCCGGCATGAGCTCGAGCGCGGCCTCGACCATGCCGATGCCGGCGCGCAGCACCGGCACGAGACCGACCGGCTCCGCCAGCCGCGCGCCCTTCGCGGTCGCGAGCGGCGTTTTCACCTCCGCGCCCTCGACCGGCAGGTCGGCGGTGGCTTCATAGAGGAGGAGCGTCGCGAGCTCGCCGACGAGCGCGCGGAATTGCTGCGGCTTGGTCCGTTCGTCGCGCAGGCGCGTGACCTTCTCGCGGACCAGCGGGTGCGTCGAGACGTGCAGCTGCTCGGTCAGGCTCGTGCGTGCTCCGGCGTGATGCCCGGCACCGGGAAGCGGCGCGTGAGATCGAGGACCTCGGCGGCGATCTCGTGCGCGACCGTCTCGTCCCCCTTCGCGCTAAGCGAACGCGCGATGAGCTCGCCGATCCGCTCCATCTCGGCCTCGCGCATCCCGCGCGTCGTTACGGCGGGGGTGCCGACGCGGATGCCCGACGCGATCGCGGGCTTCTCGGGGTCATACGGGATGGTGTTCTTGTTCACCGTGATGCCCACGGCGTCGAGCGCTCTCTCGGCCTTCTTGCCCGTGAGCCCGAGCGGGCGTACGTCGACGAGCATCAGGTGGTTGTCGGTCCCGCCCGACACGATGCGCAGTCCCGCTTTCGCCAGGGACGCGGCAAGCGTCGTCGCGTTCCTCTTGATCTGCTTGGCGTACACCTTGAACTCCGGCGTTGCGGCCTCTTTGAGCATCACCGCCTTGCCGGCGATGACGTGCATGAGCGGGCCGCCCTGGATGTTGGGGAACACCGCGCTGTTGATCGGCTTTTCGAACTCGGCGTCGCTGAGGATCATGCCCCCTCGCGGTCCCCGGAGCGTCTTGTGCGTCGTCGTCGTGACGATCTGCGCGTGGCCGACCGGCGTCGGGTGCTCCCCCGCCGCGACGAGGCCCGCGAAGTGCGCCATGTCAACGATGAGGAGCGCGCCGACCTCGTCCGCGATCCTCCGCAGCCGCGGAAAGTCGAAGAAGCGCGAATACGCGGTCGCGCCGGCGACGATGACCTTGGGCCGGCTCTCCTTCGCCAGCCGCTCGATCTCTTCGTAATCGATCAGCTCGTCCTCGCGCCGCACGTGGTACGGGACGATCTTGTACAGCTTGGCCGAGAAGTTCACGGGCGAGCCGTGCGTGAGGTGGCCGCCCTGGTCGAGCGCGAGGCCGAGCATCGTGTCGCCCGGCTGCATCACCGCGGCGTACGCGGCCATGTTCGCCTGCGCGCCGGCGTGCGGCTGCACATTGACCGCGGCGGCGCCGAAGAGCGCCTTAGCCCGTTCGATGGCGAGCGTCTCGGCAACGTCGACCCATTCGCAGCCACCGTAATAACGCCGGCCCGGATAGCCCTCGGCATATTTGTTCGTCAGCACGCTGCCGACCGCCTCCATGACGGCTGGGCTCGTGTAGTTCTCCGAAGCGATGAGCTCGATCTTCTCGACCTGCCGCCGCTTCTCGCCCTCGATCGCCGCGTAGATCTCGGGGTCCTCGCGCTCGAGATGGCTCATACCTTTGTCGCCTCCATGGCTTCGATCTGCTTCCGCCGGCGCTCGTGCCGACCGCCCTGGACCTTCGCGCCGAGATACGCGTCCACGATGCTCTTCGCGAGCTCGCCGCCGATCACGCGCTCGCCCATGGTGAGCAGATTCACGTCGACGTGCTCCACCGCATCGCGCGCGGACCACTCGTTGTCCACGACGATGGCGCGGATCCCGGTGATCTTGTTCGCGGCGACGGCCGGCCCGATGCCCGAGCCACAGGTGAAGATGCCCCGGTCGACCTCCCGACGCGCTATGGCGTCGGCGAGAATGCGGACGATGACCGGGTAGTCGTCGTCCGGATCCGTCGGCGGGCCGTACTGCCGGACCTCGTGCCCCTTCTCGCGCAGGTGCTCCACGAGCGTTGCCTTGAGCGCCTGTCCGGCATGGTCGGCCGCGATGCCGATCTTCACGCGACCTTCACCGACGCGAGCGCACTCCGGATCTCTTCGGTCGTGATGGCGCCCTCGCGCAGCACCTTCACGTCCTGTGTCGTGCAGTCGACGATCGTCGACGACGCGCCACCGGTCGTGGGGCCGCCGTCGAGCACGAGCGCGATGCGCCCGTCGAGCTGCGCGATGACCTCCTGCGCGGTGCGCGCATCCGGCTGACCCGAACGGTTCGCGCTCGTCACCGGCAGACCGCCGCCGCTCGCTGAGATCAGACGTCGAGCGAGAGGGTGATCGGGGACGCGGAACGCCAGCGTCCCACGACGTGGTGCGACGAGAACGATCGTGAGCGGGCCCGGCCAGAAGCGCTCGGCGAGGACGCGGGCCGCCGGAGTGACCTGCGCGCTCGCCTCGAGATTCGACGCGTCCGATAGGAGCACCGGGATCCGCTTCTCCTTCGGCCGGTCTTTCGCGGCGTACAGCTTGCGCACGTGGTCGTGACCGGCGGCGAGACCGTACACGGTGTCGGTGGGAAAGGCGACGAGCTCACCACGGGAGAGTGCGGCCGCCGCCTCCTCCACTGCCCCCGGCGCATCCGCCGCGAGGAGGCGCGTCTTCATGGGAGGATGATAGGTCGATGACGTCGCCGCTGGCCCGTGTGGCGCTGTTCAAGGAGCTCCCCGAGCCCGGCCTCCAGATGCTCGGGGAGCGCGGACGCCCGAAGCATTTCGCGACCGGGGCCGTGATCATGCGGCAGGGCGACGTGAGCGACGTGCTCCACGTGATCACGCGCGGCCGCGTTCGCGTGGAGCGCAGCCAAGCTGGCGAGACACCACTCCTTCTGGCCGAGCTCGGCGTCGGCGATGTGATCGGTGAGATGGGACTTCTCGACAACGCACCGCGGTCGGCGACCGTGACCGCGCTGGAGCACACCCAGACGCTGGAGATCCACGCCGCCGTCATGGCTCTCGTCCTCATGCAGTACCCGCAGGTCGCGGCCGCGCTGCTCCGAACGCTCAGCCGGCGGCTGCGGAATGCCGACGAGCTCGCCGACGCGCTCGCCCGCCGACCGCCACAGCGCTAAGCCTCGCGAAGGTCTCGCTCGTGGGTCGCATCGAGGTCCTCTTCGTCGACAAAGGCGGCGTGCTCATCGACAACACCACGCTTGGCGCGCAATGGCGTCGCCTGATCGGAGAGTTCCTTTCGCCACGGCTTGGTCAGAAGCCCGAGGCGTGGGGCGCGGCGAACATCACGGCGTTCGAGCGCCAGTGGGCGCGCTTTTCAGCTGCGCACTCCGCGCGCGGGCCAGCGGACATCCGAGGATTCTTCGCCAAGGACGCGCGCCTCTGGTTCCTTGACATGTGCGACGGGGTCGGCGTCGCGCGACCCGCGGACGAGGAGGCGGAGCGCATCGCGGCGGACACCGTCGCTTACGTCAAAGCGCATCTCGACATCCCCGTGCCGCGGGTGCTCGATGCGCTTCGCGCACTTCGGGGCCGTGGTGTGGTGCTGCATGTCGCTTCCGCCGATTCGCACGACGACCTTGTCACGTTCCTGGAGCGGATCGGCGCGCGAGAACTGTTCGACCGCGTCTACGGATCCGACCTCGTCAACACCTGGAAGTTCGGGCCCGAGTACTACCGCGCCGTGCTGGCCGACAGCGGCGTCGATCCGGATCACGCGGCCGTCGTCGACGACTCGGCCGAGGCCCTGTCGTGGGCGCGCGAGTGCGGGCTGCGCGGCTTCCTCGTCGAACACCGCGACGGCCAGGACTTCGACGCTGCGGTGGCGCGAACGTTCGACGCGGTCGCGCAGGCGATCGCTTAGCGCTCGGCGACCACCACGCGCTCGGCGCGAGAGAGATCGCGCAGTGTGCGCACACGCAGTCCCGAGCGCTCCAGCATCTCGGTGACGGCAGCCACCTGCGGCGGATCGCATTCGAAGAACGCCGCGCCGTCCAGCGAAAGAACGCGCGGCAGGTCGGCGACGCAGCGTCGGATGACGTCAAGACCCTCCGCTCCTGCAACGACCGCGTCGCGCGGCTCGAACGCGAGCGAGCTTCGCTCTCCCGCCCACTTGTCCACCGAAGCGTCCGGCAAGTACGGAAGGTTCGCGCACACCACGTCCACGCGCTCGGTGATCGGCACGAGCAGATCGCCGTGGCGGAATTCGACGCGGTCCGCGACGCCGTTCGCGAGCGCGTTCGACTCCGCGACGGCGAGCGCGTCGCGCGACGAGTCGGTCGCGATGACGCGGACGCGGTGCTCATGGGCCGCGATGGCAACGGCGATCGCGCCGGAGCCAGTCCCGACGTCCACGACGGTCAGCGCCCGGCCGGCGATGCGCTCGCGGGCCGCGTCGACGAGCACCTCGGTCTCCGGCCGCGGGATGAGCACGCGCGGGTCAACGCGGAAGCGCAGACCGTAGAACTCCTTGAAGCCGCGCAGGTACGCGACCGGCTCGCCGCGGGCCCGTCGCTCCACGAGCTCCCCGAATCGCTCGTTCTCCGCCGCGGACAGTCCGCGCTCGGGATGCGCGAACAACGCCTCCTTTCCGACGCCAAGCGCATGCGCCAGCAGCACGTCGGCGTCGAGCGCGGCGGTGTCAGCGTCAGGGGCGGAGCGCAGGCGCACCGTCGCCGCGGCGCGCGCCTCACCCCACGTCGGCATGTCGGAAGTATCGTCGCCACGTGCAGCGCGCCCCGACGATCGACGAGATCCGTTCCGCGCGCGCCATCGTCGATCGCTACCTCCCGCGCGCGCCGCTCGAGCGGTCGCCGCTCCTGTCCAAGGAGTTCGGCTGCGATCTCTACCTCAAGATCGAGTCGTTCAAGCCGACGCGCGCCTTCAAAGCGCGCGGCGCGCTGGTGAAGATCGCGTCGCTCGACGAGGCCGCGCGCCGCCGCGGTGTGGTCGCCGCGTCGGCGGGCAGCCATGCGCAGGGCGTCGCGTTCGCGGCGCACGTCCTCGGCGCGCCGGCGATCGTGGTCATGCCGCACAGCGTGTCCGACACGATCGTCGGCGTGTGCCGCGCCTACGGCGCGGAGGTGCTGCTGGAGGGCCAGGTGTTCGACGAGGCGCGCGAGGTCGCGCATCGCATCGAGCGCGACCAGGACCGGACGTTCGTGCACCCCTACGCGGATCCGCTCATCGTGGCGGGCCAGGGCACGATCGGCCTCGAGCTGCTCGAGGAGCTGCCGGACCTCGAGCTCATCGTCGTGGCGGTCGGCGGCGGCGGGCTGTCGGGCGGTATCGCCATCGCGGTGAAGAGCCTGCGACCGCAGGTCCGCGTGATCGGAGTGGAGCCTGAAGGCGCGGACGCGGTCCAGCGTTCGGTCCGCGGAGGCGTACCCGTCGTGCTGGAGCATCCGCACAGCGTGGCGGACAAGCTGGTCGCCAGGACGACGGAGCCGATCTCGATCGAGATCGGACGCCGTTACATCGACGACTACGTCACGGTGACGGAGCGGGGCCTCGAGGACGCGACGTACGACTACCTCGAGCGGCTGTCGCTGCTCGTCGAGCCGTCGGGAGCGGCGCCGCTCGCGGCGCTCCGCGAGGGCAAGGTCGACGCCCGTGGCCGGCGGACGGTCCTCATCGTGAGTGGCGGAAACGTCGCGCCCGCGCTGCTGGCGCGGATCGTCTCCGAACGGATGATCGTCCTGTGAGCGTCCACCACGAGAAGCTCTCGGTGAGCACCGACATCCGCGAGATGACCATCGATGTGACCTCGCGGGTACGGGCCGCGGTCACCCGGTCGAAGGTGCGCGAAGGTATATGCGTCGTAAACGTCGTGCACACCACCGCGGCGGTGTTCGTGAATGAGAACGCCGATCCGGACGTGCAGCGCGATCTCCTCCATCAGCTCGCGAAGGTCGTTCCCAAGGACGGCGACTACCGTCATGCGGAAGGAAATTCCGCAGCGCACATCAAAGCGGTGCTCGTCGGGAACGCTGTGACGCTCTCAGTACACGAGAGCGAGCTGGTGCTCGGCACATGGCAGGGCGTGTACTTCGTGGAGTTCGACGGACCGCGTGAGAGAAGCGCGACCGTAACTGTCATCGGCGACTGAGCGTCGTACCATCTCCTGCGCCGTCACCGACGGTCAGGGGAGAGGGCGATCATCACACTCACCGTCGCGCGCGCGCCGGTCATGACCGTTCGCGATGTCGAGCGCGCGCTTCGTACCGCGCTGTCGCGCGGGGGCGACTGGGCCGAGCTCTTCTGGGAAAGGCACGAGACGCTGCAGCTCGTGCTCGACGATCAGCGCATCGAGGACGCGATCACCGGTGTTGACCAGGGAGCCGGGGTCCGCGTGGTTCACGGCGAGCAGACCGTGTACGCGAACGGCAACGTGACCGATGTTGACGACGTCATGGCCATCGCCGGCCGCGCGGCCCGCAGTGTGGCCGACGGAGCGGGCCTTCACGAGGCCGCCCACCTCGCGCCGGACGAGCTTTCGCAACCACATTCGGTCGCGATCGACCCTCGGAGCGTGCCGGTCGAGCGCAAGGTGGCGCTGCTGCGGCTCGCGAACGAGGTCGCGCGTGCTCAGGACCCGCGCGTGACCCAGGCCACGGTGTCCTACGCCGAGAGCGTGCAGGAGATCCTGGTCGCGAACAGCGACGGGGTCCATCGCACCGACACGCGGGTGCGCGTGAACTTCGCGGTGCACGTCGTCGCGAAGGACGGGGCCGTGCTCGAGTCGGGATTCGAGGCGGTCCGCGGCACGCTGGGCTTCGAGATGCTCACCGACGAGGCCGTCCGCGATGCGGCGGAGAAGGCCGCGCGGCGCGCGGTGCTCAATGTCGGCGCACAGCCCGCGCCCGCGGGCACGTTCACCGTCGTGCTGTCGAGCGAAGCCGGCGGGACGCTCATCCACGAATCGGTCGGCCACGGCCTTGAGGCGGACCTGAACCTCAAGGGCCTGTCGGTGTACTCGGGCCGCATCGGGCACAAGGTCGCGAGCGAACTGATCACGGTCATCGACGACGGGCGCGATGCCGGTCAACGCGGCACGGCGGCGATGGACGATGAGGCGACGCCGACACAGCGGACCGTGCTCATCGAGAAGGGCATTCTCAAGACGTATCTGTCGGACCGTAAGCATGCCGAGAAGCTCGGCATCCGGCGCAGCGGCAACGCGCGTCGCGAGAGCTTCCGGCATCTGCCGATCTGCCGGATGACGAACACGATGATCGCCTCCGGTGGATCGGACCCCGCGGAGATCGTGCGTTCGGTCAAGGACGGCATCTTCGTGAAGAAGATGGGCGGCGGGCAGGTCGACGTGGTGAGCGGCAACTTCGCGTTCGAGGTCACCGAGTGCTACCGCATCCGCGATGGCAAGCTCGCGGAGGCACTGCGCGGCGCGACGCTCGTCGGCCAGGGACCGAAGCTCATGAGCGAGATCGACATGGTCGGCTGGGACCTCGGCTACTCCACCGGAACGTGCGGCAAAGATGGCCAGGGCGCGCCGGTCGCTGACGCGCAGCCGACGCTGCGCATCCCTTCGGTCGTTATCGGCGGAAAGGTCCAGTGACCACCAGGCTGTCGAACGACGAGGTCGTCGACCTTGCGCTCGAAGCGCTGCGCGCCGGCCGCGGCGCCACGGCGGAGGTGCTCGTCCGCGATGCGCTCTCGGGATCGGTCGAGACGAAGGACGGCGCGCTCGAGGTCGTGACCGCGCGCGGCGAGCGCGGGCTCGGCGTGCGCGTGCTCGACGGGCAGCGCATCGGCTTCGCGCACACGAGCGACCTCGCGCCGGCCGGCATCGAGGCCTGCGTGGATCAGGCACGGCGTATGGCGACGATCACCGAGCCCGACGAGGATCTTCGGATCGCGGCCGCGCCGCTCGACGCGGTCGACCTCGACATCTACCAGCCGGGCCTCGAGGAGCGACCGCTCGCGGACCGCGGCGCCATCGCGCTGGCCGTGGAACGCGCGGCGCGGGCGGTGGACCCGCGTATCACGCACTTCCGCAAGACGAGCTACAGCGACGCCGAGGTGACGACGGTCATCGCGACGACGCACGGCGTCCGCGCCTCGTATCGCGAGAGCTTCTGCGGCGCGATGACGAGCGCGGTCGCGACGCAGGACGGCGAGCGCCAGATCGGATATCACGGCGAGGGCGCGCGGAGGATGGCCGAGCTCGATCCGGAGAGCGTCGGCACTCGGGCCGCGCAGCGCGCTCTCGAGAAGCTCGGGGCGAAGCCCTTCCCCACCCAGAAGCTCCCGGTCGTGCTGGACCCGTGGATGGCGATGTCGCTGCTCGGCGCGATCTCCCCGCTCGTCTCGGCCGACAACGTCCTGAAGGGTCGGTCGCTGTTCGCAGGCAAAGTGGGCGAACGGGTGGCGAACGAGCGCGTGACCATCGTCGACGACGCTCGGCGGCGGGGCGGTCTCCGCAGCGCACCCTTCGACGGCGAAGGCGTGGCCACCACGACGCGGATCCTCGTCGAGCGCGGCGTGCTGCGCGGCTACCTGGTGAACCTGAAGACCGCGCGCAAGCTGAACACCGCCCCGACCGGGAACGCGCGGCGCGGCTCGTACGCATCGCCGAGCCGCATCGGTCCGTCGAACTTCTACATCGAAGCGGGCGCGGACGATCCCGGCGCGCTGGTCCGCGGCCTGGACCGGGCGCTCGCGATCACCTCGCTGCTCAACCTGCACACGATCGATCCGGTCTCGGGTGAGTTCTCGCTCGGGGCGACCGGCACGTACCTCGAGAAGGGCGCGCCCGTTCACCCGGTGCAGGGCATCACGATCGCTGGCAATCTGACCCACCTCCTGTCGTCGATCAGCGGCGTGGGCACCGATCTCACGTTCGGCGCGAGCGGGATCGGCAGCCCGACGCTGGTCATCGCGGAGCTTTCGGTGGGCGGCACGTGATGTCCTGGCAGTCGCTGCTGCACGACGACCCCGTCCCGTGGCTCCTCGAGAAGGGCGACCCGGCGGTGCGCGCGCTGACACTGCGACAGGTGCTCGACCGCGGTCCTCGCGATGCCGAGCTGCGCGAGGCGCAGCAACGCGCGATGTCGAGCCCACCGCTCTCGACCCTCCTGCGTCAGCAGAAGTCGGACGGCAGCTGGCCGGGGCCGCATCTCTACGGGCCGAAGTACCAGTCGACGCACTGGTCGAACCTCCTCCTCGTCGAGTACGGCGTCGACCCCGGTGACCCGCGCGTGCGCCGCGCCGCGCGGCGCGTGCTCGATGACCTCGGGTCGCCCGACCAGGGTGGCATGGCCTGGGTATTCGGCCAGGACCACGGCGCCTCGTGCTTCGTCGGCAACGTCGTTCGCTATGTGTCGCTCGCCGGGTACGGCAGCGACCCGCGCCTCGAGCCGCTGGTGCAGCGCCTGGTGCGGGATTCCAAGAAGTTCGACGCGGCGTGCTGGATCAACAACGATCAGCCGTGCGCCTGGGGTTACGCGCGTCTGGTCTGGGGTCTCGCCGCGCTGCCCGAGTCCGCGCGCACGCGCGAAGTGGAACGCACGCTGCGCCGCGGCGTCGAGTTCCTCTTGTCGTACCGGATGACGCGCGGCGCGTACCCCACCGGGACCGAGCCGAGCTATCTGTGGCGCCAGATCTCGTTCCCGCTCTTCTATCAGGCGGACATCCTGTTCGTGCTGCGCGCGATCGACGCGGCCGGCGCGATCGACGATCCGCGCGCTCAGATCGCGATCGCCTGGCTCCTGTCGCGTCAGGACTCGCACGGACGGTGGGCGGGGCGTTCGCCATACGCTGACCGAATGGCCTCGAAGGTCAACGCCAGCAAGTGGGCGACGCTCCACGCCGTGACCGTCCTCAAGCACGCCTTCCCCGAGAACGGCGCTTAAGGCGCGTGATGCCCCGGGCCTTCGTATAGCTCCGCGCAAGCGCATCCTCAAGGACATCCCGCCCCTGCGCTTCGGTGAGGGACGCGAATGCACTCTTCCCGCATGCATCGCCGTCGCGACCGGGCAGGAGTACGAGTGGGTCATGGGCGCGTCCGGGGCCGCGTTCACCACCGCGATCGACGTCGACGGCTGGGATCCGCTCGCCGCGGCCCCGCTCGACGACACGACGCTCGCGCGTGCGGCGCGCGGGACCGGCATGCGGCCGGATCCGGTCGCTCCGCCGTTCGACGACGACATGAAGGCGCTCGTCCTTGACCGCATCCTCGAGGCGCTCGAGGCGAAGATCCCACCGCTCGCGCGCGGCCTCGTCGGCCCGTCGGAGTACGGGCTCGTCGTGGGCTGCGACGAGGAGGCGCCGACCTTTTACGCGCGCACGTATTTCGACAAGAAGGAGCAGCCGACGAAGCTCGACTGGTCCGCCTTCGACAAGGACGGTCTCATCGTGTTCCTCGACCGTACCGGTGCGCCCGACCGCGCCGCCGTCGCCCGTGACGCCGTCGAGGGCGCAGTCGCGGCGGCCGAGGCCAGCGACCACGCGATCGAGACCTGGATCGCCGCGCTGCGCGACGACACGCGCTGGACCGACACGCGCCACGCCGGCGCCGCGGCCTTCGGCGATCACGCGATGCGCACGCTCCTTGCGGACAAGAGACGAGCTGCCGCGAGCTTCCTTCGCACCACTCGCGCGCTGTTCCCCGGCTCGCCCGGCTCCGATCTGCTCCGCGCGGCCGAGTCGTACGGGTACGTCGCCGATGCGGCGAAGAAGGTCGGTATCGGACCGTTCGATGCGTCGGTCGCGATGCGTTTCCTCGATTCCGGGCATCGGCGTTCGTGGGCGAAGCAGCTCGAGGCCGCGCGCGGTCACGAGCGCGACGCGCATGATGCACTCGGTGCGGCACGTGCGGGCATGAGATGAGCGATCTCGCGGCTGCGGCGCTGCTCGGCATCGTGCAGGGACTCACCGAGTTCCTGCCGGTGAGCTCGACCGCGCACCTCGTGCTCATCAGCGAGGCATTGGGTCTCGACCCACAGCGGTTCGGTCTCAGCTTCGATGTCGCGCTCCACCTCGGGACGGCACTGGCCGTGCTCCTCTATTTCGCGCGCACCTGGCTCGAGCTCGCAGGCGACGTCCTGCACCTGCGGCTACGCATGCCGCTGCTCGTCGTGATCGGCACCCTGCCCGCCGCGCTCGCCGGCGTCGCGCTCCAATCCCAGGTCGAGAGCGCATTCCGCGCGCCGGCCTACATCGCGGCGTTCCTCATCATCGGATCTCTCATCTTCATCGCCGCCGAGCGCTTCACGATCGCGCGGGGGCCGCTCGCATCGATCGGCTTCATCGATGCGCTCGTGATGGGCGTGGCGCAGGCGATCGCGCTCCTGCCTGGCATCAGCCGCTCGGGCATCACGATCTCGGCCGGGCTGTACCAGGGCATCCGCCGCGCCGATGCCACGCGCTTCAGCTTCCTGCTCGCGACGCCGGTCATCGTCGGCGCCGGTGCCAAGACGCTGCTCGACGCGCGTAAGGCCGAAGCGCTGTTCGCCGCTCCCGACGTCCTCGCGGTGGGCTTCATCCTGTCGTTCCTCTTCGGCCTTCTGGCGGTCGCGTTCATGGTCCGCTTCCTTCGTTCGCATTCGCTGGTCTGGTTCGTTCCGTACCGCCTCATCGTCGCGGTGTTCGCGATCTATCTGGCGCTCTCGGGGCGATAGACACGGCCTTAGGCTGGTCGCGCGGTGGCCGTGGTCAGCGGAACAAAGGCGCACGAGCGGGCCCGCCGGGCGCAGTGGCTCCTCGGCCTCGGCGCACTCCTCGTAATCGCCGCGCTGTGGTCGTCGTGGCATCAGCTGCAGCTGGTCCAGGATCTCGCGCGCGGCGCCAACGTCCCGGACGCCGAGATCGAGGCGAGCGACGCACGTCAGCAGCTCTTCGCGTTCGTCCAGCTCGGCCTCGGCCTGGTGAGCGCCGTGGCATTCCTCATGTGGACGAGCACGCTCACGAAGCGACTCATCGAGCTCGGCGTCACGAACATGAAATACGCGCCGACGTGGAGCGTGTTGGGCTTCCTCATCCCGATCCTCAATCTCTTCCGTCCCTACCAGGTGATGAGCGAGCTCTGGAGAGCGAGCGAGGTCGTGCCCGGCCCCGACGATCCGTGGGTCAAGAGGCAGGCGCCGATGATCGTCGGCGTCTGGTTCGCGATCCTCATCGTGGGGAGCATCGTCGGCCGCCTGGTGAGCCGCGCGAGCTTCGACACGATCGAGCAGGTGATGCAGACCGCCTGGCTCACGGTCCTTTCCGATGCGCTCGGCGCGTTCACGGCGCTGGCCGCGCTGCGTCTCGTCGCCGAGATAGACGCGCGTCTTCGCATCAGCGAGATGCGACTCGCGCAGGCCCCGGCGCCCGCCGCGGCGGTGCCCGCGGTCTAGGCGACCGCCGCTCATCGCGAGTCGCGAGGGCGTGGCACTCTATGACGCATGGACCTCGGGCTCAGCGGAAAGGTCGCTCTCGTCGCGGCGGCGTCAAAGGGTCTCGGCCGCGCGATCGCGGAGGAGTTCGCGCGCGAGGGCGCGAAGGTGGCGATGTGCAGTCGCGAGGAGTCCGCGATCACGTCGGCAGCCGAGGACATCCAGCGCAGGACCGGGAACAAGAACATCCTGCCGATCGCCGCGGATCTCTCCACGCCGGAGGGCTGCGAGGCGTTCGTGCAGAACGCGCTCGGCGCGTTCCACGCCATCGACATCCTGATCGTGAACGCGGGTGGTCCCCCACCCGGACGCTTCGATGACCTCGACGACGCAGCGTGGCAGAAGGCCATCGACCTCACGCTCTTCTCCGCCGTGCGCCTGACCCGCCTCGCGCTGCCGCAGATGCGCAAGCAGAAGAGCGGCTCGATCGTCTACTCGACATCCACCTCGGTGCGGCAGCCGACGCAGTACCTGAACCTCATCCTGTCGAACGCGATCCGCGCCTCCGTTCACGGGATGCTCAAGACGCTCTCGGCCGATCTCGCGAAGGACGGCATCCGCGTGAACGCGGTGCAGCCGGGGCGGATCGCCACGGATCGGCTCATCCAGCTCGACACGGACACGGCCAAGCGCCAGAACACCACGCCCGAGGCGGTGCGTAAGAGCTACGAGGAAACGGTCATCCCGATGGGTCGCTACGGCGATCCAGCCGAGTACGCGGCCGCGGTCGTATTCATCGCGTCGCCGAAGGCCTCGTACATCACCGGGGTTTCGCTCCAGGTGGACGGCGGCATGCTCAAGAGCATGTTCTAGCGACGAGTGGTCGAGCGAGGAGCAGTTCCACCTGCGACGAGCGAGTCCACCAGCCCTGAGCACGTCTCTCGGCGCAGCCGAGAGATTGACCAGGTAACGAAGTGATCGTCCGCGATAGGCTGCGGCCCGCGGTCTTCCGGCTCCCGATCGAAAAGATACGCGCGGGTTACAAGAGCGACATCTACTTCGCGCGCACCAAG
>JBGPZT010000086.1:0-11591 GCA_041493915.1 Candidatus Limnocylindria bacterium
AGGGTGACGACCTCGACCAGGACCGTCGCTTTGATCGAGCCGCGCGGGATGTGAAGCTCGTCCTGGGCCCACTTGAAGATCTCGTTCCACAGGCGCGCCTCGCGGTGGCTCTCGAGCTTCGGCAGATAGAAGTATGGGCCGGTCCCCTTTGCGCGGAGCCGCTTCGCGTTGTGGAAGAAGTAGAGACCGAAGTCGAACAGCGCGCCCGCGATCGGGCGTCCTTCGACGAGGAAGTGCTTCTCGTCGAGGTGCCACCCGCGTGGACGGACGACGAGCGTCGCGGTCTTCTCGTTGAGCTTGTAGACGCGGCCGTCGGGGTTGCGGAATTCGATCGTCCGGTCGATCGCGTCGATGAGATTGCGCTGGCCCTCGATGAGATTGCGCCAGGTCGGCGTGTTCGCGTCCTCGAAATCGGCCATGTATACGGACGCGCCCGAATTCAGAGCGTTGATCACCATCTTGCGATCGGTCGGTCCGGTGATCTCGACCTTCCGGGTCCGCAGATCGGCGGGCACGCGGGAAACGGTCCACTCCGATTCGCGCAGGGGTCGCGAGTCGGGCAGGAAGTCGAGCGTGCCGCCGTGGCGCAGCTCCCGCCAGCGCTCCTGCCGCGTTTCGAGCAGACCGATGCGCGTCGGCTCGACCTCGCGGTGCAGACGTATGAGGAAGTCCTGCGCTTCCTTCGTGAGCAGCTCGGCGGCGAGGGCGGCGGTGTCGCGTGCGTCGTTTGGGATGCGAACTTCGACGAACGCGGTCGCCATCGCCCGTATGCTCGCACACGCACAAATGTCCGCACTCTTCGGCTTGGAAGGAAAGCGAGCGCTCGTGACCGGTGGCTCCCGCGGTATCGGTCGGGCGGTCGCGCTCGCCCTCGCGGACGCCGGTGCAGACGTCGCTGTCACATCGCGGAACGGCGACGACGCCGAACCTGTCGCTATTGCGCTCCGCGCAAAAGGAAGGCGATCCCTCGCGATCTTGCTCGAGGTCCGGAACGACGCCTCGATCCGGGTGTGCTTCGAGCGCATCGACCGCGAATGGGGAAGCGTTGACGTCCTGGTGAACAACGCCGGCACGATCATCCCTCAGGACCTCGCCACGCTCGACGAGGACTCGTGGGACACCGTCATCGACACCGACCTCAAAGGTCTCGTCTTCGTGACCCAGGCGGCGGCCGCTCGCATGATCGCGGCCCGTCGTGGCGGGCGGATCGTGAGCATCGCGTCGATCTATGGCGTGGTCGGCCGCCGCGAGCGCGTCGCCTACAGCGCCGCGAAGGGCGCGGTGGTGAACCTGACGCGGTCGCTCGCCCTCGAGCTCGCGCCGCATGACATTACGGTGAATGCCGTCGGGCCGAGCCTGGTAGAGACCGACCTGACGCGCGAGCGGCTGCGAGCGGACCCGGCATTCCGCGCCGAAGAGGTGGCGCGGACGCCGCTCGGACGACTCGGCACGCCCGAGGACGTCGCGGCGGCGGTCGTCTTCTTCGCGTCGCCGGCGGCGGGCTTCATCACCGGCCAGACGCTGATCGTGGACGGCGGGATATCGGCGCATTGAGGCGACACCGGCGCGGCCGTACTTCGGTACTCCCCCGTACCGGATATCCCCCGACCGGCGAGGACCCGGAGGCGGCTCGTCCGACTACAACTCAACGGACGGACGCGCGTGGCGGGGAGGACACTTCCACTTGGGTGCAGTGGCGCAACGCATGACCGGAGACGAACATGGCTCGGCGCCGATCAGCACGGAGCCGACGCCGCTGAACGCCGCTCCTGTTACGCCGCCGGTCGAGGCCACTCTCCGCATCCTCCTCAACAGCGTTCCTTTCCTCATGGGCGTCGCCGTCGTGCGCCAGCCTCCGGCCAACGACGCGGCGATCGTCCAGGTGGGCCGGATGCCGTGGCTCCACGACCGCCGCCTCACGACGCTCAACCTCCCCGACGACGCGCTCCCGGCGAATCGTGCCCTCGCTCTCGACTGGCCGGTGCCGTACCAGGCCGAATGGGTCGGCGCGCCGCCGCGGCTGCTGATCGCGCGTCTGGTCGCGCAGGGGCACACGGTCGGTGTGCTGCTGGGCACGTTCATTACGCGCGATCAGCTGGCGCAGCACACGCGCGAAGCGCTCGATCTCGCGTGCGAGCTGATCGCGTCGGCGATGGTCGGCGAGGCGTTCGCGCCGAGCGTCCCGCACTATCCCGTCGAGGTCGAGCAGTCCTCCATTTTCACGCCGTCGCCGGAGCCGCCCGCCGAGCTGGAGCCGCAGGGCGAGCCGCAGCTCACGCTCGTGTCCGAGACGGCGACCGAAGTGAGCCCGCCGGAGGCCGAGACCCTGCGGTCCCAACCGATGAGACGCAGCGACAGCGTCGATCTCGTCGTCGAGGAGGTCCGCAAGTCCCTCGACGATGCGGGCGACGCGCGAAGTCTCGGCCGGATCCTGCGCGACGTGATGAACGTGATCACGGACGCCTCGGCGTTCTCGATCTCGCTGTTCCACATCGCGCTGACCGAGGTCGCATACCGCTACAAGGTCCTCGGTCCGGAGGCCGACGCGTCCGAGCTCGGCCGCCAGAGCGTCGACGATGGCCCGAGCTGCTACGCCGCGCGCCACGACCGCCGCTGGCACGTCTTCAAGCGCGATCTCGCGATCCGTGACGGCGCGAACGTCCGACATCGAGATGTCGCAGTGCTGCAGATCCCGCTCGTCGGGGCGGGCGAGGTCTTCGGCATCATGACCGTTCAGACCTTCCGGGCGGAAGGATTCTCGGACCACGAGCTCCGGCTCGTGGCCGCGGTCGCCGAGGTCGCCGCCTCGCGCTTTGGGCAGGTTCGCCTTTCGGGCCGCTTCCAGCCGCCGCCCGCCAACGTGCCACCGTCAAGCGACGCCGCGTCCAGCGCGCTCTCGCCCGCCGCTGCGGCTCGCACGCCAACGCAGCAGCGCACCGCGGAGACCGTCCTCGCCGATCTGCTCCGACGCTGCGCGGGCCCGGGATTCGCGACCGCATTCATCATGGGCGTCGACCCCGGCGCCGGCGTCCTCCGCGGCGAGCTCGTGAGCGATTCCGATATCGCGCGCGAGCTCGACTACGCGCTCGGAATCAGCACGGGAAAGTTCACGATCCCCATCGACGAGCGATACAACGCGATCGCCCGCGCGATGCGCGAGGCACGGATCGTTCCCGCTCCCACGATCCACGAGATCACACAACCGGCGCTCGACTGGCAGGCTTCGATCGCGCTCGAGCGCCTCGCACGCGGCGGCCGCACCATCACGTTGCCGATCGTCGTAAAGGGCGAACCGGCGGGAGCGCTCGTGCTCGGACCCATGGCCGACGACCCGACGTTCAGCGCCATCGAGATGGTCCGCGGCTACGTCGAGGACGCGACGCGCGAGCTCTCCGGGCTCTGGCGCTCCGAGGGACGTTGAATTGCGACGCGCACCACTAGACTCCCGCGCGTGATCGGTGAGGTGACATTCGGGGTCATCGGGCTCCTCTTCCTGTTCGCAGACCTTCGAACGTTCAGCTCCACGTTCCAGCAGACCTTCTTCGGCGCGCCGAACACCAACCTCGCCGTCGCCGCGATAGCGGTCTTCGGCACCTCGTTCCTCGCGCTGCTCGTCGCCGCACGCCTGGGGCCGCGGCGCGCGGTCGGTCTCAGCGCGGCGATCTTTGCCTTCGCCACGCTCCTGCTCACCGCGTCGCGCAGCAACTGGCTCGACCTCGCGCTGTCGGTCATCGCGCTGGCGGCTGGCCTCTGGTGGCTCGGCCTGTTCCACAGCTCCCGGGTCGCGGACGCGCCGCCGGCGCTCGCGCGCGCTCTGCCGATCGCGTTCGTCGCGGACCTCGCTCTGCGCGCGGCGCTGCGCACGCAGCCTGTGGTCGATCTCGCCTGGCCCGTCGCGGTGGGCATCGTCCTCGTCGCGGTGCTCGTGTTCGGCGCCGCCGGGCTCGCGTCGCTATCGGCGGAACGCCAATGGACCGTGCCGAACTTCGTCGGAACGCTCGCGCTCGTTGCCGCACCCGCGCTGGTCCTCGTCGCCGAGACGGGCGCGACCAACGGAGCCCAGGTCGCGCTGGCGGCGGGACTCGGGCTCGGACCGGAGCCAGCACGCGCGACACAGATCGGGCAGATCGTGGTCGGCCTCGGACTCGCCGCGGGCGCGTTCGCGCTGGTGCGATTCGGGCCGAACCGTTTCATCGGCGCGGGCGCGCTCGCGATCGGCGCGGCGCTCCTCTGGTGGCATCAACCGTACGTCTCGCTCGTCGGTGGCCTGATCCTCGCGGCGGGACTTGTGATCTCCGCGGCGACGGTCCTCGGCGCGCCGCAGGTCCCCGCGCGTTCGCCGACTGGTCCGGTGCTCGCGCTCTCGTTCGGCTGGCTCCTATTCGTCGGCGCGGCGTTCGGCTTCTACGCCTTCTTCGCGCTGCAGCCCGCGGTCTGGGCGGCGACGGCGGTCGTGGTGCTCGTCACGCTGGTCGCGCCAACGCCGATCGTCCGACTGGGCACACCGCTCGCGGTCGCCGCTGCGACGGTCGCCATCGTGGTGCCGCTCCTCGCTTTCCTCACCGCACCCGCGACGCCGGAGCCTCAGCCGCCGAAGGTCACGTTCCGGCTGATGACGTACAACGTGCATCAGGGCTTCAACGCCAGCCAGATCCCGTCGGTCGACGAGATCGTCGCGACCATCGCGCATGAGTCGCCGGATGTGCTCGTGCTCGAGGAGGTCGTGCGTGGCTGGATGATCGACGAGCAGCACGATGTGCTGTCGGTGCTCGCGCAGCGGCTCGAGATGTACTACACGTTCCTGCCGACGATCGGCGACCTTTACGGCAACGCGGTGCTGTCGCGCTATCCGATGGAGGTCGTGAAGCGCGTTCCTTACGCACCGGGACCGACGCTGCGGAACCAGCCGCGCGGTGCGCTGTTCGTCCGGATCGGCGATCTGCTCGTCGTCGGCACGCATCTCGACCACACCAGCGACGGCACCTTCGTGCGACAGGACCAGGTGCGCACCATCCTGCGCGAGATCGGCGACGCGACGGCGGTCGTCGTGGCCGGCGACCTCAACGCGGAGCCCGCCGACATCGAGATCCGCCTCTTCGATCAGGCCGGATTCCAGGATCTGGGGCAAGCGGCCGGTACGACGACGACCGGCGGCGAACCGGCGAAGCGCATCGACTACGTATGGGGGCTCGGCGTCGTCGGCGCGCAGGCGCACACCACGGCCGAGGACAACCTCTCGTCGGACCACCGTGGCCTCGTGGTGAACATCACCCGCACGGGTCGTTAGACTGGCGTAGCCGCGGGGCTTCCTACCAGCGGCCTGGGGATCGTCATCACCGGATCGTTCGTCCACCTCCACACCCACAGCGAGTACAGCCTCCTCGACGGGCTTTCGCGCGTCTCCGACCTGGTCGCGCGCGCGAAGGAGCTCGGCATGCCCGCCATCGCGCTCACCGATCACGGTGCGCTCTACGGTGCACTGGACTTCTACGTCGCCGCCAACCAGGCGGGCGTCAAGCCGATCCTCGGCGTCGAGACATACATCGCTCGGACGAATCGCTTCGAGCGCGATCCCCGCCTCGAGGGGCACGGGAAGCCGTTCCACCTCGTGCTACTCGCGAAGGATTTCACCGGCTACCGCAATCTCGTCGCGCTCGTGACGACAGCCCATCTCGATGGCTACTACTACCGCCCGCGCATGGACAAAGAGATCCTGCGACAGCATTCGCAGGGGCTCATCGCCCTCTCGGCCTGTCTGCAGGGCGAGCTCGCGCGCGCGATCCAGGACGAGGGCATCGATGCCGCGTGCAAGGTCGCGCTCGAGCATCAGGAGATCTTCGGAGCCGGCAACTACTTCCTCGAGCTGATGCAGCACGGCGTGCCCGAGCAGCAGGCCGTGCTCGAAGGCGTTCGCGAGGTCGCGCGACGGACAGGCATCCCGCTCGTCGCCACAAATGACATCCACTACGTGCACGCCGAGGACGCCGAGGCGCAGGATGTCATGGTCTGCATCCAAAGCGGGAAGACGATCGACACGCAGGACCGGCTGAGGATGATCGACCACCCCGAGCTCTATCTGAAGAGCGCCGAACAGATGGCCGCGCTGTTCCCGGACGACCGCGAGGCGCTCGAGAACACCGTTCGCATCGCCGAGATGGTCGACATCAAGCTTCCGCTCGGCGAGCTGCAACTGCCGCATTTCGAGGTCCCCGCGGGGATCACGCCGGAAGAGCATCTCCGCCGGATGGCCGAGACCGGTGTGAACGCGAAGTACGGATCGATCACGCCGGAGCTGCGCGAACGGCTCGACAAGGAGCTATCGGTCATCGGCAAGCTCGGCTACTCGGGCTACATCCTCATCGTGCAGGACTTCATCCGGTACGCGCGCGAGAACGGGATCCTGACGGCCGTGCGCGGTTCGGCCGGTGGATCGCTGGTGAACTACGCCATCGACCTCACCGACATCGACCCGATCCGCTACGGGCTGATCTTCGACCGGTTCCTCAATCTCGAGCGCTACACCCTCCCGGACATCGACGTGGACTTCATGGATAACCGCCGCGACGAGGTCATCGCCTACGTCACGGAGAAGTACGGCGCCGATCGCGTCGCGCAGATCGGCACGTTCAACACGATGCTCGCGCGCGCGGCCGTGCGTGACGTCGCGCGCGTGCTCGGCATGCCGTACGGCGAGGCGGACCGCGTCGCCAAGACGATCCCCTTCGGCGTCACGCTGGAGGACTCGCGCCGCATGGTCGCCGAGCTGCAGCAGTTGGAGCAGGAGGCGCATGTCGAGCGCCTGCTCGACCTGGCCGAGAAGGTCGAGGGACTCGTCCGATCCACCGGCACGCACGCCGCCGGTGTGGTGATCACGCCCGAGCCGCTGAGCGCGCTGGTCCCGCTCGAGCGCTCGAAGGGCACGTCAGCGATCCAGACGCAGTACGAGGACAAGTCGCTCGAGAAGCTCGGCCTCCTGAAGTTCGACTTCCTCGGTCTGTCGAACCTCACGATCCTCGATGAGGCGCTCAAGCTCATCAAGGTCTCTCGCGGGGTCGACATCGACCGCGCGCGCATCCCGCTCGATGACCAGAAGACCTTCGACCTCCTCGGCTCGGGGGAGACGACCGGCATGTTCCAGCTCGAGTCCGCCGGCATGCGCCGGCACATCCGCGACCTGAAGCCCGACCGCGTCGAAGACGTGATGGCCATGGTCGCGCTCTTCCGTCCGGGCCCGATGGACTACATACCGGCCTATATCCGCCGCAAGCACGGCCAGGAGGCGGTCACGTACGCGCACCCGCTTCTGGAGCCCGTGCTTCGCAAGACGTACGGCGTGATGGTCTATCAGGAGGACGTGATGGCGGTGACGCAGGCGCTCGCGGGCTTCACGCTCGCGCAGGCCGACGTGCTTTGCTTCGCGATCCGGAAGAAGATCCGCGAGAAGCTCGACGCGCAGAAGATGAAGTTCGTCGAGGGTTGCCTGCGGAACGGCGTGCATGCCGACGTGATCGAGCAGGTCTGGAAGGACTTCGAGCCGTTCGCGCGGTACGGCTTCAACCGCGCGCACGCCGCGATCTACGGGGTGATCGCGTATCACACCGCGTATCTCAAGGCGAACTACACGATCGAGTACATGACCGCGGTGCTCTCGTCGGACATGGGCAACTCGGAACGGATCGCGATCGCCGTCGCGGAATGCCGGCGCATGGGCATCGCGGTCCTGCCGCCCGACGTGAACGAATCGGAGTTCGGCTTCGCCATCACGCCGAAGGGCATCCGCTTCGGTCTCGGGGCGGTCAAGAACGTCGGCGAGGGAGCCGTCGAAGGCATCATCGAGGCGCGTCGCGCCGGCGGGCGCTACCGCTCGCTCGACGATTTCTGCGGACGCATCGACTTGCAGCGCTGCAACAAGCGTGTGCTGGAGTCGCTCATCAAGTGCGGCGCGCTCGACGCTTTCGGTCCGCGTGCAGTGCAGATCGGGCATCTGGACCTCGCGCTCGCCACCGCGCAGCGGGAACAGCGGGACCGCGAGAGCGGCCAGGTCGGCCTCTTCGCGAGCATGGGCTTGACCGATGAGATCGTGGCGCAGCCGCTACCCGCGGGACCGGAGGCGCCGCGAAAGGAGCTGCTCGGGTGGGAGAAGGAGCTGCTCGGCATTTACCTCTCAGAGCATCCGCTCCAGCAGATGGCCGAGCGGATGGGCGACGTCGTCACGGCTTATCTCGCCGAGCTGAAGGAGGCGGGCGACGAGCTCGTGACGGTCGCGTGCGTCGTCACGAGCGCGCGCAAGCACATCACCAAAGAGAAGAAGCTGATGATGTTCGCGCAGGTCGAGGACCTCACCGGCACGGTCGAGGTGACCGTCTTCCCGCGCACCTATGAGGCGACGGCCTCGCTGTGGAACGCCGACGAGATCCTCCTCGTTCTCGCGCGCGTCGAGCAGCGCGACGAGGCGCCGAAGCTGTTGTGCGAGCACGCTGTCCGCTTTGACGACGCCGGGATCGCTGAGATCAGTCGCGTCGCCGATGAGCGTCGTCAGAGCCTCGCGAAACGGGCGAAGTTCGTCCGGCCGACGAATGGGAACGGCCACAACTCGCGCGCCAGCGTGTCGGCGGGTCCTGCCGCGGCGCGCTCGGCGGGTCCTACCGCGGCGCGCTCGGCGGGTCCTGCCGCGGCTGGGTCGTCTCCTCGGCCGACCTACTCGCCGGCTCCCACCTCAAAGGGAACCTCGCCCTTGTCGTCGCCGGCTCAACGGTCGGCCTCGGAGACGACACCCGCCGCGTCACCCGCCTCTCCAACAGCGTCGTCGCCGTCCGCGCCCTCTTCGTCAGCCGCTCCTCCTGAGCTCGTCATCCGTTTTCGCGAGGCTCTGGACTACGAGAGGTCCATCGCGATCTTTCAGCGGATCCAGCAGGTCCTCAAGTCGCACGCCGGTCCGTCGGTCGTGATCCTTGAGTTGCCCCGCGCCGCGGGTGGGGTGCGGCGCGTGCCGACGTCCTTCCGCGCCCTCCCGTCGCGCGAGCTCGCCGAAGCGGTCGCCAACGAGGTCGGTGGCGATGTGGTCGAGGTCGTCCTTCCCCGGTAATACTGCGAGCGTGACGATGCGCGACCGCCTGCGACGACTCCACGAAGTGACCAACGAGATGCTCGGCATCCTGGATCTCGACAGGCTGTACACGACCGCGGCGGACGTCGCGAAGTCATTGGACACCGCTGACGCGGCGTCGTTGATGGTCGTCGACCACGAGGAGAAGGCGCTCGTCATCCGCGGCTACAGCGGCCTGTCCGACCATTACGCCCAGACCCAGCGCATCCCGCTCGAGCGGGCGCTGCAGCACTACCAGCGTCCTGGCTCGGTGATCGTGCGCGATCTCCGCAGCGCACCCCTGGGGGATCCGATGCTGATCCGGGGCGAGGGCCTCGAAAAAGTGCTCGCCCTTTCGATCGCTCGCGAGGGCGAGCTCCTCGGCGCGCTGCATATCTACACGCGTGACCCGGAACGCGACTTCGACGAGATCGATCGCGACCTCGCGCAGATCCTCGCCTCCCAGGTCTCGGTGGCGATCACGAACGCCCGCCTATTCACGCAGCTGAGCGAGATGGACCAGGAGCGCGAGCAGTTCCTGTCGATCGTCTCACACGAGCTGCGCACGCCGCTCACGCCGCTGAAGGCGCTGGCACAGCTGCAGCTTGGTCGCCTGCGGCGCTCGCGGGAGCGCGGGACGCCTATGGATCTCGAGGCGCTCGAGCGCAACCTCGAGTCGATCGAGCGTCAGGTCGACCGCATGAACGGACTCGTCAACGACCTGCTTTCGGTGTCGCGCGCCGGCAAGGGGACGCTCGAGATCGACCGCGCGCCGTTCGACCTCGCTCTGGAGGTGCGCGACGTCGTTGGACGTTACGTCGCGGCGACGCGCGAAGAAGGTCGGCATACCTTCACCGTCGACTCACCCGAGACGTTGACGTACGAGGGTGACCAGGCGCGCATCGATCAGCTGCTCATGAACCTTGTCGGGAATGCGGTGAAGTACTCGCCGCGGGGCGGCCACGTGGCCGTAAGGCTCGCACGGGAGAACGGCGCGGCCGAGATCGCCATCACCGACCAGGGCATCGGCATCCCCCCGGCCGATCTGCCGCGGGTGGGTGGCGCGTTCACGCGCGGGATCGGGAAAGCTGCGACATTCGCGGGCATGGGGATCGGTCTGCACGTCGCGAAGCTCGTGGCCGAGGCGCATGGCGGCTCGCTCGAGCTCGAGAGCGCCGGTGAGGACAAGGGAACGACGGTGCGAGTGCGTCTACCGCTGTAGGTCTGTGCCGGAGGAGGTGTGTGAGTTCACCACATAGCGGACAGATGTCTCAGGACATCGTGGACACCCTAACGAGGGGGTGCAGCGATGGGTCTGGGCCGGTACGTGGTGGACGCGATCGTGCTCGAGGGCCGCAGCCCGAGCGAGCTTGCCAAGAGCCACGGCGTCTCGCGCAGCTGGATCTATGAGCTGGTCGCGCGCTATCGCGCCGGCGGCTATGCGGCGCTCGAGCCTCGCTCGCGGCGGCCGCGCTCGTGTGCTCACCAGGTGGGACCGCAGGTCCAACGGGCCATCCTCAGGCTGCGCCGCGAGCTCGCGGAGGCAGGCCATGACGCCGGCCCGCACACCATCGCTCATTACCTCGCGCGCCGCTTGTCCAACGTCCCGTCGGTCTCGACCATCTGGCGCGTCCTCTCCCGCCACGGTCTGATCACTCCGCAGCCGCACAAGCGTCCGCGCTCGTCCTTCATGCGCTTCGAAGCCCAGCTGCCGAACGAGATGTGGCAAGCCGACGCGACGCACTGGTCGCTCGCGGATGGCCCCACCGCGGAGATCCTCAACATCGTCGACGACCACTCGCGCAGCGCCGTGGCCTCGGTCGCCTTCAGCACGGTGAAGGCCACCGATGTCGTGCAGGTCTTCTTCGCCGCGGCCCAGCAGTACGGCCTTCCCGCCGCGCTGCTGACCGACAACGGTGCGGTCTTCAGCGGCGCCTCCCGCGGCGGCAAGGTGCTCCTGGAATCCGAGCTGGAGCGGCTGGGCATTCGCTGCATCCACTCGACTCCCTATCACCCGCAGACCTGCGGCAAGGTCGAGCGCTTCCACCAGACGCTGAAGCGTTTCCTGGCGAAGCAGCCGGCGCCGCAGTCGCTGGCACACCTGCAGTTGCAGCTCGACGCCTTCCGCACCTATTACAACCAGCGGCGGCCGCACCGCGCGCTGCAGCAGCGCACCCCGCTGGTCGCCTTCAACGCTCGCCTGAAGGCCGGACCCGCGCTCCCTCAGGCAGCGACGCACTTCCGCGTCCGCCAGGACAAGGTGGATGGCTGCGGGCGTGTGACGCTGCGCTACCTCAGCCAACTGCGACACATCTACGTCGGTCGCGCGTACAAGGGCCAGCGCATCCGCCTGCTCGTCGCGGACGCACACGTCCGCATCATCCGCGAGGACGGCCAGCTACTGCGCGAGCTGACCCTGGATCCGAGCCGCGACTACCAAGCGCGAAGGACACCTATCGTCCACGATGTCGTGCGACAGGTGTCCTCGATGTCCTGAGACATCACA
>JBGPZT010000164.1:0-5663 GCA_041493915.1 Candidatus Limnocylindria bacterium
GAAGGTGACGCTCCGGCTCGGTGGCGCGGTGAAACTGGGCAGCACGCGCATCAGCGGCAGCGGCACGCCGCGCGACTACATCGTGACGGTCGTCGGCGTCTTCGACGAACAGGCCTCGCAGACATCGGTGCGGATCCCGCTGGACGACGCGCTGCTCGCGGGCGCCGAGAACCGCGGGCTCACGCCCGACGCTGTGCGGCAGAACACCGGCTACAGCGGCGTCGCCATCGAGTCCGAGGATTCGCAGTACGTCGCCGACATCGTGAGGTCCGTGCAGGAGCTCGGCTTCAGCGCGTTCTCGCTCAGGCAGGTCATCGAGCAGATCGACAAGGGCTTCGGAGTGTTCCGCGGCATCCTCGCCGGCATCGGCGGGGTCGCGTTGCTCGTCGCGGCCATCGGCATCGCGAACACGATGGTCATGGCGGTGCTCGAGCGAACGCGCGAGATCGGGATCATGAAGGCTGTGGGCGCGTCGCCGCGCGACATCCGCTCGCTCTTCCTCGCGGAGGCGGCGCTCGTCGGCGCGTTCGGCGGCGTCATCGGTCTTGCGCTCGGGATCCTCGGCGGCCGCGCGATCGAGCTCGTGATCCGCAACCTCAACCCGCAGTCGAACCCCGCGCCGATCTTCGTCGTCGACCTGCCGCTCGCGCTCGGCGCGATGGGTCTCGCGCTGCTCGTCAGTCTCGTCGCGGGATTCCTGCCCTCGCGACGTGCGATGCGCATGTCTGCACTGAGCGCGCTCAGATACGAGTAGGAACCAGCGCGAGCCGGGAGCGTCGGGCGCCCCTCGAGCGAGCGTTGAGCCTGCCACACCGAACCACGGAACGCCGGGGAACCGCGGCAGGCGAGTAGCGAGCAAGAGGGGTGCCCGGCGCTAGACGGCTCGCGCTGTTGTCGAGGGTCGACTGCTCGGACTAAAAAGGACCAGCAAGCTCCGGGGGCGCGAAGAGGTACGTCGGCTGCTGCCACCACTGCTCGACGGCTTCGCCGCGGGCTTGCTCGAGCAATGCCGCGATCGTGTCCGGCGGTTGCCCACCAGCAGCGGCGACGACGACGATCTTGCCCTCGCTCATCGCGCTGGCGTAGCGCTTGCGCACGTCTCGCGGGATGATGCCGCCGGGCAATAGCTTGCGAAGCCGATAACGCAGCCCGCCCCAACTCTTCCCCGGGAGCCAGGCCCGACCGCCCGCGACGAGCTCCGCGCGCTGCGCATCACTGGCAAGCACGCAGATGTCCTGCTCGCGGACGCCCGACCCACTCAGCAGCGTCACCGCCTGCACCGCCGCGTCGTCGTCGCTGAACGCGGCCCCCGCGACCATGCCGCCGGACACCGCCTCGAGATACGACGTCGTTGCCACCGCGGAATCCTAGGCGAGCGTGCTCAGGCTCGCCACGCGAGAATGGGTATGCGCATCTCGTCGGCGCTCATTCCGCCGTGCGATCCACGGTGCCGGACCGTCTGACCTTCGACCTTCACGATCGAGGCCGAGAGGTCGCCGTCGAGCAGCCCCACGACCTCGCCGATGCGACGGCGCGCCAGCGCCGGATCGCCACGCCCGAAGAGTCCGGCGTCGATGAGCTCGTCGCGATTGAGGAGCGTGACCAGGCCCGGCCACTTCCGATCGATGTGGTCGCGCACCGCTTCGGGCCGATCGGTGTGCAGGAACACCAGGCGCGGCTCGCCCGCGGGCGGATTACGGAGGAGCGCGCGCAGCTCTTCATCTCCGACGATGTCGAGCATCTTGTCGGGATCCGTCGTCGCGTGGCCGTGGTCGGCGGTCAGCAGGACGAGCGTGTCGCCGGCGGCGCGACCAGCGAGCGCGTGCCGCAGAGTGACGTCGAAGATGGCGGCCTCTATCGCGGCCTCCTGGCTCCGCGGACCGTAGAGGTGCGAGACCGTGTCGATGCCGGACCAGTACGCGTACACGTAGGAGGGACGCGGCGCATCCGCGAGCCCAGCACGCAGGCGCACGCCCATCGTCGACGGAACGACATATCCGACGAAGTTCGCCTCGGCCGCATGCATCCGCGTCATCGCTTCCGACCGGAAGATCTCCGGCTCGATGACGTACGAGGGGATGCCGCGCTGGCGCAGGCGCGCGTGGATCGACGGCACCATCACGAACCGCCGCGGGTCGACGGCCGGATCGTCGAAGTACGACCCGCGGCGGGTGACCGCGGGACCCCACCGGAGCATCGCGGTCACCTGGGCGAACTCCTCGAGCCACACGAAGTACGCGATGTTGCCGTGCTCGAGCGGCGTTCGTGCGGTGTTGAGCGTCGTGATCGCGGCTGCGGTGGTGGAGGGGAAGACGGTCGTCGCCTCGAGCAGCTGTGCCCGGTCGTGCCGGCGTGCCCGCTCGCGCAGCTCGGCGATGAACGGCGTGTGACCCTGGTCGCAGAGCAGCTCGAGCTGCCACCAGCCCAGGCCATCGGCGAGGACGACGACGACCTGCCGCACGCCAGCGCGCAGCGCCGGGTCGAGGCCGGTCAGTGGCGGCGCGTCGCCGGGCTCCCACGCGCCGAGCACGTCGAGCACTGTCGCGGGTATGTTCAGCAACCCCCCGCCGTCGTAGTCCGGCATCACGAAACCGCGCGCGCGAAGACGCTCGACGAGCGGGTGCGGCATCGGTGGACGATACTGCCACGCGATGCGCACGGTCCTGGAGATCGACGGGCTCTTCGACGGCACGAGCGCGGTGTCGGATGCCGCGATCGTGATCGAGGATGGCGAGATCACGTGGGTCGGCAAGCGCTCGCGCGCGCCGAAGACACCGAAGGGTGAACGATCGCGCTCGCTGCAGGCTGGAGGCCGTTTCGTGCTGCCCGGGCTCATCAACTGCCACGCCCACCTCACGCTGGACGGCAGCGCCGACTTCGACGCCGAGACGCGGCAGAGCGAGGCCGCGGCTGCGCTGAAGGCGTTCCGCAACGCGCGCCTCACGGTGCGCAGCGGCGTGACAACGGTGCGTGACCTCGGCGCGAACGGGTCGATGGTCGTCGAGCTCGCGCGGCAGATCGAGCGCGGCGCGCTCGAGGGGCCGCGCATCATCGCGTCCGCTCGTGGCATCACCATCACGGGTGGCCACGGCATGGAGGTCGGCCGCATCGCCGACGGACCGGACGCCGTCCGCGCGGCGACGCGCGAGCAGGTCGCCGTCGGCGCGACCGTCATCAAGCTCTTTTCCACGGGCGGCGTGCTGGGCGAGGGCGCCGGCCCCGAGCTCGCCGCGTATACGCCGGAGGAGACGCGCGCGGCCGTCGAGGAGGCCCACCGCGCCGGCATACGGATCACCACGCACGCGCACGGCGCCGAGGGGATGCGCATCGCCGCGGAGGCCGGAATCGACTCCATCGAGCACGCGACGCTGCTCGACAAGCAGACGATCCAGATGATCAAGGAGAAGAACGTCGCTCTTGTTCCGACGTTCTCGGCGCTGCGGCGCATCATCGACAACGGCGGCACGCTGCCCGCGCGCGTCATGGAGCGCGCGCGCCTCGTCGCGACGAAGCATCAGGAGGGGGTCCGCGCTGCGCACAAGGTGGGCGTGCGGATCGCCGCCGGCACCGACGCGGGTACGCCTTTCAACACGCACGAGCGCTTCGCGCTCGAGCTCGTCTATCTCGCCGAGGCCGGACTCTCGCGGACCGAGGCGCTCGTCGCGGCGACCAGCCTCGCCGCGGATGTCGTAGGACGGCCGAAGGCGGGCCGCATCGCCGCGGGTTCATGGGCGGACCTGCTGTTCGTCGACGGCGATCCCCTGCGGGACCTCGAGGTGCTGCAGAAGCCGAAGGCGGTATGGGTGCGTGGAGCTCCCCTGGCCTAGCGGACCTCGATGACGGATCCACCGCTCGTCGAGTTTCCCGGGTCGTAGACCGAGATCTGCCGCAGGTCGTAGAACCCCGGCGCCGACGGCACACTGATATCCGCATCTCGGAGTAACTGGCTTCGTGGGCACCTGGAGCACGTACTGGTGAATCGGGTAACGCTGAGTCGACACCGGCGACGACGTACCGACCGGCGTACACGAGACCGCCAGCAGAACGACCGAAAGAAGCAGTCGCGTCACGAGCTCATGCGATCCGCGCGTACCGACTACACCCTCTCCAGCCGCGCGTGCGCTCGCTCGAGCTCGCGGCGGAGCGCCCCCTCGTCGGTCAGTGGCGCGGAGCAGCTCGTGCCGATGCAGACGTACGCCGCGGTGCGGTCGCGCGGGAACCCAAGCTGCTCGAGGCGCGCGCCATCCCGGTCGGGAACGATGCGTTGGACGCTGCGAGCCGGGTCGTCGACCGAGCGCGCGGCGCTCCACAGCGCGGTCGCCGTCGCATCGTCTGTCGGACCGACCACGGTGATCGCGAGCGGCTCGGTGAGCGCCCGAGCCATCGCATTGGCATAGGACGAGGCGAACTGGCCCCACCCTCGATAGGTGCCGACGAACGACCGCAGCGCGCGCATCGCCGTCTCTTTCCATTGCTCATCGCCGGTGAGCGCCGCCAGGCGCAAAAGCGCGTCGGCCGCCATCGCGTTGTCCTCGATCGGCTTCTCGCGGAGCGCGACGCGCCCCGGCTCGGCACGCTGCGGCGCGTCGAAGAATCCGCCGTCCGCGGCGTCCTCGAGCCGCTCGCGCATGACTGTCGCTGCCTTCACCGCCCCGGCGAGCGCGCCGGGATGCTTTCCCGTCTCGTACTCGTCGATCGTGGCCTGTAGATACGCGGCCCAATCGCCGAGGAGATCCGCGACGCGCGGTCCTTCGCCACGGTCGAAGTGCATGAGCTGACGCTGTAGGCCGACCATGCGCGTCGCGATCGTGGCCATGACATGATGCGCGCGCTCCTCGATCCCGTCGTCACCGAGCGCGGCGGCCGCGGCGACGTACGCGGACACCGCGAGGGCATTCCAGCCGGTGTACACGGTCTTGTCCACGTACGGCGCGCCGTGCCTCTCGCGGCCCGCGCCGTCGAGCTCGTAGTAGACCTCGTCCGCGTCCTGCGAACCGGCGAACGCCTTCACGTCGTCGCGCCACAGGACCGTATCCATCCAGCGGACGACGTCGCGGACGACGCGGTCGTAGCCCGCCTGCGGGAACGTGCGATGCGCTTCCGCGTATAGGGCGAGCAGCTCGGCATTGTCCTCGAGCATCTTCTCGTAGTGCGGGATCTCCCACTCGCGCGTCGTCGCGTAGCGGAAGAATCCGCCCTCGATCTTGTCGTGCATCCCGCTCGCGGCCATCGCGCCGAGCGTCTTGTGCAGCATGTGCGCGACCTCGGGATAGCCATGCCGCCGGTACTCGTCGAGCAGAAAGCGAAGGAGCCGGACCTGCGGGAACTTCGGCGCGCGGCCGAAGCCGCCGAACTGTGGGTCGTATTGGCCACGGACGAGCGCGCCGATGGTGTCGATGATGTCCGCTGACAGCTCGCCGCTTTTCGGCTTGCGAGCTTCCGCTTCCTGCTGGCGCAGCTCGGCGACGCGTTGCGCGATCTCCTCACGCTTGTTGGACCACACGTCGTCGACGCTGCTCAGCACCTGCCACATCTGCTCCGGCGGGACGTACGTGCCGCCGTGGATGATCTCGCCCTCCGGCGTGAGGAAGACCGTGCTCGGCCAGCCGCCCATGTTGTAACGGCGGTTCACGTCAGGCCGCTCGTCGTTGTCGACGCGGACC
>JBGPZT010000252.1:0-2138 GCA_041493915.1 Candidatus Limnocylindria bacterium
AGCGGCTCGGGGGCGCAATGGGCCCCTATGCGCTCCAGGGGGCGATCGCCGCATGCCATGCTCGAGCGGCGACCGCGGCCGAGACGGATTGGCCGCGCATCGTGGCGCTCTACGACGCGGTCGCGCAGCTCGCGCCGTCGCCGGTCGTCGAGCTGAACCGCGCGGTCGCCGTGGGAATGGCGTTCGGTCCCGCTGCCGGCCTCGACCTCGTCGACGCGCTCGTGTCCGAGCCCTCGCTCAAGGCGTACCACCTGCTGCCGGCCGTCCGCGGCGACCTCCTGAAGAAGCTCGGCCGGTCCGAGGAGGCGCGCGCCGAGTTCCAGCGCGCCGCGTCGCTGACGGGGAATTTGCGGGAGCGCGAGCTCCTGCAGAGACGAGCCGCGGAGTGCGCCGCGGAGCGGGTGGCGGGCTAGAGCCTGGCGCTTGCGAGCCGCCGTGAACGGCGACGTCGCGTGCTGACGCATATGTCGCCCGTCTGCTGGGATCCAACACCCTCCGGGTGATCATCCGCTGACGGCAACGCGCATGAAAGAGGCTGTCGGCCGGCAAGGCCATCGCCGAATCTGGCACTAAAATCGAGCGTGGTTACTGGGTCGCTGGCTCGCTGCGCGTGTCGTTCGTCACCGGGGAATGAGAGGATCACACGCCGATGCTGAAAGCGGACCGAGTCGCCCTCGTGACCGGCGCCGCGCGCGGACTGGGATGGGGCATCGCCCGGGCGTTCGGCATCGCGGGCGCGAGGGTTTGCGTCACGGACCTCAGCGAGGAGGAGCTTGCGCGTTGCGCCCGAGACCTTGCTGCTGACGGCGCGGAGTTCGAGATCTGCCGCTCCGACGTCGCCGATCTCGCCGACTGCAGGAGCGTGGTGAAGAAGATCGTGGATCGCTGGGGCCGGCTCGACGTCGTGGTGCACAACGCGATCTACATGCCGCTGATCGCCTTCGAGGCGACCACGCCGGAGGAATGGTCGCGTCAGATCGATGTCGGCATCGGCGGACTGTTCAACTGCATCCACGCAGCCTGGGATCAGATGAAAGCGCAAGGCGGAGGCCACATCATCGGCATCGCGAGCGGCTCGAGCGTCCGCGGCTACAAGGAGGAGGTCGCGTACTGCACCGTCAAGCACGGGATCGAAGGACTTGTCAAGGCCCTTTCCCTCGAAGCGAAGGCCCATGACATCGCGCTGAATACGATCGGCCCGGGTACCCGTATCAAGCCGACACGGATCACGTGGGTGGAGCACGACGCTGCGCCGGAGGAATTGCGAGCGGGCTGGGCGGATCCGGTCGAGCTCGGCAAGGCGTGGGTATGGCTCGCCGCACAGCCACCCAGCCGGTTCAGCGGCTATCGCTTCGACGCTGCGAAGGTCGTCGAGACCATCGCGCGGGAGGGCGACGACTTCGAGTTCGCGGTCGAAAAGGTCACGCTCTACCCGGAGGATTTTCGCGCGCGCCAGGAGTGGTACGGCAACTACACAGATTGAAGCGTGAATTCCCGCCCTCATCGCACGACTGCGCGCCTATCACCGCTCGCGCGACCGTGCGCAAGACCCCGTCGTGCGGCGGCGCGTGAGAGCGTCCAGTTCAGCCTCAAAGCATCTATGGAGATGGCCTGCTGCCCGCCTCATTCCGTACGACGTCTCGCCTTCTGCGACAGTTGATGGCGCAAGCGTGGAGAGGAAGCTCATCCCGGGGTAGGAGCGCGCTATCGGCACGCCGGAGATCTGGGCGAGCGGGCCTAGGTACGAGTCATACGTCGGCCGCTGGAGCCGCGCGGTCGCGAGGCTGTTCATCGGCTGGCTCTCTGTTCCTACGGGAGCGTCGTGGCTTGATGTGGGTTCGGGGACGGGCGCGCTCGCCACGACGATCCTGGAGGTCGCGTCGCCTTCAGCAGTCGTAGGGATCGATCCATCGCAAGGCTATGTTGCCCACGCGCGCGCACGACTGCCAGAGTCGAGGGCGCGCGTCACGGTCGGCGATGCTCAGTGGCTTCCCTTTGTCGACGCCGCGTTCGACGCCTGCGTCTCCGGTCTGGTGCTCAACTTCCTGGAGCAGCCCGCGCGCGGCGTCGAGGAGATGAAGCGCGTCACGCGACCGGGCGGGACGATCGCGGCGTACGTGTGGGACTACGCCGGCGAG
>JBGPZT010000080.1:0-11988 GCA_041493915.1 Candidatus Limnocylindria bacterium
GAATGGGGCAACGATCCCAGCCTCCCGATCATCATCGGCCGGAGCTGATCGCCCGCACTATTCCTCCGGTCCCAGAAGTCATATGCGGCGCGTCCGAGTTGAACGAAGTGTGTCGGACGCCGTACGTGGATCAAGAGAGCAGCCTTGTGTTCGACGTGGGAACGCAAGCGAACGCCACTCGACACATAGGGCTCACGCTGCTCGCGCTCGCCGCCGCCTGCACGCCGCCGATAGGCATCTCGACGACACCGAGTCCAACGTCGTTCGGCGCACCAGTAACGTCGAGTCCCGCGCCGGCTCGGTACGAGGCAACGGTTGTCGTCGCCGACGCCGGGTGGGCGGATTGGCTCGCGGTCGGCGACACGCAGCTGTTCCTCGCGCTGAACATGCGCGGCGCGCGGGCGAGCGGAACTCGATCCAGCGTCGCAGCCGTTGCACTCTCCGGCGGCGTTCCGGCAGAACTCCCGGGGACCGAAACACTTGGCGTCGAGATCAGCGGTATGGCCGTATCGAACAACGCCGTGTACTTCAGCCGCGTGGGCGGTCCCGACCTGCGCGACAGCGGACTGTTCCGGTATTCGGGCGGACGGCTCGTGCCTGTGACGACGGATCTGCTGAGTTCGCCTGCGGGCATCGCACTCAACGCCGCCGGCGACCTGTTCATCGCCGACACGACCGGTGGGCAAGTCCGTCGCGTGAGCGGTGGCACGATGACCACCTACGCGGGGCGCGCGGGCTGCGGCGATCGGGACCCGCCGGTCGCCGGTCCTGCGACCGAGGCAGCGCTCTGCGGCCCACAACTCCTCGCATTGAGCGCGACGGGCGATCTTTACGTCGCGAGACGCGGCTCCACCTGGATCGCGAAGATCGATGCGGCAGCGACGCTGAGCGTGTTCGCTAAGGACTTCGGCGCAAGCAGCCTCGCGACCGACCGGACTGGCGCACTGCTCGCCGCTAGTGGGTCCCGCCTGGTGCGTTTCGACGCGGCTGGTACGCCGAACACCATCGCTGATGACCTCGGTCTTGTCTGGGCGATCGCGGTCGGCGGCGACGGATCTATCTATGTGCTGCATCAGTTCGTGACGAGCGGGACGACCCGATCTCTCGTCACGAGGCTCCGCCAGGTCTAGGCCCGAGCCGCCTTTGCGCTGGCCGTCAGCTCCGCCGCCAGATCGGCCGGCACGTCGGCCTCGATGTGAATGCCGGCCTCGCCGTACTCCGCGCTCCGCAGCTTGCCTCGCTCGCGCACGCGCTGAAGAAGCCCGCCCTCGCGATGGGGCACGGTCAGGTCCACCTTCGTCCAACGTGACGCGGCGATAGCACCGAGACGTTCGCGAAGCGCGTCCACACCCTCGCCCGTGTGCGCTGACACGAAGACCGCCGCCGGGAACTCCGCTCCGAGCGCGTCGCGCAGCGCATCGCCCTCCGCGCCGCGCAGCGTGTCCGCCTTGTTGAACACGATGAGACTCTCGCGCGACGCGAGATCGAGCGAAGTGAGCGTCTCGCGCACCACGATCATCCGCTCGTGCAGATTCGGATGACCGACGTCGACGACGTGCAAGAGCAGATCGGCGTCGTTCAGCTCCTCGAGCGTGGCGCGGAACGCGGCGATGAGCGCCGGCGGCAGCTTGCTGATGAATCCGACGGTGTCCGAGACGAGCAGTGCGCCGCCGCCAGGCATCGCCATGCGCCGCGTCGTCGGATCGAGCGTGGCGAACGGCTGGTCCGCGACGAGCACGGATGCGCCCGCCAAGGCGTTCATAAGCGTCGACTTGCCGACGTTCGTGTAGCCGACGAGCGCCGCGAGGAATAACCCCTCCTTCGCACGTGACCCGCGGGCGCGCCCGCGCTGGCGCTGGACGTCGCCAAGGCGAGCCTTGAGGTCGATCAGGCGCCTCTCGATGACGCGGCGATCGGTCTCCAGCAGCGACTCCCCGGGTCCGCGCGTCCCGATACCGCCGCCGAGCCGAGAAAGACCCTTCCAGATCCCTCGCAGTCGCGGCATCTGATACTCGAGCTGCGCGACCTCGACCTGCACGCGCCCTTCCTTCGTTCGCGCATGGCGGGCGAAGATGTCGAGGATCACCGCGGAGCGATCGACGACCCGACGTCCCGCAAGCTCCTCCAAGCCGCGCTGCTGCCGCGGTGTGAGCTCGTCATCGCAGACCACGAGATCGGCCCCCAGTCGCGCGCATTCGGCCACGATCTCCGCGGCCTTGCCCTTCCCCACCCACGTGTTCGGGTCGGGCGCGCGCCGTTGCTGCACCACGCGGCCGGCGACGACCCCGCCGGCCGCCGCGACCAGCGAAGCGAGCTCGTCGAGAGAGTCATCCGCGTCGAAACGAGCGCGCGGTTGGTCGACCGCCACAAGGTACGCCCGTTCCGCGGGATCGGACGTGTCTTTCACTCCGTCAGCCTACTTCGCCGCCTCGAGAAAGAAGGCACGCAGGTGCGTGCGTAGTGGGCCACTCTGGCGCAGCTGCACGTCCAGGCGTTCGAGTGCGAGGCGATACCTCTCGATCGTGAAGTCCGGTACGGCCCACGGCACTGCCTTGAGGTACCACGCGAACGCACCAACGTCGGCAAATTCGGTGATCAAGGTTCCCTCGCGCGCCTCGACGATCCGCAGGCCGGCAGCGCCGATCTGCTGCGTCGCCAGTGCCAGGTCCCACTCCGTACGGCGGAGAGGGCGCGGCAGTCCAAGCGCGTCGTAGACGTCGCGATAGACGCTCCCGACCTGCTGCGTCAGGAACACGCCCCCGGAGGACAGCACGCGGCTCACCTCGGCTGCGAGGAAGCTCGCGTGGCGATTTGTGATCAGCGCGAACGAGGCAGAGCGAAACGGAAGTCTTCCGCGTACGTGATCCTCCCGATCGACGTTGTCCGGCGCGTCCTCGGACCAAACAACCGAAACTCCAATTCGGCGAAGTCGCGCACCCGCGACCAACACGTTCGGCGGCCACCCTTCGGTCGCCACCGTGAGCTTGGGACGAAACTCCAGGCTCGCTAACCATTCGCCACCGCCGGTGCTCAGGTCTAGGAGATTGGCCGCCTGCCGCGATCGCTCTTCGACGATCGACTTGAAGCTCCACTCCAACGGGCGCGTCGACAGTCGTTCGCCCAGCCAGCTGAAGTCCCAGCCCTCGATTCGACGCGACGCAGCTTCGTCCAAGAGGTCGGCGAGCGACGGAGTCACAGGTCAGCCACCACTGTAGCCATCGCATCCTCCACGGTCGGGTCGATCCAGCGGATCGCGCTGTCGCGCCGGAACCAGGTCATCTGACGCCGGGAGTAGCGGCGCGTGTCCCGAACGGTGAGCTCGATCGCCTCGTCGAGCGTGAGCGCGCCATGGAGGTGTTTCGCCCAATGCACGTATCCGTGGCCGGTCAGGCTCGGGAGTGTTGGGTCGAGCCCCCGCGCGAGCAGCGCGCGCGTTTCGTCGAGCACGCCCGCGTCCACCATGCGCCGCGCGCGCGCCTCGATCGCGCGGATGAGCGTCTCCCGCGGTGGCGCGAGTCCGATCCTGCGCGCGGGGATCGAGCCGCCGCGACGCCAGCTCGCGGTGAGGCCACCGGTCAGGAGTGCGGCTTCGACGTAGCGCACGACGCGCCGCACGTTGCGCGCGTCCACATGCGCCGCGGCCTCCGGATCGATCTCCCGCAGGCGTCGGTGGAGCGCCTCGGCGCCGTCACGCTCGGCGTCAGCCTCGATCCGGGCGCGCAGCGCGGGATCCGTGGGGACGGACGCGAGGTCGAGCCCGTCGAGCAGAGCGCGTACGTACAGGCCCGTACCCCCGACGACGACCGCTGCGTGGCCCCGCGCCGCGATGGCGTCGAGGGCGACGCGCGCATCGTGCTGATAACGGAACACGTCGTAGCGCTCACCAGGATCGGCAACGTCGATGAGGTGATGCGGCACGCGCGCACGCTCCTCGCGCGTCGGCTTCGCGGTGCCGATGTCCATGCCTCGGTACACCTGACGCGAGTCGGCGGACACGATCTCGCCGCCCAGGGCCTCCGCGGCACGCAGCGCGAGCGCACTCTTTCCTGAGGCCGTCGGACCGACGATGGCTATGACGCGCGTCGGGCAGCCTCCAGCGTCCGCAGCGCGACGCGCGCGTGGTCGAGCGTCGCGGCATCCGGGGCTGAATCGCCGTATCGCAGGTCCTCGAACGCGCGCACCAGCTCGTCGCCGGCGGCCCAGCGGGTGTCCTCGCTCGCGATGCGCGCGAGATGCTCGGCCGGCGTCTCCTGCGGCTGCCGCCACCCGACACCCGCGCGCTCGGCGAGCGTGAGGAAACGCCAGTACAGCACTCGCAGTGCGCCGCTGGGGCTGCCGTCGTCGCGCGGTGCACGCCGCGATGCGCCGCGCTGGGGTCGCAGTCGCCGCAGCATGTCGCGAAGGCCAAAGCCCTCGGCCGTGCCGCGCTCCAGGGTCACGCCCTCGGGCAGCTCGAGCCGCCGCTCACGAAGCATGCGGTCGAAGAGGAACAGCGCGACGAGGGCCGCGCCCATCACGATGATCAGCTCGACCGCGCCGAAGACGAACGGCCGGGTCTGCTCGATCTGGCGGAGCATCGCTTCATCGTCGGCGGGCGTGCGCGGCTGGAGCACCACTGGTTCGCGGGTCCAGAACCGCGCAACGATCGGGGTGAGGAACTCGACGATGAATGCGGCGATGTATCCGAGCGGAAGCAGGAGCAGGTACACGATGCGGGTGAAGGTCGGCTCGATCGCCGTGCCGAAGGCGGAGAGCGCGTCCTGCACGACGGGCACGAACGCGGCCGCCAGGATCGCGACGATGCCGACCACGAAGCTCACGCCCGTCGCGGACGATGCGCGCGCGCCGCCCCGGGTACCGCGTGCGAGTGCGAGCTCCTCCGTCGTGCGTGCGAGCGAGAGTGCGAGCCCCGACAGCGCGACCACCAGAAGCGCGAGTACGGCGAGCGGTCCGTGGTCGATCGGTCCGGACGCGAGCGCCGCGAGCCCGACGCAGGTGCCCGCGAAGAGCAGCGCGTTGCGTGAATCGTTCCAGCGCACCGCGCCGCGCGCGATCGACAGGTTGCGCCACAGGAACCCCTCGGCGACGAGGCCGAACGCGACCATGCGCGACAGGACCGCGAGCCCGTCCGGATCGCGCGCCGGAAGCGTGAGCCCCCACACCACGCCCGCGGCGAGCGTGACGATCAGGATCGTCGTCCCGCGACGCTCGCTCCTGACCTCGCGCTGGATCGTCACGAGCAGGATGCCGATGCCGAAGAGCACCAGCGTCCACGGCACGATCGGCAGGGGCGCGATTCCCGTCGTTCCGACATGCGCGATCGCCGCGATGCACGTGAAGGCCGCGGCCTCGACGAAGCACCGCGCCCCGATGAGGATCGCGACGGCGGCGCTACCCCGCACGACGCAGCTCCGCGGGATGCAGCACGTCGAGCACCACGCCGCGCGCGCGAAGATGCGCGGCGAGCTCGGCGCCGACGGGCGCGATGCTCACTCCCAGCACACGGTGATGCGCTCGACGGAGCGCGAGCATCGCGCTGGCCAGGCCGGTCGTGACCTTGGGCGTCACCACGACGAGCGTCGCGCCCCAGGGCAGCCGTCCACGCTCGCCGAGGAACACCGCCTCCGGCGAATTCGCGGCGTAGGGACCGAGACGTGCGAGGATCTCGAGGCCCCGCGTCAGCGAATGCGGACCGCGGCCCAGGGCCGAGCGGGGACGTTCATGGGTCAGGTTGTCGAGTCCATTGGTGACCAGCCCGATCTGGCGACCAGCGTTCGCGGCGATGCGCACCATCTCCGCCGCGGCGGACACGACGAGCTCGACCGCTTCAGGATCGGCCTGGATCCAGTACTGCTCGTACGACGCCACGTTGACCAGGAAGATCGCGTCCAGGCTCGTCGCGGGCTCGTACAGCTTGGTCTGGAGCTCGCGCAGGCGCGCCGATGCCTTCCAGTGGATCTCCTTCCGCGGATCGCCGCTGCGGTGTTCGCGCACGCCGCGGAAGCGCAGCGGATCCGGAAGCAGGCCCCGCCGCGTGGCGAGCTCCGCCAGCGGTCGGAGCGACGGCAGCTGCCGGTCGCGCACCGCGAGCGGCGCCGGGTAGGCGACGACCTGCACCGCTACCTTGTCGGTCCGCTCCGACACGGTGAAGCCGAGCCAGTCACCGCCGCGGAGTCGGACCGGACCCACCGCGTAGGCGCCGCGCTGCGTCACGACGAGCGGGAACCGCAGCACGAGCCGCTCGTGGCCGCGCGGCGCGAAGCCCGCGTTGACCCAGCCACGAGCGAGACCCGGTGTCGGCTCGGGCGTTTCGATGCCCTCCGGAAGGAACAGCCGTAGGTCGAGCCACGGCAGCGGCAGCGGCTTGCGGTTGATGATCGTCACGGTCGCGACCAGCGGCTCGCCGGCGATCAGGTGATCCGGTGCGATCGTGAGCTGTGTTTCGAGACCGACGAGAGCGAGACGCCCGGTCACCGACACGACCAGCCAGACGACGAGGCCACCTGCACCGAGCACGATGAGCGCGGGCGATCGCGAGATGGCGGCGATGGCGACGATCGCGATGACGATCGGCCACTCGAAGCGGCCGGACCGGGTCACCTCAACCGGCCGCGCGGGCGGCGTCCTCTGCCGGCACCGGAGTGCGCGCGAGCACATCGGTCACGACCGCCGCTCCGGTGCGCCCGCGCATCTGCGCGTCGGCGATGAGGAAGAGACGGTGCCGGAGCACAGCGGATGCCTGCGCTTTCACGTCGTCCGGTAGCACGTACGCGCGACCGCGGATCGCGGCGTGCGCCTGCGCCGCGCGATAGAGCGCGAGGGCGGCACGCGGACTCGCCCCGAGCTCGACGCCCTCAGCCGTCCGCGTCGCACGGACGACATCGGCGACGTAGTGCCGCACCGCATCGCTCACGCGCACCGCGCGGACCTCGTCACGGAGGGACGCGAGCGCGGCGGCATCGAAGAGCGGTCGGAGATCGTCGGTCGACACCGTGCCCGCTCCGTGCACGCGGAGGATCTCGTCCTCCTCCTCGGCGTTCGGGTAACCGAGCTGGAGCATGAGAAGGAAGCGGTCGAGCTGCGCCTCGGGGAGCGGGAACGTTCCCTCGAGCTCGATCGGGTTCTGTGTCGCGATCACGCAGAACGGCTCCGGCAGCACGTGCGTCGCCTCGTCGACCGTCACCTGCCGCTCCTGCATCGCCTCGAGCAGGCTCGACTGCGCGCGCGGCGTGGCGCGGTTGATCTCGTCCACGAGAACGATGTTCGCCATCAGCGGGCCGGGTCGGTACTCGAACGTCTGCGTCCGCTGATCGAAGATGGACACGCCGGTGATGTCCGACGGCACGAGATCGGGCGTGCACTGGATCCGGTGGAACGACAGCGTGAACGAGCGCGCGACGGCGCGCGCCAGCGTGGTCTTCCCCACTCCGGGCACATCGTCGAGCAGCACATGACCCTCGACGAGGAGCGCGGCGAGGAGCTGCTCGGTGGCGGCACGCTTTCCGATGACGACGCGCCCGACCTGCTCGACGAGGCGGTTCGCGGCCTCCTTGACCGTCGTCACGCGGGATCAGGCCGCTTCGAGGGAGGCGACGCTGCCTTCGGCGTTCGCGCGCCGGCCGCGGATCGCGCTCGCGCACGCGAGCGCCAGAGCGAGGGCGACGAACGCGGCGAGCTCATGGAGCACGAGCGCGATCGGATCGACGACACGCAGCGCGAACGGGCTGAAGGCGCGCTCGATCACGAACAGGAGCGCGGTCGCGAGGAGGAGCCGCAGCGCGAGCGTTCCACCGTGGACCGCGCGCGCGGCGACGGTCAGCACGACGACCGCGAAGAGATAGACGAGCCAGCCCGACGCCTCGCCGGACAGACCCCACTCGCGGCCGTCGGGCACGAATCCCGAGACGAGGCCGTCGGCGACGAGGACCGCCGCCAGAAGGAGGGTGATGGTCCCGAGCAGCCAGGCCGTCTTCCTGGGTAGGCCGGGCGAGCCCTGACGTGGCGCAGGCTCGTCCTGATCGCTCGCCGGAACGGGCATCGGCGTCGAGCTCTGGAGGCCGAAAAGGCTGCTCATCTCGGCCTCGCCGATGGAGTGGCCGAGGCGCCAGACCCGTACCGCCGAGATCAGGATCACCAGCTCCACCAGGGCCGTGACGAAGTGCACGACGACCGCGGGGAGCTCTTTGGGCCCGAGGATGAACGCCGTGAGCGGCCGCTCGACGAGGAAGAAGGCGGAGAGGCCGATACGTGCGACGAGGCTCCGCTCGCTCCCACGCGCCACGAGGATCGCGACCAGCGTGTTGACGATGGCGAAGACGTACGCGATCTCGGCGAGGTTCTGGTACTTGCCGGTGAACCACGCGGGTCCGCCCGGATACACGCCGTCGAGGATGCCGTCCACCACGAAGAGGACCGACGCGAGAAGCATGAGGAGGACGACGGGACGCAGCGCACCGGCCATCAGAACTCCCCTTCCACAGCCGGTGGAATGGTAACCGCTCAGAGCGTCGCTCGGTGCCTCTCCAGCGATCCAATGCATTCCGGTGGCACGAATACGCCACCGAGATCGGCGCCGTGCTCGCCGCGGCCATGGAAATCGCTCCCACCGGTCGGCACCAGCCGGTATCGCTCGGATAGACGCAGGCAATGTGCGGTGAACGCCGGCGTGTGCGAGCCGTAGTAGCACTCAATGCCGACCAGCCCGGCCTCGACCAGCAGCGGCAGCAGCCGTTCCAGATCGACGACGGTGCCGGGGTGCGCTAGCGATGGCACTCCACCGTGTTCGCGCACGAGCTTCACCGCCTCGAGCGGCGCGAGGCCGACGCGCGAGACGTAGGCCGGTGAGTCCTTGCTGATGAGCGTGTCGAACGCGCTGTCGTAGGTCGGCACGTGGCCCGCGTCGAACAGCGCCTGCGCCAGATGCGGCCTGCCGAGAGACCCGCCCCGCGCGATCTCACGCACGCGATCGAGCGAGACCGCGTATCCAAGGGCGTTCAGCTTCTCCACCATCAGCTCGATGCGGCGCCCACGGTTCTCTCGCAGCCAGCGCAGCCGCTCCTCGAGCGCCTCGTCGTGCGGATCGACGAAATACGCGAGCACGTGTACGTCTCCCCACTCGGACTCGGTGTTCAGCTCGGTCGCCGGGATCACGCGCACGCCCCGCCGCTCGCCCTCGGCGACCGCTTCGGCCACGCCCAGCAGCGTGTCGTGGTCTGAGAGGGCCTGGATCCGGACGCCGCGTTCGGCGGCACGCGCGATGAGCTCCGTCGGAGTGAGAGCGCCGTCCGACGCGATCGAATGCGTGTGCAGGTCGATCGGGTAGCCCGCGTTCAGGCTGAATGCTCCAGGTCTAGACGCTCGATCGAGCGCGCGCGGCCGGTCGTCTCGTCGACGTCGATGACCACGCTGTTGAACTGCACCGGACCGCCCGCGACCTCGAACCGCCGCGGCAGGCCGTCGCGGAAACGCGCGACGATGATGTCCTTGTCCACGCCGAGCACCGAGTCGCGCGGCCCGACCATGCCGGTGTCCGTCACGTGTGCCGTGCCCTGCGGGAGGACCCGCGGGTCGGCGGTCGGGACGTGCGTGTGCGAACCGACGACCGCGGAGAAGCGCCCGTCGAGATGCCAGCCCATCGCGACCTTCTCGCTGGTCGCTTCGGCGTGCCAATCGAGGATGCGCACACGCGGCGCGTCGCGACCCAGCTGATCGAGGAGGCCGTCGATCGCGCGGAACGGGTCGTCGGCCGGCGCCATGAACGTGCGACCGATCGCGTTCACGACGAGGACATCCTTGATCACGACCCAGCCGCGTCCAGGATTGCCCGGCGCGAGATTGATCGGCCGGATCGCGAACGGGAGGAGCTCGATGTCATTGAGGAATTGCCGCTGGTCCCAGACGTGGTTGCCATTCGTGACGACGTCCGCGCCGCTGGCGTTCAGCTCGCGCGCGATGTCGGCCGTCAGTCCCGCGCCGCCGGCGGAGTTCTCGCCGTTCACGATCGCGAAGTCGATCCCGCGCTCCGCGCGGATCTTCGGAAGGAGCGCAGCGATCGCGTTCCGTCCCGGCCGTCCGACCACGTCACCGACGAAGAGGATCTTCACAGCGAGTTAGCCTGATGCCATGACAGCGAAGAAGACAGCGAAGCGGTCACCGGAGACGAAGGCGAAGGTTCTCAACGTCAATCATCCGGGCACGAGCGCGAGCATCTCGCAGGAGGCCCTGATCGCGCTCGTGGAAGGTCGGCTCACCACAGAAGAACGGCGCGCCATCGCTAGCGTCGGTTGGTATGTCACGACGGTGAAGCTCGATCTCGAAGCGCGCAAGCGCATCGAGCGCGTGCCCGGCTCGAACCCGCAGCTCCTGCGCCGCGTGTAGTCCTTACTTCGCGTAGTCCACCGCGCGCATTTCGCGGATGACCGTCACCTTGATCTGACCGGGGTACTGCAGTGACTCCTGGATCTTCTGCGCGATGTCGCGCGACAGGCGCGCCGTCGAGAGGTCGTCGATCTGCTCCGGTTTCACGATGACGCGGATCTCCCGACCCGCCTGGATCGCGAATGACTTCTCGACGCCCGGGAAGCTGTTCGCGACGGTCTCGAGCTCCAGCAGGCGCTGCAGGTAATTCGAGACGATCTCGCTGCGGGCACCCGGACGCGCCGCGCTGATCGCGTCCGCCGCGGAGATGAGCGTGCCGATCATCGTCACAGGTTCCACATCGCCGTGGTGGCCGACGACCCCGTCGATCACGTTCTGCGGGAATCCGTACCGCTTGAGCAGCTCGCCGCCGATGATCGTATGCGGCCCCTCGACCTCGTGGTCGATCGCCTTGCCGATGTCATGCAGCAGACCCGCGCGCTTCATCGTCTGCGGGTCGTAGCCGGTCTCGGAGGCGAGCATGCCGGCGACGTGTGCGACCTCGACCGAGTGTCGCAACACGTTCTGTCCGTATGACGTGCGGAAGTGCAAGCGACCCAGCAAGCGAACGAGGTCGGGATGGAGGCCCGCGAGGCCGACCTCGTAGATCGCCGACTCGGCGGCCTCCTTCATGACCTGGTCGATCTCGGTCTTCGCCTTCGCGACCATCTCCTCGATGCGGGCGGGATGGATGCGGCCGTCCACGAGGAGCCGTTCGAGGGCGCGCTTTGCGACCTCGCGGCGGATCGGATCGAAGCCGGAGACGACGACCGCCTCGGGCGTGTCGTCGATGATGAGATCGACCCCGGTGAGCGTCTCGAGGGTGCGGATGTTCCGACCTTCGCGGCCGATGATGCGTCCCTTCATGTCGTCGCTGGGAAGCGCCACCACCGTCACGGTGTGCTCGGCGGTGTGCTCCGCGGCGTACCGCTGGAGGGCCATCGTGATGATCTCGCGGGCGCGAGCGTCGGCGGTCTCACGCGCCTCCTGCTCCATGTCGTGGACCTTGCGGTTGGTGATGTCGCGCATCTCGTCCTCGACGCGCTTCAGGAGCAGGCCACGCGCTTCGTCCATCGACAGGCCCGCCACGCGGGCCAGCTCGGTCCGCTGCTCGCTCTGCAGCGTGACGATCTTTTCCCGCTCTGCCTCGATCTCCAGCTCCTTCTCGACCAGGCGGCGTTCCCGCTGGTCCACCGCGGCGAGCTTCCCCTCGAGCTGCTCGTCCTTCTTGTCCATCCGGGTCTCGTAGCGCTGCAGCTCCGCGCGCCGTTCCCGGTTCTCGGTCTCGGCCGTCTTGGCCAGGGTGATGGCCTCGTCCTTGGCTTCGAGAAGGATCTCCTTCTGCTTCGCTCGGGCCTCTGCGACCAGCCGCTCGGAGTTCGCGCGCGCGGTCGTCTCGCTGCTGAGCGCGAGGGAACGGCGAAGCAGGAAGGCCAGCACGAAGCCGACGAGGCCTCCGACGAGGGCCCCAAGGCCCACGACGAGGGGGTCGGGCATCTCAAGTTCCTTTCCGTGTGGCGCGAACGCGAGGATGCTCGCCGCACTGGGGCGAACGCCCCCTAGATCGCGTAA
>JBGPZT010000133.1:0-7478 GCA_041493915.1 Candidatus Limnocylindria bacterium
GGCCTTCGCATCCGCCAGCAGCTTCGGCCCCTCGCGCAGCAGCTGCTCGCGGATGTCGAGGACGATCTTCTGCGGGTCGAGCGTCTTGCCGGTCGCCAGCGCGGGGCAGCTGTCGGAGCAGCGCCCGCACTCAGTGCAGGTGTAGCCGTCGAGCAGCTGCTTCCACGAGAAGTCGCGGATGTTCGCGGCACCGAACGTCTCCTTGTTCTCGATGTCGTCGATCAGCTGCAGCGCGCCGCGCGGCCGCGAGGAGCGGAAGTAGACGTTCGGTAGCGTCGTGACGATGTGCAGGTGCTTCGTGCGCGGGAGATACACCGCGAAGGCCAGGATCGTCACGACGTGCGCCCACCACGCACCCGCGAACACCGCGGCGGAGCTGTCGCCGGGAAACACGTCCCTCAGGAAACCCGCGAGCGGTGGCGTCGTGACGCCGGTCTCGAGCCGTCCCGCCGCCACGCCGGCGCTCTCGAAGACGAGCAGGGTGAGCATGAGGAACGCGATCAGCCCCAGGATGGCGTAGCCCTCGGCCGCGATGTGCATCCGCGGTGGCCGCACGAACGCGCGCCGCGCCACCGCGACGACGACCGCGATGAGCACCGCCACCGCGAAGATGTCGAGCGTCCAGGCGTAGAGGCCGGTGTCGGTGAGCGGGAGGTGCCGGCCGAAGAGACCCGCGAGCAGCAGGTCGGCGCTCCCGTAGGTGATGACGAGGAAGCCCCAGAAGATGAGCGCGTGGCCGAGGCCGCGGATGTAGTAGGGGCGCTTCAGGAGCTTGCGTTGCCCGAGGTAGATCACGATCTCGTCGCGCAGCCGGCGCAGCGGACTGTCGGTGCGGTCCTCGTTGCGCCCGAGGCGCAGCAGCCGATAGAGCAGCGACGCGCGCCAGAAGAATCCGCCGAACCCGACCACGATCAGCGCAAGCAGGAGCAGGACCAGACCCTGCGTCGGGGCTGTCATTCCTTGAGGATCTCCTCGGCGATGACGAGATTCATGATCTCGCTCGTCCCCTCGTAGATCTCGGTGATCTTGGCGTCGCGGTAATGACGTTCCGCGGGGAAGTCGGTGAGGTAGCCGTAGCCGCCGAAGATCTGCACGCACTCGCGCGCGGCGCGGACCGCGACGTCGCTCGCGAACAGCTTCGCCTGCGCCGCTTCGAGGATGTGGTCTTCGCCGCGGTCCTTCAGCGTCGCCGCGCGCCAGACCAGCAGGCGCGCCGCGTCGATCTCGGTGGCCATGTCCGCGAGCTTCCACTGGATCGCCTGGAACTCGACGATCTTTTTGCCGAACGCCTCGCGCTCCTTGGCATACGCGAGCGAGTCCTCGAGGCACGCGCGCGCGATGCCGACCGCCTGCGCCGCGATGCTGATGCGCCCGCCGTCGAGCGTGGAGAGCGCGATCTTGAAACCCTCACCCGCCTCGCCGAGCAGGTTCGCGGCGGGCACGCGGCACTCCTGGAACACGAGCTGCGCCGTGTCGGACCCGCGGATCCCGAGCTTGTGCTCGAGCTTGCCGACAGTGAAGCCCGGCGTCCCCTTCTCGACGACGAACGCCGCGATGCCGCGGTGGCGCGCCGCAGGGTCCGTTTGCGCGAAGACGAGCGCGATGTCGGCGCTCGCGCCGTTGGTGATGAAGTTCTTCGTCCCGTTCAGGACCCAGGCGTCGCCGTCGCGACGCGCGGACGTGCGCATCGCCGCTGCGTCGCTGCCCGAGGCCGGCTCCGACAGCGCGAAGCAACCGAGCTTCTCGCCCCTGGCGAGCGGCCGTAGGAAGCGCTCTTTCTGCGCGTCGCTGCCGTGGTGGAGCAGCGGATCGACGACGAGCGACACGTGCGACGACACGATGACCCCCGTTGACGCGCACGCGCGGTTGATCTCCTCCGTCACGAGCGCGTAGCTCAGCGCGTCGAGGCCCGCGCCGCCGTAGGACTCGGGAACGTAGATCCCGAAGAACCCCAGCGAGGCCATCTCGGCGATCAGCTCGGGCGGCACCTTCCCCTGCTCGTCGATCTCGCGGGCGCGCGGCAGGACCTTCTCGCGCGCGAAGTCGCGCGCGGTGCGCTGCGCGAGCTCTTGCTCCACGCTGAGCGTCAGATCGAAGCCGGTCGCGGTCTCAGTGGTCGTGACCGTCTCCACCATGCTCGTGACCTCCGTGTCCATGCTCCTGGTTCGCGTGGAAGCCGACGTAACGGCCGTCGGGGTCGCGCGCGAAGAAGTAGTCGCCCTGGAACTCGCCGATCGCGCAGCCGGCCGCCTTTGCGCGCGCGAACGCGCTGGCAACGTCGTCGAGGCCGAACCAGACGACGAAGCCGCGCTGACCGCGCACGTCCGGCTCGGTCTGGCGATCGTCGGGGTCGTGCACGACGAGCTGCGCGTTCTCGGCCGCGAGCCAGGTCGCGTTCCCCTCGAGCTCCGCGCTGAGCCCGGCGATCTCGGTGTAGAAGCGGACGACGTCCGCCCGCTTCGCGGTGAAGGCCATCACCGGACCGACGCTGGGCTTGTGGTCGTCGCTCACAACGCCTCCACGGCGAGCGCGACGGCCTCGCCGCCGCCGAGGCAGACCGAGACGATGCCACGCCGCTTGCCCCGGGCGCGCAGCGCGTAAAGCAGCGTGACCAGCAGACGCGCGCCCGACGCGCCGATCGGATGTCCGAGCGCGACGGCGCCGCCGTTGACGTTGAACCTCTCCTCGGGGATCCCGAGCTCGCGGCGCACGCCCTCGATACCACTGAACGCTTCGTTCACTTCGAAGAGATCCACCGAGTCGACGCTCCATCCGGATCGCTCCAGCACGCGCGTGATCGCGCCGCTCGGTGCGAGGAGGAAGAGCTCAGGCTCGCGCGCGTACTGAGCCTGCGCGATGACGCGCGCGAGCGGCGCGGCGTGCAGCTCGCGCGCGCGGTCCGCCGACGCGACAACGAGGGCGGCCGCGCCGTCGTTGAGCTTCGACGCGTTGCCGGCGGTGATGGTGCCGCCGGGCTTGAAGGCCGGCGCGAGCTTCGCCATCGCCTCGAGGGTCGTTTCGCGCGGAGTCTCATCCCTCGCGACCGTCGTCACCGCACCCTTTCGCCCCGGGACGTCGACGGTCACGATCTCCGCGTCGAACGCGCCGCTCCGCTGCGCGGCCAGCGCTTTCTCGTAGCTGCGCACGGCGAAGCGGTCCTGATCCTCGCGCGTGAGCGCGCAGCACTGGGCGGCCTTCTCGCCGCCGAGGCCCATATGCCCGCCGCCGTACGCGTCCATGAGACCGTCCACCAGGTTCGCGTCCTCGATGCGGTGCTCGCCAAGCGGCAGTCCGGTGCGCAGACCGCGCACGAGGTAGGGCGCGTTCGACATCGATTCCATGCCACCTGCGACGATGCAGCGCGCCTCGCCCGCAAGGATCTGCGACGACGCGAGCATCACGCTCTTGAGCCCCGAGCCGCAGACCTTGTTGACCGTCGTGCACGGAACGCTTTGCGGCAGACCCGCACCGAGCGCGGCCTGCCGCGCCGGCGCCTGGCCGACGCCGGCCTGGACGACGTTGCCCATGTAGACCTCGTCGATCTTGTCGGCAGCGACACCGGAACGCTCGAGCGCCGCGCGGATCGCGATCGCGCCGAGCTTCGGGGCCGGCAGGGGCGCGAGGCCTCCGAGGAACGCGCCGATGGGCGTGCGCGCGGCGCCCACGATGACGACCTCGCTCACGCCTCCTCCAACAGCCGCTGCGTCACGTGCTCGCGATATGAGCGGATCTCATCGCGGAGAGCGCCGAGCTCGCTCATGCGATCGTCGAGCGTGGCGAGATGCGCGTCGAGGAGCTCGATGAGACGCGGCAGCACGCTGCGGTTCGATCGATGCCGCTGGTACATCCGCTCTAGCTCGAGCATCTCCTGGAGCGTGAGGCCGAGCATCTTCAGCTTCCCGACATATCGGAGCCGGCGCATGTCGTCGTCGGTGTAGACGCGCACCCCACCGTCGAGGCGCTTCACGGATTCGAGGAGACCGAGCTCCTCGTAGTAGCGGATCGTCCGCTCGGTGAGTCCGGCCTTCGCGGCAAGCTCGCCGATGCGGTATTGGCCGACAGTCGTCGCCACGCACGTCTCCCGACAAGGTGCCTTGCCAGTTCACGTCAACTGGCGGACCGAGTGTACCGCCAGTCGCCGGCATCAGCCGGCGAGGCGGCGGAGCACGAAGGCGAGCGAGTCGGCGGCGAGCGCGGCGTCGACGGTCGCAGCCGACTCACGCGGCGTGTGACTGCCGCCGGTCGAGCGGATGAACAGCATCCCGGTCGGAACGCCGGAGAGCTGCGGGTTCTGTGCGTCGTGCCCCGCGCCGCTCGAGAGCACCGGCGCCTCGACCCCCACGCTCGCCGCCGCTCTCGCGAACATGTCGCGCATCGTGACGTCGAGCGACGTCGGCGGTACGGCGTTGAAGAGATCGATCGAGGTCTCGAGTCCGCGCGCTTCGGAGACGCGCCTCATCGCGTCGCGCAGATCCGTCATGACGGCGTCGATGCGCGACTGATCTGTAGCGCGCACGTCGATCGAGAAGACGCACTCGCCCGGGACGACGTTCTTCGCACCCGGACGCACGCCGATCTCCCCCACCGTGCCGACGGTGTTCTCGCGCGAACGCGCCGCGGTCTCGAGCGCCAGCGCCATCTCGGCCGCGCCGAGCAGCGCATCGGCCCGCGCGGTCATGACGGTCGCCCCCGCGTGGTCGGCACGCCCTTTCACGGTGACGCGCCCATGCACGATGCCGACGATGTCGCTCACGACGCCGAGCGGGCGATTGGCCTCCGCGAGGCGCGGCCCCTGCTCGATGTGGAGCTCGAGATACGCCGCGATCTCGCGCGGGTCGCGCGCCGCGAGAGTCGGGTCGCCTTCCTCGCCGAGCGCGCGCAACGCCTGCGCGATGGAGGTCCCGCTGCGGTCGGTGCGTTCGGCGGCGCGTGCCGGAAGCCGGCCGAATGCGGCCGCGGACCCGAACAGGCCGATCCCGAACCGCGCGCCCTCTTCATCGGCCCAGGCCACGACCTCGATCGGCCGCTGAAAACGCGTGCCCACGTCCAGGAGCGACTCGATCGCCTCGATGGTGCATACGACGCCAAGCGCGCCGTCGAACCGGCCGCCCTCGGGCACCGAATCGACATGCGAGCCGACGAGCACCACCGGATCCTTGTCCCGCTCGCCGGGGAATCGCGCGAACAGATTCGCGGCGGCGTCGCGCCGAAGCTGTGCGCCTCGCGCGGCGCACCACGACCCAACGAGATCGCGCGCGGCCTGCTCTTCGGCGGAGAGGCCGAGGCGCGTGACGGCGCCGTCGCGCGCACCGATCGCCGACAGCTCATCGATGTGCTTCTGCAGCCGGAAGAAGTCGCTCATGTGACGAGATGCTCCTCGAGCTCGTCCGACGCGAACGGCACGCCCCCGAAGACCTCCTGCTCGAGCGCCTTCGCGATCGGGATAGCGCGATCGATGTCGGCCGCGAAACGCGGATGTCGCCGGGCGGTATCGCGCGCGCGCACCTCAACGGACTCCACGCGCATGCCGCCGCGGCGGTCGGCGACGTAGACGATCTTGTCCGCGAGCGTGGCCGGCGCGGTCGCCGGATCGAGCACGGTGTAGATCGCGTGCCGCCGCGCGGGCTCGACCGAGCCGGCCAGGCCTTCAGCGGCGAGGATCAGCGCCGACAGCTCGTTGTGCTCGCGCGCGTCGCCGGCGACGAGCGGGCTGCGCCCGATGTCGTGCAGATAACCCGCGAGCGCGATGTCCCGTGCCTCGCTGTGTACATCCGCGCGGGCCGCGACCAGCGTCTCGGCGATCCGCCCCACCAGAAGGCTGTGCGTGCGCAGCCAGTCGGGATATGCGTACCGTTCGAAGAACAGCTCGGCTTCTGTGGATATCTGCGTCAACTCGCTATTGACACCCCTTCGATGCATGACTAGCGTCCGCCGCCGGGGAGGGTGGCGACGATGGATGAACCGGCAAGCGGCGAGCGCATCATCGCGCACCTTGGTTTCGCGCGAGCGGTGGCAGCGCGGTCACTCGATCCGCGTTGCCGCGGAGCTGACCGCGAGGACCTGATCGCGTGGGGCGTCGTCGGCCTGGTGCAGGCGGCGCAGCGCTATCGCGGCGACCTCGGCGCCTCGTTCGGTGCCTACGCTGCGCGCCGCGTCCGCGGCCAGGTCCTCGACGCGCTGCGCGAGCGCGACCCGCTGACGCGCTCGGCCCGCAGGGCCTATCGCGAGGCGCAGCGGATCACGGAGGACCTGCCGCCGCCGTACGTCGAGATCTCGCTCGACCGGCTCGCCGAGCTCGGCGACGGCGGCCTCCCGGCACCCGATGGGGTCGTCGCGGTCGGGCCCCCCGATCCTCGTTGGCAGTCCGTCGCGCGCGAGCTTCGTTCGCTCACGAAGCTGGAGCGTCGCGTGATCGTGCTGTCGTACGGGCGTGGCCTGACGCTCCGCGAGATCGGCGTGAAGGTGGGGTTGTCGGAATCAGGTGTCTGTCGCGTCCGCGCGCGAGCGCTGCGGCAGCTCCGATCCGCGCTCGCCGAGGAGAAGGAGGCCGCGTAGCGCGACGCTAGAGTCGCGAACGTGTCACGTCTCCGGCAGGCCCGCTTCGCGCGACTGGTCGCGCGCGCTCTTGACGGCCTCCCCGCGGAGTTCCGCGAGCGGATGCGCAACATCGCGGTCGTCGTCGAGGACGAGCCGTCGCCCGAGCAGCTGCGCGGCGGAGGTGAGCTGCTCGGTCTGTACGAAGGTGTTCCGCTGACCGACCGCGGCGAGGACCCGTACCTGCCCGATCGCATCAGCATCTTCCGCGGCCCGATCGAGCGCATGACCGCATCGCCGCGACGGCAGGCGGACATCGTGCGCGACACCGTCGTGCATGAGATCGCGCACCACTTCGGCATCAGCGACGAACGCCTCGACGAGCTCGGCCTTGGCGACGAAGACTGACCCGGGCGCGGCGCACCGCGACTTCGTCCGCGAACGGTTCGGACCCTCGGCGCGGATCGCGGCGATGCGGCCGGGCGAATGGTCGGCGGTGTACTCGGTCTGGACCGCCGACGTGGATCTCGTCGCGCGCTTTAGCGCCTACGACGAAGACTTCGAGAAGGACGCGTTCGCTTCGCGCTACTCGTCGAGAGCGTTGCCGACTCCCCCGATCATGGAGTGGGGCCAGGCGCTCGGCGGCTTCTACTCGGTCGCTCCGCGCGTGAACGGCGAGCACATCGACGGTCTCGACGAGGCGCGCATGCGGCGGGTCCTCCCATCGCTGTTTGCCGCGCGGGACGCGATGCGCGCTGTCGACCTGTCGGCCACATCGGGTTACGGCGGATGGCGCGCGAACGGCCGCACGACTCATCCGAGTTGGCGCGAGTGGCTGCTCGGCTTTTCCAACGAGCCGGCGACGCGGGGCGCACCTGGTTGGCGGGAGCTTCTCCAAGACTTGCCGACGGTCGTTGCGGCGTTCCAAGAGGGCTACGCACGAC
>JBGPZT010000256.1:0-2075 GCA_041493915.1 Candidatus Limnocylindria bacterium
CGGGGGCGCGATCCTGGCGCGCGACCGGGGGCAGCAGTCACCGGTCCGGGACATTGACGCGCGGCACGTCGGGACCGGCAGACGCGGCCACGGGTGCGCTGGAGACAGCCGATGAGACGCCTCGGCACCGGCAAGATGCAGCGCATCCTCGACGTGCTCGAGCTGATCTATGCCCCGCAGGAGATCGACGCGTTCGCCGCGAGCGTCGGAGGGGCCCTCCAGAAGCTCGTCCGGGCGGACGTCACGGTCCTGTCCGAGGTGAATCCTCGACGTGGCCGCGCCGTGTGGGTCGTCGATCCTTCGGATGCGCCCATCGTCAACTACCGGGAAGCGTTCGAGCATCACATCCGCGAAGATCCGGTGGTCGCGTGGTTCGCCCGGTCGAGCGACGGCCGAGCGGTCAAGCTCTCGGACTTCGTGACCCGCCGCCAGTTCCATCGGCTTGGCGTCTACAACGAGGTCTATCGCCCGGGCCGCCTCGAGTATCAGATCGCCTTCGCGCTCGCGACTCCCCGTCCTCTGATGCTCGGCGTCACGATGAACCGAGCGCGCCGCGACTTCTCCGAGGAGGACCGTCAAGGCCTGAACCTCCTGCGTCCTCACCTGGTCCGCGCGTATCGCAACGCCGAGGCGCTTACGAGCATCCAGGGAGATCTCAGGCTGCTGCTCCGCGGGGTCGAGGAGCTCGGCCACGCACTCGTAGTCGTGAGCAGCGATGGCACGATCCGCTGGCACAGTCGTCAGGCCCGGCGGTGGCTCGGTGAATATTTCGCGTGGCCGCGGCGCGGCGCCTCTCATCGCCTGCCGGAACCCCTGCGGTTGTGGCTCCATCGGACGCTGAGCCGGAACGATTCCGATGCAGTGCTGACCCCGCCGCAGCCCTTCGTGGTCGAGCGTGACGCCACGACCCTCGTCGCCCGGCTCCTCGGCGAGCGAACGCAGGCACTGATCGTGCTCGAAGAGAGGCGCGCGGCCGTGTCGGCCCGCGACCTCCGCGCGCTCGGACTCACGCTGCGAGAGGCGGAGGTGCTGAGTTGGGTCGCGCAGGGCAAGACCGGCCCAGAGATCGCGTCGATCCTCGGACTCTCCGTGCGCACCGTCAACCATCATCTCGAGCACATCTATGAGAAGCTCGGCGTCAACACGCGCACCGCGGCGGCAGCGGCCGTGCTCCACGCGTCGTCGCACTAGTCCAGCCAGTCCTCCTCCTTCAGCTTCCTCCTCGGCCCGCGCCGCCAGCTCGGCCTCGTCGATGGGCTGGCCGCCGAGGCGGGCCCGGAGGAGGGTCCGTATGCACTCCGGACGATGGATGCTGCCGACGTGGGTGGTGAGAATGCGCTCGGTGCTGGCCTTCGTCGCCGTCGTGCCGCGTCCTAGGCGATCTTGATCCCGACCAGCTCCACCTCGAAGATGAGCGTGGCGCCCGGCGGGATCACGCCGCCGGCGCCCTGGGCGCCGTAGCCGAGGTGCGCCGGGATGATCAGCTTGCGCTTGCCTCCCACGCGCATCGTGCCGACGCCCTCGTCCCACCCCTTGATCACGCGACCGCGCCCGACCGGAAACTCCAGCGGCTGGCCGCGGTCGTGCGACGAGTCGAACTTCTGCCCGCTCTTGAGCCAGCCCGTGTAGTGCACGCTCACGGCGTCACCGGGCTGGGGCCGCGCGCCCGTACCTTCGACGATCTCGACGTAGCCGAGCCCGGTGGCGGTCTCGACGATCTGCTCGTCCATGATGGGCAACCTCCCGTGCTTGTCGTCCCAGAACCGCATCCAAAAGTCCCTGGAAGAATACAGCACGAGGGCGTGGGCCGGCGTGACGGCAGGCTACAGCTCGCTGGCCCGTCCCCGGCTCTGGCGGCGTCACGAGGCGCCCGTTGCTCTAGGAACATTACCGTGGTAATAGGACTTCATGGCGCCGATCGCGCATTCGAAGCTTACCGCGCAGGGGCAGGTCTCCGTTCCCGCTGCGGTGCGTCGGCGATTGGGGATCGGGCCTGGCGGGGTTCTGGAGTGGAGCGAGCACGAAGGCGCGGTCGTCGTTCGCCGCGCGGGACGCTACTCCTCCCTCGACCTGCA
>JBGPZT010000172.1:0-5059 GCA_041493915.1 Candidatus Limnocylindria bacterium
CCGGTGTGCGTCGCCTTGTAGACGACTTCTGAAGCGACCTGGTCGCCCTGTGCGATCTGATTCGTCACTTCTGCGGTGCCCTGAGGGAACGCGGTCTTCCAGACCTTGAATGACTGGAGGATCTGCACCTTGCCCTTGTACTTGCCGCTCGGGTCGGAGGTCTCCGCGTCCTCGGCGTACGGTGCGTGGTCTAGGTCGCCCTTGGCCATAGCGGCAACCCACTGCTTGATCGTCGCGCTGTTCTTGGTGCTGTCAACGACGATCGGTCTGTCTTGTGTGAGCGTCATAGATGCCCTTCTTTCTGCGTCCAACCGTACTCGCAATACTTGCAAATAGCAAGTGGATACCAATAAAGTAAGCAAGAAGATATGGACGAGCTTGCGAGCGCACTGTCGGTCGTCGGACACAAATGGACGCTCCTCATCGTCCGCGATCTTCTCAACGGTCCGCGTCGGTTCACCGAGATCGAGCGTTCCCTCGTCCATGCGAATCCGAAGATGGTCACAGCGCGTCTGCGCGAGCTCGAGGCGGCCGGGCTCGTGTCGCGGACCATCTACGCCGAGGTCCCGCCGCGGGTCGAATACGCGCTCACCGATCGCGGCCGTGAGCTTCGCCCGGCTATCAACGCGCTGAAACGCTGGGGAACACGCAGGCCGCGACGAAGCTCACGTCCCGTGCGAACGGACCGATAGGCGCCGATCTCGCCGGTCCCTAGACCATCAAGGGGCGAGAATGTGCGCGGACATGGGGAAGATCGCGTCGCCACTCGAAGCTGGCCGGAATGCCCTCGAGCGGCATGCCTGGGCGGAGGCGCTCGCGCTCCTCAAACAAGCCGACATAGCGAACGAGCTCGATGCCGACGGGCTCGAGATGCTCGCCGACGCGGCTTGGTGGATGGCGCAGCCGGCGGACTCGCTCGCGGCGCGGGAACGTGCCTACGCGGCGTACATGGCGAACGGGAACAAGCGTGGCGCGACGCGCGTCGCCCTCAGACTGGCGCAACACAACGCCAGCAAGCGGGCGATGTCGGTCGCACAGGCGTGGTTCACGCGAGCGGAGAAGCTCGTGGAGGGCGACGAGGATTCGATCGAGTTCGGTTTCGTCCTCTTCGTGCGTTTCCTGATGCATGCCGGACCACCCACGAGCCTAGAAGAGCAGATCACGCTCGGTGATCGGATCAGGCTGCTCGGGGAGCGCTTCGGCGATCGTGACCTTCAGGCGTTCGGAGCGCTCGCTCAAGGCTTCGCGCTGCTCGAGAGTGGCGACATCAAAGCGGGCTTCGCGCAGTTCGACGTCGCGACGCTCGCTGCCGCCGCGGGCGAGCTGAGCACCTGGTCGACCGGTTGGGTGTACTGCACGACGATCTCGGCATGTCGCGACCTGGCGGACTATCAACGAGCGAGCGAATGGACCGAGGCGACGACGCGCTGGTGCGAGCGGCAGTCGGTCACCGGGTTCCCCGGCATCTGCCGGGTCCATCGGGCGGAGGTCGTCGCGCTGCGTGGGGCGTGGGCGCAGGCGGAGCAGGAAGCGAGACGCGCGTGCGAGGAGCTCCAGCGTTGGGAGCTCGGCGACATCGCGGGTTACGGCTTCTATCAAGTAGGCGAGATCCGCATGCGTATGGGCGACACTCCCGCGGCCGAGGCGGCATTCCGTCAAGCGCACGAGATGGGCATGGTCCCCGAGCCGGGAATGTCGCTCGTCCGTCTCGCCGAGGGTGATGCCGCGAGTGCGGGTTCGTCTCTGCGCCGGGCGCTTGCGAACGAGACCGGGCGATTCGCCCGCGCCCGACTTCTCCCAGCGGACGTCGAGGTGGCGCTCGTGCTCGGCGATCGCGAGCAGGCTCGGATCGCGTCAACGGAGCTCGATGGCATCGCCAAGGCCTTTGGGACGCCCGCGATGGCGGCCATCGCCGGCTACGCACGCGCGGGGTTGCAGCTCGCGGACGGCGACGCCCTCGCGGCGGAGACCACGCTGCGGTCGACGCTGCGGTCGTGGGTGGACCTCGACGTCCCCTATGAGGTCGCGCGAACGCGTGTGCTGCTGGCTGCCGTACTTCGCCAACAAGGTGACAGCGCTGCGGCAACGCTCGAGCTCCAGGCGGCCCTCTCGACATTCGACCGCCTAGGTGCTCGTCGCGATGCGCGGCACGCCGGGGAACTGCTCGGCGATGCCGCCCTCGCTCCCGCGGTCGAGGCACCGTCGGACACCGTCGAGCGGACCTTTCTCTTCACCGACATCGTGCGCTCGACCAAGCTCGTCGATGCCATCGGTGACAAGGCTTGGGAGGACCTCATTCGCTGGCACGATCAGACCCTCCGCGCGCTCATCGCCGAACGTCGCGGCGAGGAGATCCGTCACCAAGGTGATGGGTTCTTCATCGCATTCACGAGCGCGTATGACGCGATCGAATGCGCGGTCGCGATCCAGCGTCGCCTGGCCGAGCAGCGCCGGCAGCAGGGCTTCGCGCTGCAGATCCGGATCGGCATGCACACGGCGGTCGCGCATCGTCGCGGGCTCGACTACGCGGGATTCGGTATCCACGAGGCCGCGCGGATCGGCGGCGTTGCCGAAGGCGGCGAGATCCTCGTCACCGCGGCGACGCTCGATTCGGCGAAGACGACCTACCCCAGGCAGAAACGGAGCGTGACGCTCAAAGACATCTCCGAGCCGGTGGAGGTCGCGTCGATCGATTGGCGCTGAGAACGGACGCGGGACGGATCCTCGCCATCGGATCTGCCCTGTTGCTCGTGAGCGCGTGCGCGGTTTCGAGCGGCGTGCCGTCCGCGACTCCGAGCGCGCGACCCATATCTTCACCGGATGCCTCGACGGCGGGCGCGGCCACGACGCCGCCCAGCGCGCGACCGACGCCCACGCCGCGTGAGGAACCACCGGCCGTCGCCACGGACCCGGTCGCGATCGCCGCACAGATCGCGACCGCTGAGCGGGCTGTGCGCGACCCGAGCGTGACCGGCGCGGAGCTCGCATGGATGGGTCATCTGCAGCAGCGCGCCTATCGCGCGCTCGCGGCGCGGCCCGAGTGGCGCGACCCCTTCCTTGCCGCGGTCCCCGTCGAGATCCGCGGCCCGATCACCGCCAACCTCGACGCGACCGCGGACCTGCGCGCAACGGTCGTGCCCGGTCCGGATCTGCCCGCTGCGTGGCGAATCGTCGAGCCCGCGCCACTCGACGACCTGGCGCGCTACTACCGCGACGCCGAGACGGAGTTCGGCGTGCCGTGGTCGTATCTGGCCGCCATCCACCTCGTCGAGACGCGCATGGGTCGGATCCGTGGAACGTCCGTCGCGGGCGCGCAGGGTCCGATGCAATTCATGCCGGGTACCTGGGCCGCGTACGGCGAAGGCGACGTGAACTCCGATCGCGACGCGATCCGAGCGGCCGCGCGCTATCTGCGCGCGAACGGCGCGCCCGCCAACATGCCGAGCGCGCTGTTCCGCTACAACAACTCCCAGCGCTACGTCCGCGCGGTGACCGCGTTCGCCGAGGTCATGCGCTCGGAGCCAGATACATATCGCGGCTACTACAACTGGCAGGTCTATTACCTGACCACCAAGGGCGACATCCTCCTGCCGGTCGGATACGGCCGCACGCCCTGATGACCGGTCAAGCGTTCTTCCTCACGATGTCCGGCATCTCGCTCAGCCTCGCCGGGTTCGCCGGGCTCCTTGTGGCCTTCCGCCAGCCGAACCAACCGTGGACTCGCACCGACATCTGGCGTGTGCGTCGCATCGTGAGCAGATCGTTCACGTGCGTGTTCCTATCGCTTGCGCCGATCCCGCTGTTCGCGCTGACCGGCGAGGAAGCGGCCGCACTGCGGATCGCGTCGCTGATCCTGGGTGCCACGCTCCTCATAGATCTCGTCGTTCTCACACCGAGCTGGCGCCGCGAGTGGCCGGGCGACCCTAGCCTCTACGTCGCGTGGCTCATCGGTGGTTCGAATGCCGTTCTCGGTTTCTTGAACGTCGTTTGGGGATCGACCGGGATCTATGAGGTCGCGCTTGGGATCGTCCTGCTCTGGCCGAGCGGGATCTTCATCCGCGTGCTCCGAGACCTGAGCGCGAGCACCGAGTGACGCCCAGCCACTGTTACGTGGGTCACACGCGTGTGCTGATTGGCCGTCGGCGCTTCCTCCGGTGCTAGGCTCGTTCGACGCACTGCTGGCAGGGGAGGAACCTTCTATGTCGTACCGTCGCTCGCCGATCCTCATGGTCATCGCGGTGCTCATCGCGGCGGCGTGCACGCAGCCGGCGCCCGCTGGCGGGAGCCCTACGCCGGCGCCATCAGGCGGTGCCGCGAGCACGCTCGTGTACTACGCGGACGTCAGCGACCTCATCTCGCTCGACCCGGCCGTCGCCTACGAATTTAGCGGCGTGCTCCTGGTCCACAACGCCTACGAGACCCTCGTGAAGTTCGAGGGAGCCGATCTCGCGAACATCAAGCCCAGCCTCGCGACGAGCTGGGACACGAAGGACGCGGGCACCACGTGGGACATCACGTTCAAGCTCAAGTCCGGCGTGAAGTTCGCGAGCGGCAACGCCCTGACCGCGGACGACGTCGTCTACTCGCTCCAGCGCGTCATCAAGCTGAACAAGTCCCCGGCCTTCCTTTTCACCGACATCGCCGGGATGAAGGCGGAGAGCATCAAGGCTACCGACGCGAGCACGGTCGTTGTGAGCCTGCCGAAGACCGCGAGCGCGCAGGGCTTCCTCTCGATCCTGACCTTCACGGTCGGCGGCATCGTCGACTCGAAGGAAGTGAAGACACACGAGACCGCCGGGGACTCCGGCTCCGGCTGGCTGCTCGACCACTCCGCGGGGAGCGGTCCCTACAACATCGATCACTGGACGAAGAACTCCGAGGTGCTGCTGAAGGCGAACCCGAACTACGGCGGGACGAAGCTGGCCCTCAGCGGCGTGCTCGTCAAGCACGTCCCCGAATCAACGAACCAGCAATTCGCCCTCGAGAAGGGCGACGCCGACGTGGCCCGGAATCTCAGCCCGCAGCAGATCGCGGCGCTCCAGGGAAAGGCGGGCATCGC
>JBGPZT010000142.1:0-6917 GCA_041493915.1 Candidatus Limnocylindria bacterium
CCCCTCGGTGTAGAAGTCGATCTCGCGGAACCCCGAGGGGATGCCGCTCAGCTCGTATGGGCGCTCCATCCGCTGGCTGAGGTGGTCGAAGTTCTCCTGCAATGCGGCCTGGATGTGCTTGAGCTGCGCGTTCGCGGATTCGTCGCGCAGGGCGAAGATGCGCTGCTCGGCGCGATCGAGCGCGAGCGGTATGTCCGTCGGTTCGCTGTACGCGTCGGCTGCGACGGCGGTCGCCGCGCCGAGAAGTCGGCGCAGGATCGCGCGGTCGCGCACGATGCGCGCATGCCGTTCGATCTCCACGGCTGTGGGCACGAGCTCGGTGAGCTCGCGTAAGTACGCCGGACCGCCGACGCGATCGAGCTCCTCGCGGCGCGCCAGCTCGATCTGCACTGTGAGCGGGTCGATACGCTCGCGGCGTTCGAGCAGCGCCTGCACCGTCCCGTAGATGCGCTGGTGCTTAGCGACGTAGAAGTCGCCTTTCTGGAGGAGGTCGGCGACCTTGAAGATCGCGTCGCGGTCGATGAGAAGACTGCCGAGCACCTGTTGCTCGGCCGATTCGTCATACGGAAGCGCCCGCTCCGGACTCTCCAGCGTCATGCCGCCTCCCTGTGCAGGGTCTCTGCCACACTAGAACATACGTTCGGTGTCAATTGGCCCCGAAATCCCGATGAAACGGGCGTGGGGGATCGCTCGCGATAGGACCAAAGGGTGACTGAGAAGGGTCGGCGCGCCTACGACACTATCCCCAGAACCGCCCTGGGACGGTCCACCGCTTTTCACGCGCTCGCAGCGCTGTCCACCGAAAGTTGTCCACAGGTGTGGAAAAAGGGAGCAGTCAGGAAGATGCGCGTACTCGTTACCGGCGGCGCCGGCTTCATCGGCTCGACCATCGTCGATGCGCTCAAGGCGCGCGGCGATCAGGTGGTCGTCGTTGACGATATTTCGACCGGCGACCGCGCCAACCTCGCGCCGGACATCGCGCTCCGCGTCGTCGACGTTTCGGACGCGAAGGCGCTCCGCGAAGCCCTTCATGGTGAGACCTTCGATGCCGTCGTGCACTGCGCCTCGCGCACCAAGGTCGTCGAGTCGATGGAGAAGCCCGACCTGTATCGACGCGTGATCGTCGAAGGGACGCGCAACGTGGTCCGCCTGGCGGAGGAGCTGCAGGTGCGGATGTTGGTCAACATCTCGACCGGCGGTGCGATCTACGGCGAAACGCAGGTGTGCGCGAGCGAAGCGGTCCCGGTGGACCCCGCGTCGAACTATGGGAAGTTCAAGGCTGAAGCCGAGCAGATCGTCGGCGCGTCGCGGATACCGAACATCACGCTGCGCCTTGCGAACGTCTACGGACCGCGTCAGCGACAGGATCTCGAGGGCGGCGTGATCGCGATCTTCGTCGGACGGTGGCGGCGCGGTGAGAAACTCGTCGTCTTTGGCGACGGCACCGCGCAGCGCGACTACATGTACGTCGGCGACGTCGTCGATGCGGTCCTTGCGGCGTTCGCCGGCAAGTGGAAGGGCGTCTACAACATCGGGACCGGCGTCGCGACGAGCGTGAACGAGCTCATCGCGGCAATGGCCGAGATCCTCGGGCCGCCACCCGCCATCACCAAAGCCCCCGAGCGCCCGGCAGAGGTCCAGCGCTCGTGCGTGGACGCGTCGAGGGCGAAGCGTGACGGCCTTTGGCAGTCGCGGACCGGACTCCTTGAGGGACTGCGTCGGACGGCCGAGTCCGCTTGACCGCGCGGCGTACGATTCCGCGCGGAAGCCGACGCGATGACCATAGCCTTCGAGGACCGTTCGCTCACCTGCCGCGAATGCGGCAATGCCTTCGTGTGGACTGCAGGCGAGCAGGAGTTCTACCAGCAGAAGGGTCTGCTCCACGAGCCGCAGCGCTGTCCGGACTGCCGTAAGAAGGCGAAGGCCGAGCGCGCGGCCGCGAGGTCCGCGAACATGCACGACGTCATCTGCAGCAACTGCGGCAAGCCGGCGCAGGTGCCGTTCGAGCCACGCACCGACCGACCCGTGTATTGCTCGGAGTGCTTCGAGGCACGCCGCAACGCCCCACCGCCCGCCGCCGCGCCGCCCGCCTGACGAGCGACATCCTCCCTCACCGCTAGCCTCGATCTGTGCGCGGCTTCTTCGTCGGGCTCCTTGTCGGCATCTTCTTGACGATTGGATCGGGTGTGTTCGCGCTCGCCGCCGTCGGTCATGCGCTTGCGGTCGAGGACCCGCTCGAGAAGGCCGATGCGATCGTCGCGATCTCGGGCGACACCGGCGCGCGCGCCGGCACGGCGATAGCGCTTTGGAAGCAGGGCTACGCTCCGCTGATCGTGTTCTCCGGCGCGGCCATCGACCCTGATTCCGTGAGCTCGGCAGAGATCATGCGCCGCGAGGCGGTGCGCCAGGGCGTGCCAGAGAGTGCGACGCTCATCGAGCCCACGTCGGCGACCACTGAAGAGAACGCGAGCGAGGTCGCCAAGCTGATGGTCCAGCGCAAGCTGCGGTCGGCGATCCTCGTGACCAGCCCGTACCACCAGCGGCGCGCGGCGCTGCTGTTCACGCGCTCGTTCGGGCCCGCCGGGCTTGTCCTTCGCAACTATCCCGCGCGCGATCCCGAGTGGGACCCCAACTTCTGGTGGCGCCACGACCCGCTGCGCTCACGAACGCTCGTCGAGATCGCGAAGCTTGGTGCCGAGCTGCTGCGCCCGCAGTAACGAATCCAAATCGACTTGAGATGACACGCGCCGCGGCGCGATGAGCCGCCGTCGCGGATGTCAGCGAGTGGGTGCCCGTCGTGGGTGACCGGAGCGCGAGCAGGAGACAGCGAGCGCCCGCTGGCTCTCGCGAGCCGCGGCAGGACCCGCGGCGTGAGAGTCGACGGCAACGGACCCGCGGCGCGTGAAGCACGCGGCGCGTATCGTCTGAATACGTGCCAGTGACCGCCGTCGTCGGGGCCCAATGGGGCGACGAGGGCAAGGGCAAGATCACGGACCTCCTGGCGCAGGAGGCGGACGTGGTCATCCGCTTCCAGGGCGGCAACAACGCCGGACACACCGTCGTCAACCAGCACGGCACGTTCAAGCTGCATCTCGTGCCGTCGGGCATCTTCAATCCGAACGCGCTCTGCATCGTCGGGCCGGGCACGGTCGTGAATCTCCAGGTGCTCTGCGAGGAGCTCGCGAACCTCGAGCGCAACGGGATACGCACCGACAACCTCCGCGTCGCGGACCGCGCGCATCTGCTGATGCCGTGGCACGTCGCGATCGACCGCCTCGACGAGCGCGAGCGTGGCCGGCAGAAGCTCGGCACCACCGGTCAGGGCGTCGGCCCCGCGTACGCCGACAAGGTGTCGCGGCACGGCATCCAGGTCTACGAAGTGCGCGACGAGCGTCGCTTCCGTCAGCGCGTCGCGCACGAGCTCGAGCGCCAGAAGAAAGTGCTCGAGCGGTACGGCGACGCGCCGCTCGACGCGAAGGTCGTCGCGGATGACGTCCTGGCGGCGGCGGCGACGCTCGGCGATCGCATCGTCGACACCCTTCCGCTCGTCGAGCGCGCGCTCCGGACCGACGCGCGCATCCTGCTCGAGGGACAGCTCGGCGCGATGCGCGATCTCGACTGGGGCATCTATCCGTACGTCACGTCCTCTAATCCACTCGCGGGCGGCGCTGCGGTCGGCGCGGGAATCCCACCGCGGTACATCACCAAGGTCATCGGCGTGGTGAAGGCGTACTCCACCGCGGTCGGCGAGGGTCCGTTCCCGACGGAGATGGCCGGCGGCGAGGGCGACGCGCTGCGCGAGCGCGGGGATGAATACGGGGCGACGACCGGCCGTCCGCGGCGGATCGGGTGGTTCGACGCGGTCGCGGCGCGCCACGCGCATCGCCTCAACGCCTTCACCGAGCTCGCCGTGACGAAGCTCGACGTGCTCGGCGCCTATCGCGAGATCCCCTTCTGCGTCGGCTACGACGTCGACGGCGCGCTCACGACGGACATGCCACCGACGGCGGTGCTCGAGCGCGCCGTGCCTCGCTACGAGAAGCTCGCCGGCTGGTGCGATCCGCTGACCGATGTGGCCGACCGCGCGCATCTTCCCGCCGCAGCGCGCGCGTATCTCTCGCGCATCGAGGAGACGGTCGGCGCACCCATTGGCATGGTCGGTATCGGACCCGAACGCAGCGCAACGCTGCTCTAGACTTCGCGTCGGTGAGCGGGCTCATGGACGTCGCCTTTCCCTATCGGATCAAGAAGAGCTTCGGCGCGGCATCGTTCGCGCTGATCTTCCTCATCCTGCTTGCCGAGATCGAAGTGCTCGTCTTCGTCGCGCTCGCGATCGTGGCGCATCGCCTCGACCTGTTCATGGATCTGCAGCCGATCGTGCTGCCCGGCGCGTGCCTGGTGGCTCTCACGGCAGCGGGTGTGTTCTGGTGGCGCGCGCGGCAGTGGACCAAGCAGCGCGTCGAGATGCTCAACCTGTGGGTCAAGGGCGGCACCGCATACGGTGAGCGTCTCGCGAGGTCGCGACAGCAGCGCTAGCGCCCCGGTACACTCCGTCGCACGTGAGCCGCGTGGGGGAGCGCTTCACCAAGGAAGGTCTCACGTTCGACGACGTCCTCCTCATCCCCGCGCGTAGCGACGTCCTTCCCACCCAGGTCTCCACGAAGGCGCAGCTCACGAAGGGCATCACGCTCCAGATCCCCATCCTCTCCGCCGCGATGGATACCGTCACGGAGTCGCGCATGGCCATCGCGCTCGCGCGGCTCGGCGGGCTCGGGGTCATCCACCGCAATCTCCCGATCGCGGATCAGGTCCGCGAGGTGCAGCTCGCGAAGGACGCTGGGGTGCTGGTCGCCGCGGCCGTCGGCGTGTCCGGGGACGCGGACGAACGCACCGCGGCGCTCGTCGCAGCGGGAGTCGACGTGATCGTTGTGGACGTCGCGCACGGCCACTCGGCCGGCGTCATCCGTATGGTCGAGAAGGTGAAGGCACGACATCGCGTGCAGGTGATCGCCGGGAACGTCGTCACGGCGGAAGGCACCGAGGAGCTCATCGCCGCGGGCGCCGACAGCGTGAAGGTGGGCGTCGGGCCGGGCGCGATCTGCACCACGCGCGTCGTCGCGGGTGCGGGAATGCCTCAGATCACCGCGATCTTCGACTGCGCCGAAGCGGCCGACCGGCACGGCATCCCGATCATCGCGGACGGCGGGATCCAGCAGTCCGGTGATATCGCGAAAGCGATCGGTGCCGGCGCGTCGACCGTGATGCTCGGTGGGCTCCTGGCGGGCGTCGACGAATCGCCCGGCGAGGTGACCGACACACCGGAGGGACGGTTCAAGTCGTACCGGGGCATGGGCTCGATGGGCGCGATGCAGGCGCGCGCAGGCACGAAGACTGGCGCATCGCGCGACCGCTACGGCCAACAGGACGTCGGGGAGTTCTCGAAGCTCGTTCCGGAGGGCGTCGAGGGACACGTCAAATGCGTGGGCACGCTCGAGCCTTTCCTGCATCAGCTTGTCGGCGGCCTGCGCGCGGGAATGAAGTACGTGGGGGCCGCGACGGTAGAGGATCTCCGGACGAAGGCGACGTTCGTGCGCATCTCAGGCGCCGGCCTGCGCGAATCGCATCCCCACGACGTGCATATCGACGTCGAGCCGCCTAATTACAGGCTAGCGAGGACGAGACTGGGACCCGAAGGTCACAGGTGAGGACGAGCGACGCCTGGAACCGCGGCAGCGGTTACCGGATCAAAGCCTGAGCCTCGCGAGCTTCGCGGTCGAGCGCGATCTCGCCAGGCGCGCACTCGACACGGCCCGAACGCGCGGTGCAACGTACGCCGACGTCCGCTTCGTGCGCCGCGACGAGGAGAACGCGCTGGTGAAGAACGGGCGCCTCGATTCCGTCGACCGCAGTGACTCCTTCGGCTTCGGGATCCGCGCGATCGCGGATGGTGCGTGGGGATTCGCCGCGTCGCAGGTGGTGACCGCGCAGGAAGCCGACCGCGTCGCGGCGCTCGCGGTCGAGATCGCGAGGGCGTCGGCCATCACGAAGAAGCGTGACGCGACGCTCGCGCCGGTCGAGCCGGTGCGCGCGACGTACGAGACGCCAGTGGACCTCGATCCCTTCGCGATGTCGTTCGACGACCGCGTAAAGCTGCTCATGAGCGCCGAGGCGCGCATGCGCGAGCGCAAGGGGCTGCGCACGACGCGCGCGACATACGCGGTCTGGCGGGAGGACAAGCTGTTCCTCTCGAGCGAGGGAGCCGACATCACGCAGCGCATCACCGAGGTCGGCGGAGGCATCGCGGCGGAGGCGGTGGGGAACGGCGAGCTGCAGATCCGCTCGTACCCCGACGGGCTCCGTTACCAGAACGCCGGTGGTTGGGAGATCCTGACGCGCTGGGACCTCATCGGGAACGCCGAGCGCGTCGCCGATGAGGCCGTCGCGCTCCTGTCCGCGAAGCAGTGCCCGCAGGACGAGATCACGACCGTGATCCTCAGTGGCAATCAACTCTCATTGCAGTGCCACGAGAGCTGCGGTCATCCGATCGAGCTGGACCGGGCGCTCGGGAGCGAGGCGGCCTTCGCCGGCACGTCATTCCTGACCCCGGACAAGCTCGGGACGTTCCGCTATGGCAGCTCCGAGGTGAACATCCGCATCGACGCGACGTCGCCCGGGGGCCTCGGCACGTTCGGGTTCGACGATGAGGGTGTGCCGGCCAGCGAGGGCTGGGCGGTGAAGGATGGCATCTTCGTCGGGTACCTCATGAACCGCGAAACGGCCGCCGCGCTCGGCACGCGCTCGAACGGGACGATGCGCGCCGACGGCTGGCAGCGCGTGCCGATCATCCGCATGACCAACGTGTCAGTGATGCCGGGGACAGCGGGCACGCTCGACGATCTCATCGCCGACACCGACGA